>NZ_JBHWJK010000002.1:103935-415857 GCF_042731455.1 Streptomyces sp. NPDC059852 | reverse complement strand
AAACGCCCGGTTACATTCCGAACCCGGAAGCTAAGCCTTACAGCGCCGATGGTACTGCAGGGGGGACCCTGTGGGAGAGTAGGACACCGCCGAACAATTTTTGAGAAAGGGCTCACACCTTACGGTGTGGGCCCTTTCTGCGTTTAAGCTCGGGTTTATGCGCTACGACCTCGTCATTTTCGACAACGACGGTGTTCTCGTCGACAGCGAGCCCATTTCCAATCGGCTCCTCGCCGCGTACCTGACCGAGCTCGGGCACCCGACGTCGTACGAGAACTCCATCCGGGACTACATGGGGTCGGCGATGCACCGGGTGCACGACCTGGTGCTGGAGCGCACGGGGGAGCGGCTTCCGGCGGACTTCGACGATGTCTTCCACGCCAGGGTGTTCGCCGCGTTCGAACGGGAGCTGAAGCCCGTGGCCGGCGCCGTGGACGTCCTGGAGGCGCTTGCGGCGCGCGGAGTGCCGTACTGCGTGGCGTCCTCGGGGAGCCATGAGCGGATCAGGGTGGGGCATCGGACGACGGGCCTGGACCGGTGGTTCGACGACGCCCGGATCTTCAGTTCGCAGGATGTGGGGCGCGGGAAGCCCGCGCCGGACCTCTTCCTCCATGCCGCCCGGCGGATGGGGGTCGCGCCCGAGCGGTGTGTCGTCGTCGAGGACAGTCCGCTGGGGGTGCGGGCGGCCGTGGCCGCGGGCATGGACGTCCTCGGGTTCACCGCCATGACGCCGGCCGAGCGGCTGTCCGGGGCGAACGAACTCTTCGCCGACATGGGCGAGTTGGTCGGCCTGCTGGGCTGACATTTGTCATGCCGAGGGCCGGACGATCGTTTCTACCGGCGACCCCCGCCCGGCCGCGAAGCTAAGGGCATGACGACGAACACGGGGACGACCGAGGGAAGCACGACCGAGAAGAGCACGGCCGGTGGGCGGAGCAGGCGGTTGCGGAACTTCCTGCCGCTGATCATCGATGTGGCGGTGCCGCTCGGCGCGTACTACCTGCTGAAGAACGGCTTCGGCATGAGCACCCTGATGGCGCTCGCGCTCAGCAGCGTCGTGCCGGCCGTACGCACCGGGTGGAGCGTGTGGAGGGCGCGGGAGGTCAACGGGATGGCCGCGCTCATCCTGGTCGTGAACGTCGTCTCGCTGCTGCTGAGCTTCGTGGCGGGTGACCCGCGACTGATGATGGCCAAGGACAGCGCCATCAGCAGCACGATCGGGATCGGCATCATCGTCTCGGTGGTGCTGGGCAAGCCGATGATGACCGCCGGGATGAAGCCCTGGGTGGTGAAGGGCGACGCGGGCCGGGAGGCCGCCTGGGCGCGACTGCACCGGGGTTCGGCGCGGTTCCGGCGGGCCGAGCGGATGTTCTCGCTGGTGTGGGGTGTGGTCCTGCTCGCCGAGTGTGTGGTGCGGGTCGTGGGGGCGTACAGCCTGCCGGTGGACACCATGGTGTGGCTCGGCAATGTGATCATGATCGTCGCGATGGTGCTCGGCTTCCTCGTCGGAGGCGCGCTGGGAGCGGGGCCGATGGCCGCGATGGTCGTCGCCGAGACGAAGGCGTGGGCCGAGCGGGACGCACGCCAGGGCGAGCCCGTGGTGAGCGGTCCGTCCACCGCGCCCCTCGTCGCCGCCGGTTGAAGCTGAGGGAAATTCACCTTTGGCTGGATCTACCCACGGGTACCCCGGGGCCCTACGCTCGCCGCCATGACTGATGTGCTGCGGCGCGGCAGGGCCTCGCTGGCGTTCGGTTTCTTCGCCCAGGGCGTCGCCTTCGCTCTGCTCGTGACGCGGATCCCGGCCATCCAGGACCGGTACGGGGTGTCCGACGCGCTGCTGCCGGCCTTCCTCGCGGCTGTGCCGATCCTCGCCGGGGTCGGCAGCGTCACGACCGAGCGGCTGGTGCGGCGCATCCGTCCCAGCCGGCTGCTGCGCTGGTCGCAGCCCGTGGTGCTGCTGGCGCTGCTCGGTGTGGGGGCCGGGGACACCATGGTCGAACTGGCTGTCTCGCTCGCGGCGTTCGGGCTGGCCGTGGGGGCGCTGGACGCCACGATGAACATGCTCGGGGTGAGCCTGCAGCGGGCGTACGGGCGGAGCATCATGCTCAGCTTCCACGCGGCGTACAGCCTGGGCGGCATCGTCGGGGCCTCGCTGGCGTGGGCGGGGGCGCACTGGGATCTGCCGTTGGCGGTGTCGTATCTGCCGGTCGTCGTGGTGCTGTTGCCGGCGGCGCTGGTGGGGAGCCGGTGGTACGTCGACGCCACGAGGACGGAGGCGGCCGAGGAGCAGGGTGCGGGGGAGGCCGGGCAGGGGCCCGTCGTGTTCAAGGTGCTGCTGCCGCTGTGCCTGGTGATGACCTTCGCGTACATCGGGGACTCGACGGTCTCCAACTGGAGCGCGAAGTACCTCCAGGACGTGCTGGGCAGCTCCGAGCAGCTGGCGACCGTGCCGTACAACGTGTACATGGTGACCACGCTGCTGGGGCGGGCCATCGGGGACTTCGGGGTGCGGCGGCTCGGGGCGGTGGCCGTGGTGCGGCTGGGGGCGCTGGTGGCGGCCGTCGGGTTCGCGGTGGTGGCGTCGGCGCCGGGCGCGTGGGTCGGGATGCTGGGGTTCACGCTGCTCGGGCTGGGGCTGTGCGTGCTGGTGCCGCAGACGTTCGCGGCGGCCGGGAGGCTGTTCCCGGGGGCGTCGGACGCTGCTGTCGCGCGGCTCAACGTCTTCAACTACGTGGGCTTCCTGATCGGTTCCCCGCTGGTGGGGGCGCTGGGCGACGCGTGGAGCTATCGCGGGGCGATGCTGGTGCCGATGGTGTTGGTGCTGGTGACGCTCGTGTACGCCCCTTCGTTCGCCCCGAGGCCGGACCGATACGGTGGCGGGCATGAGCGGCCGCGCACAGCTGATGTGGGACCAGGCAGTAACGGGCTATGACTTCGGCCGGGACCATCCGATGGACCCGGTGCGCCTCGGTCTGACCAGGAAACTCGTCGAAGCCTTCGAGCTGGACCAGCACATGGACGTCGTCGCGGCCCAGCCGGCCGGTGAGTCGACGCTGCGGCTGGTGCACCGGGAGGACTACATCGAGGCCGTGAAGGCGGCGTCGGCCGATCCGCGGTCCGCGGACCAGTCGTACGGGCTCGGCACCCTGGACGATCCGGCGTTCGCCGGGATGCACGAGGTGTCGGCGCTGATCGCCGGGCAGTCGGTGGGGGCCGCGGAGGCGGTGTGGCGGGGGAGCGCGCTGCACGCGGTGAACTTCGCGGGCGGGCTGCACCACGCGATGCCGGCCGCCGCGTCCGGGTTCTGCGTCTACAACGACGCGGCGCTCGCGATCGCCCGGCTGCTGGAGCTGGGTGCGGAGCGGGTCGCGTACGTGGACGTCGACGTACACCACGGGGACGGGGTGCAGGCGGCGTTCTGGGAGGACCCGCGGGTGCTGACGATCTCGCTGCACGAGCACCCCGCGACGTTGTTCCCGCAGACCGGGTGGCCGCAGGAGACCGGCGCCGCCGAGGGGTCCGCGGTGAACGTGGCGCTGCCGGCGGGCACCGGGGACCAGGGCTGGCTGCGGGCGTTCCACGCCGTGGTGCCGGAGCTGCTCGCGGACTTCCGCCCGCAGGTGCTGGTGACGCAGCACGGGGCCGACACGCACTTCGAGGACCCGCTGGCGCATCTGGCGGTGTCGCTGGACGCGCAGCGGGCCGTGCAGGTGGCCTGTCACGACCTGGCGCACGAGTACGCCGACGGGAAGTGGCTCGCGCTGGGCGGCGGTGGGTACGCCGTGGTCGAGGTGGTGCCGCGGTCGTGGACGCATCTGGTGGCGATCGCGGCGGGGCGGCCGGTGGAGCCCACGACGCTGATCCCGGAGAGCTGGCGGCGGGAAGTGTACGCACGGACGCGGCAGTTGGGACCGGCGCGGATGACCGACGGGCGGTGGCCGGTGGCCTGGGCGGACTGGGAGTCGGGGTACGACCCCGCGGACCGGCTGGACCAGGCGGTACTGGCGACGCGCAAGGCGGTGTTCCCGCTGCGGGGGCTGCTCGCCTGAAGGCTGTTTCCGTCAGCCCTTGTTCCGGTGGCCCGGTCTTCCGCCAGCCCTGTGTTCCGCCGGCCCGGTCTTCCGCCAGCCCTGTTCCGTTAGCCCGACCGTGGGGTCTTCGCCCGGTTCGGGCGTCCTTGGGGGGTGTGGTCCGCCAGCATCGCTGGGGTGCTGAGTACCGCGGCGCTTCGCGCTCACCTCGTGGCCGTGGGGCTGGCCGGGACCGTGGCCACCTCCCGTGAGGCGAGTCTCAGGAGTTACCGGCTGTTCGCCGCCCGGGATCCCCGGGTGCTCATCGGGCTGGATCCCGAGGGGGCCTGGGGGCAGCGTGAGCTGCTCGCCCTGATGGCGGAGAAGTGTGGCGTCTCAGCCGATCCTTGCTGTGTCTCGGGACCCGATGCGATCGATCCTGAACGGACTTTGACCGCTCTGGACGCCTTTTCCGATCGGATCGCGACGGTCGCCCAGCGTGGCGGACCGGTGCTGCTCGGCACGGGCCATCCCCACCGGCTGCTCGGGTTCTACGGTGACCTGGCAGACGCGCTCTCGGCGGCGGGGTGTACCGTCCTCACCCCCGCGCATGGTCGCTGTGTCGACATAACGACCCGGTTCGGTCTACGTACGTACAACCTCGCCTACGTACGGGGAGTCGCGCTGGTGCGGGCGCCCGACGCGTCCCGCTCCGGTTGTGAGCCGGGCGCACACACGCACTCCCCCCTCCCGGTTCGGCTGGCGCTGGCCGCTGCCGCCGAGGCCGGCGGGCCGCTGCCACAGCTGGTGATCGGAGACCACGGCTGGGTCTGCGGGGCAGGTCAGCTGGGGTTCGAGGCCATTGGGCTCGCCGATACCAATGACCCCGCGCTCTTCGTGGGGGAGGCCGAGGGGTCCGTGTCCGTCGCCGTTCCACTTGATGACGCCGTGCGGTCCGATTACTACCGGCCGCTTACCCGCTACGTACTCAATCGAGCGTGTCTGTCACAGTAGGTCGCCGATGGCTGCACCTCTTCCCCACTCGCATCACCCGCACCTACATTGGGGAGTGAGCACGCAACGACGAAGAGTCACCGGAAGGGGAAGCCGGTGGCCGTCGAGTGCGGAAGGTTCAGGTGTGTCATGGCTGCAGCTGGCGAGAGGCCTCTGAACGAGGTTCAGTTCCTTACCGTGGCGGAGGTCGCCTCGGTGATGCGAGTGTCGAAGATGACCGTGTACCGGCTGGTGCACAGCGGTCATCTGCCCGCGATCCGGGTGGGACGGTCGTTCCGTGTCCCGGAGCAAGCGGTTCACGAGTACCTTCGCGAGAGTTACGTGGGGGTGGACACCGCCTGACGGCAGTGGGCCGGGGGGTGCCCGGGACCGCCGGTGACCCCCCTCGCCCCCTCGATTACGACCTCAGCGCTCGGGCGGGTAGGCTAGCCCCTCGTAGGTCGTGTGGGCCCATGGCGCCCAAACACCGAGTGATGAGAAGTGAGCGAGGGTAGTCGTGGGCTCTGTTATCAAGAAGCGGCGCAAGCGGATGGCCAAGAAGAAGCACCGCAAGCTGCTCAAGCGCACGCGCGTCCAGCGTCGCAACAAGAAGTAGGCGGCGCCGCGCGAAGCGGCGTGTCTGTGGCCCCCCACCGCATCCGGTGGGGGGCCACAGGTGTATGACGGGGGAATTTCCGTCACGTCACGCATCGGGTGGTCATCACAGCGCAACAACGACCCGCTAAGTTGGCGGCACACGGGGAACTCGGCTGGGGTACGAGGGCTGGAAGGAAGGCGCTGATCTTGGGCAAGGTCGTGCTCGTCACCGGGGTGGCCCGTCAACTCGGGGGCCGCTTCGTACGCCGGATCCAGCGGGACCCCCAGGTGGACCGGGTGATCGCCGTGGACGCGGTCCCGCCGGAGCACCACCTGGGCGGCGCGGACTTCATCCAGGCCGACATCCGGCAGCCCACCATCGCGCGGGTCCTCGCGGAGAGCGGCGCCGACACGGTCGTGCACATGGACGTGACGGGGACCGCGCTGGCCAGCGGCAGCCGGACCACGGTCAAGGAGACCAACGTCATCGGGACGATGCAGCTCCTCGGCGCCTGCCAGAAGTCCCCTTTGGTCAAGCGGCTGGTGGTGAAGTCCAGTACGAACGTGTACGGGTCGGCGCCCCGCGACCCGGCCGTCTTCACCGAGACCACCCCGCCCAAGTCCCTGCCCAGCGGCGGCTTCGCGAAGGACACCGTCGAGGTCGAGGGCTATGTGCGCGGGTTCGCCCGGCGGCGGCCCGACGTCGCCGTGTGCGTGCTGCGGTTCGCCAACATCCTCGGCCCCAGCGCGGACACCCCGCTCGCCTCGTACTTCTCGCTGCCCGTCCTGCCGACCGTCCTCGGGTACGACCCGCGCCTGCAGTTCGTGCACGAGGACGACGTCATCGAGGTGCTGCGCATCGCCTCGCACGAGCCGCGCCGGGGCACGCTGAACAGCGGCACCTTCAACATCGCGGGGGACGGCGTCCTGCTGCTCTCCCAGTGCGCGCGGAGGCTGGGCCGGCCCACGGTGCCGCTGCTGCTGCCCGCCGTGACGTGGGCGGGCACCCTGGTGCGTACGCTGGGGATGTCGGACTTCTCGCCGGAGCAGATCCGGTTGCTCACCCACGGCCGGGTGGTGTCCACGGACCAGATGCGCGAGACCCTCGGATTCCAGCCGAAGTACACGACGGCCCAGACGTTCGCGGACTTCGCGAGCGGCCGCGGCCCGGGACTGCTGCCGCCCGAGGCCCTCGCGGGGGCCGTCGACCGGATCGCCGCGCTGCCCGTCCTGGACGGCGGTCACCCCCCGACGCAGAGCGCCAACTGAGGAGCGCATCAACGATGGCGGACGCCAAGGTCATTCCGTTCGACGACGACCGGTCCCGCGGAGGCGCCGTACAGCGGCCGCCGCGGCGCCGGAGCACGGCGAGCCGGCGCAAGAACGGTGAGGGCGGGCCGGTCGGCGAGGTCCAGCCCCTGCCGGGACGGTCTCTCGCGCAGGATGATGTCCCTGTGACCCCTGAGGAAGAGCCGGCCCCGCAGACCCCGGACGACGGCGGTCTGGAGCGGCGCGTCGCGAGCGGCCTGGCCTTCCTGCGCCGGCGCCTCACCGGGGACTACGAGGTCGACGACTTCGGATACGACGAGGAGCTGACCGACCAGGTCCTGATGTCCCTGCTGCGGCCGGTGTACGAGAAGTACTTCCGGGTCGACGTGAAGGGCGTGGAGAACATCCCGGCCGACGGCGGCGCGCTGATCGTCGCCAACCACTCCGGGACGCTGCCGCTGGACGGCCTGATGATGCAGGTCGCCGTGCACGACCACCATCCCGCGGGACGCCATCTGCGGCTGCTGGCCGCCGACCTGGTGTTCATGCTGCCGGTGGTCAACGAGCTCGCCCGCAAGCTCGGGCACACGCTGGCCTGCGCGGAGGACGCCGACCGGCTGCTCGGGCAGGGCGAGTTGGTCGGGGTGATGCCGGAGGGCTTCAAGGGCATCGGCAAGCCCTTCGGGGAGCGGTACAAGCTGCAGCGCTTCGGCCGGGGCGGTTTCGTGTCCACGGCGCTGCGCCGCCGTACTCCGATCATCCCGTGCTCGATCGTCGGGGCCGAGGAGATCTACCCGATGATCGGCAACGCGAAGACGCTGGCCCGGGTGCTGGGCATCCCGTACTTCCCGCTGACGCCGACCTTCCCGTGGCTGGGTCCGCTGGGCGCGATCCCGCTGCCGACGAAGTGGACGATCCAGTTCGGCGAGCCGATCCACACCGACGGCTATCCGCCGGAGGCGGCCGAGGACCCGATGCTGATGTTCAACCTCACCGACCAGGTCAGGGAGCAGATCCAGCACACGCTCTACAAACTGCTGGTGCAGCGCCGGTCCGTCTTCTTCTGACGTTCTGGCGGACGCGCACACGAACAGGCGCGTACGCGACGATGGGGCACCCTCCGTGGAAGGGGTGCCCCATCGTCGTACGCGCTGCTTGTGGGGGCGCTAGTCGGCGTCCTCGCCCTCGATGCCCAGGCCGGGCAGGAGGCCCGGGAGCAGCGGCGGGAGCGTGACCGCCGGGCCGCCCGCCGGGGCGGACGCGGACGGGGAGGCGCCGGAGCCTCCGGTGGCCTTGGGCGGGTCGAGCAGGCCGCCCGTGTTCCCGCCGAGCAGGCCCTCGTCCTCGCCGGCGGAGCCCTCGGCCGACTTGCTGGGGCTGCTGGTGCGGTGGCCGCCCTCGGCGGCGCCGCTGCCGCCGGCGCTGGGGCGGGCCGACTTGTCGGCGCCGGACGGGCCGGTGGAGGACGAGCCGGAGCCGCCCCGGCCCTTGCCGTCGCCGCCGTCCTGCGTGGGCGGCGGGAGCAGGGACTGGAGCGGGGCGACGTCTTCGTCTATGGCGTCGAAGACGGACGACACCCGCTCGCTGACGTCGCCGAGCTGGAGGGGGAGCCGCTCGCGCATGCTGCCCCAGGTGGCGCGGTGGGAGCGGGAGAACGCGGAGAGGGCCTGGATGGGGCCCAGGGACTCGGGGTCGCGCTCGTACGCCTCGCGCAGCAGCCGGTGCCCCTCGGAGGCGTCGTGCTGCATGCCGGACAGGGCGCGGCGGATCTCGGCGAGCGACTCGTGGTCGTACTGGCCGCCGCGGCCGCGCTCCATCAGGCGGCGGGCCTCACTCAGCCGGGTGGAGGCCTGGTCGAGGTAGACGCGTCCGCGTTCGTCCTCGCCGTCGGCCAGGACGTTGAGCTTGAAGTCCTCGATGCCGCGTTTGAGGCCGTAGAGGGAGTCGCCGGGCAGGGCGTCGCCGCTGGCGGCGGCCACTCCGCCGAAGGCTCCGGCCGCGACTCCGACGCTGAGTCCGCCGGCGGTGAGGCCCTTGGCGAGGCGTGAGCGCGGGCGGAGCCTGCTCATCGGGGTGGCCCGGTGGGCCCCGCGTGCCCGGTCGGACCGCTGCCCGGGCAGGGCGGGGCCCGCCTCGCCCGCCGCGGTGCCCTCTTGGAGCATGGCCTCCATCGCGGCCACGAGCTGGGCTCGCTGCACGACCTTGACCTCGGGGTCGAGCACGGGCTTGGGCAGCTCGCCGAGACCCGTGGCCAGGGCCAACAGGCGCCCGTGCTCGGTCTGTTCCGCAGCAGCCGGTGCCGGTGCCCCGGGCTGCTCGGCCTGCTCGGCCGCCGTGCCCCGGTCGGTCGACTCCTCCAGGGCCTGGGCGAAGGCGCTCGCCCGCCGGTGCGCCGATACGTTCGCGATCACTGGCGGCACCTCCTCTCGTCATGACGGTCGACTCCCCAGGGGGTCCTGAGGGTTGCACCCCCTGATCGAATCCACACGATCGGGTGATCGAAGTGGATCAGGGAGTGACCACAGGGAGCCTGCATCCCGCACAACGAGTGGCGCGGCACTTGGGTTACGGACGGAGAATGAACGAGCCGCGAAGTCAACGGACTTTCACCGTGGGTGAGTTGGGGATTGCGGAGAGTGTCGGCGCGGTAAGGGGGACGCGGTCAGCGCGCGTCGTCCGGGAGGAGCCGGGCGAGGGTGCGGACGGCCCGGTACTGGAGGGTCTTGATGGCGCCCTCGTTCTTGCCCATGACGCGGGCGGTCTCCGCGACGGAGAGGCCCTGGAGGAAGCGGAGGGTGACGCACTCCTGCTGCTGCGGGTTGAGCCGCCGGACGGCCTCCAGCAGCGCGGCGTTGGAGAGCGATTCGAGGACGGAGTCCTCGGGGGAGCGCTCGACCTCGTTCGCGTCGAGCATCTCGCCGGTGGTCACCTCCAGCCGGAAGCGGCTGGACTTGAAGTGGTCGGCGACCAGGTTGCGGGCGATGGTGACGAGCCAGGCGCCGAAGTCCCGGCCCTGCCAGGTGAAGGTGCCGATGCGGCGCAGGGCCCGCAGAAAGGTCTCGCTGGTGAGGTCCTCGGCGGTGGCCTTCCCTCCGACCCGGTAGTAGATGTAGCGGTACACGGTGTCGCTGTACTGGTCGTAGAGCCGGCCGAACGCGTCGGCCTCGCCGGCCTGCGCGCGTTCCACCAGGTCCATCATGCGCGCGCTGTCGCTGTCGGCGGCGGGCCGGCGGGCGGTCGTCGCGCCGGTCGAGCGCCCCCGTCTGCCGACGGCGGCGCTCCCCTCGGCGAGCGCGTAGCACGGGCCTACGGGTGCGGCGGTTACGGCGAGGGCGGGGACGGCGTACGCGGTGGGGACGAAACCGCGCAACAGGTCGAGGACCGTCGCGCGGAGCGTAGCCAGGCCCGAGGCGTCAACCCCGACGTGTGGGTACACGGGACTCCCAGAGGCAGAGCTTCCATCACGTGCAGTACGGGACCGTTCACCCGTCGTAGCGACGGAGAGGTACCGGAATGCGTCTGAGGAGAATAACGCTTCGTGCAGGCACTGCTACGCCCAGTTGCTCAAATCACCGATTGCGTCTCTTCTGTAACCGATTGACGCCCGATCAAGTGCCACAGAGTGACCGTTTGTTGATCGAGTCCGTCCGTGTTCCGGCTGACAACGGGGCGTCTTGTGGCCGTGTGCAGCCAACGTGACTGGACAGACGGGTGCCTGGGTAGGAAGGCGGATCGGCCCGCGGGCCGGGCGTGTGCCAGGGAGCTCCGGCAGTTCGCTAGCGCCGGCGCCGGTGCAGGGCGATCGCGGCCGCCGTGCCCCCGGCCACCGCGCCGACGCCCGCCGCCGCGGGGATGCCGACCTTCGCCGCCTTGCGGCCCGTGCGGTAGTCGCGCAGCCGCCAGTCGAGCTTGCGGGCGTGCTTGCGCAGCTTGGCGTCGGGGTTGATCGCGTAGGGGTGCCCGACCAGGGAGAGCATCGGGATGTCGTTGTGCGAGTCGCTGTACGCGGCGCACCGCGACAGGTCCAGGCCCTCCGCCAGGGCGAGGGCGCGGACGGCCTCCGCCTTCGCCGGGCCGTGCAGGGGCTCGCCGACGAGCTTGCCGGTGTAGACGCCGTCGATCGACTCCGCGACCGTGCCGAGGGCGCCGGTCAGGCCGAGGCGGCGGGCGATCACCGTGGCGATCTCCACCGGTGCCGCCGTGACGAGCCACACCTTCTGGCCCGCGTCGAGGTGGGCCTGGGCGAGGGCGCGGGTGCCGGGCCAGATGCGCTCGGCCATGTACTCGTCGTAGATCTCCTCGCCGATCGACTGGAGTTCGGCGACGCGGTGGCCCTTGACGATCGACAGCGCCGAGTCGCGGGCCTCCTGCATGTGCTCGGGGTCCTCGACGCCGGCCAGCCGGAACCACGCCTGCTGCCAGGCGAACCGGGCCAGCTCGCGCGTCTCGAAGAACTTGCGCTTGTACAGGCCCCGCCCGAAGTGGAAGAGGGCGGCGCCCTGCATCACCGTGTTGTCCAGGTCGAAGAACGCGGCGGCCCGGTCGTCGCCGAGCACCGGGAACTCCGGTTCGGCGGCGGAGACCTCCGCGACCTCCTGCGAGGACTTGCGCGCTGCCTCCGCCGAGGCCTCGCCAGCCAACACGCTCCGCGCCGTGGCGGGGCGCCTACGGGGAGTGAGCCATCCAAGAGCGGCCATGTCCGTGAGCATAGCCATTCTGTTCGGAGGCCCTGGAGCCGCGACGTTCAAAAGCTGTGAACTCTCCGCGACCGCGCAGTTAAAGGGCGTGGTCGGACATCGGTGCCGGAGCGCGGGACAATGGCCGACATGAGCCCGCTCTTCCGTCGTACTCAGGCCAAGCCTCCGCAGGACCGGCTCGTCACCCTCATCGGCAAACCCGACTGCCATCTGTGTGATGACGCACAGAGTGTGGTGGAGCGGGTGTGCGCCGAGGCGGGCGTGCCGTGGGAGTGGAAGGACATCACCCAGGACCCGCGGCTGCACGACCAGTACTGGGAGCAGATCCCCGTGGTCCTCGTCGACGGGGAGCAGCACACGTTCTGGCGCGTGGACGGGGATCGCCTCCGCAAAGCACTGACCGGGTAGTCCAAAGTTCTCCGGAAACGGCTTAGGATCGACGGCGAAGTGGTCTCGGGGGCGGGGATCGTCGAGGAGAGTGTGCGGTTTTGCCCCCAGGAGCAGAGGAACGGTGGTGCGTATGCGCCGGTTCCAGATCAGCGCGCCGGGCGTGCGTGAGCCCGGTCACGTTGGGCGGGCAAATCGGACACCATCTTTGTGCACGCGTTCACAAAGACATAGCCTGCATTCGACGGGGCGGTCATGTAGGGACGTGTGACCGCCTACAGCCCCGCTCTACCCGCAGGAGCACCGTGGCAACTGGCCGAACTCACCGACCGGCGACCCGCAGCCGAGGGATTCCCGAGGCCACCGTCGCCCGGCTTCCGCTGTACCTCCGAGCCCTGACCGCACTGTCGGAGCGCTCGGTCCCCACGGTCTCCTCCGAGGAGCTCGCGGCCGCGGCGGGGGTCAACTCCGCGAAGCTGCGCAAGGACTTCTCCTACCTCGGCTCCTACGGGACCCGTGGCGTGGGGTACGACGTCGAGTATCTCGTGTACCAGATCTCCCGTGAGCTCGGGCTCACCCAGGACTGGCCGGTAGTGATCGTCGGCATCGGAAACCTGGGTGCCGCCCTCGCCAACTACGGCGGGTTCGCCTCCCGCGGCTTCCGGGTCGCCGCGCTCATCGACGCCGACCCCGCGATGGCGGGCAAGCCCGTCGCCGGCATCCCCGTGCAGCACTCCGACGACCTGGAGCGGATCATCCAGGACAACGGCGTGTCCATCGGGGTCATCGCCACCCCGGCCGGCGCCGCCCAGGCCGTGTGCGACCGCCTCGTGGCCGCCGGCGTCACCTCCATCCTGAACTTCGCGCCGACCGTGCTGTCCGTGCCGGACGGCGTCGACGTGCGCAAGGTCGACCTCTCCATCGAGCTGCAGATCCTCGCCTTCCACGAGCAGCGCAAGGCCGGCGAGGAGGCCGCCTCCGACGGCGGTGCCCGGACCGCCGCCGCGCGCGGCGACTCCGCCGACCAGGGACCCGACGGGGACGTACCCGCCGTGATGCCGGCATGAGTCTGCTCGTCGTCGGGCTGAGCCACCGCAGCGCCCCCGTCAGCGTCCTGGAGCGCGCCGCGCTGAGCGCGGACGCCCAGGTCAAGCTGGTCCAGGACACGGTCGCCGCCGAGCCGGCCACCGAGGCCGCGGTGCTCGCCACCTGCAACCGCATCGAGCTGTACGCCGACGTGGACAAGTTCCACGCCGGTGTCGCCGAGCTGTCCACGCTGCTCGCCCAGCACAGCGGGGTGGGCCTCGAGGAGCTCACGCCCTACCTGTACGTCCACTACGAGGACCGGGCCGTCCACCACCTCTTCTCGGTGGCCTGCGGGCTGGACTCCATGGTCGTCGGCGAGGGCCAGATCCTCGGCCAGATCAAGGACTCCCTGGCCAAGGCGCAGGACCTGCACAGCGCCGGGCGGCTGCTGAACGACCTGTTCCAGCAGGCCCTGCGGGTCGGCAAGCGCGCCCACTCCGAGACCGGCATCGACCGCGCCGGGCAGTCCCTGGTCACCTTCGGCCTGGAGCAGCTCGCCGACGGCGCGGACGTCGCCGTCTGGGCGCGCGGCAAGAAGGCCCTGGTCATCGGGGCGGGCTCGATGTCCTCCCTGGCCGCGGCGACCCTCGCGCGGGCCGGCGTCGGCGAGATCGTCGTCGCCAACCGCACCCGGGAGCGCGCCGAGCGCCTCGCCGAGATCCTCACCGACGGCACCCACGTGCCGGCCCGCGCGGTACCGATGGACGCGGTGCCGGTCGAGCTGACACGTGCCGACGTCGTCGTGTCCTGCACCGGCGCCACCGGCCTCGTCCTGACCGCCGAGGACGTCGTCGGCGCGGTCGAGGGCCGCACCGGCCGGCCGGCCGCCTTCGACGGCACCGGGCGTACGGCGCCCGCGCCCCGCACGGAGGCCGACGGCACCGACGTGCCGCGGACCCCGCTGCCGCCCTCCGGGGTCGGCACCGACGAGGAGTGCCCGCTGGACCTCGCCGCGGTGCAGGGAGGTTTCTCCGTGCACGGCGAGGCCGCCGTCGCCGGCATGGACGCGGCCACCCTGGAGCAGCACGCGGCCTGGGCGGCCGGCGGCGCCGTCGACCGCCGCGAGGCGACCCGCCGCAGCCCCGAGGCCGACGCAGAACTGATCACCGCGCTCGCCGCGACCGCGGCCACCGTCGGCCGCATCCCCGAGCGCCGCAGGCCCGAACCGGTCGCCGAGACGCCCCGCCGGGCCCCCGTGCTCGCGCTCCTCGACCTCGCCATGCCGCGGGACATCGACGCCGCCGTGCACCGGCTCACCGGAGTGCGGCTGGTGGACATCGAGTCGCTGGCGGAGGCCTCGGCCGACGCCCCCATGGCGGCCGACGTCGACCAGGTCCGCCGTATCGTCGCCGACGAGGTCACCGCCTTCGGGGCGGCGCAGCGGGCCGCGCACATCACGCCGACCGTCGTCGCCCTGCGCACGATGGCCGCGGACGTCGTGGCCGGCGAGATCGCCCGCCTGGAGGGCCGACTGCCCGGTCTGGACGACAAGCACCGCAGCGAGATCACGCAGACCGTGCGGCGCGTGGTCGACAAGCTGCTGCACGCCCCGACCGTACGGGTCAAGCAGCTCGCCGCGGAGCCCGGCGGCGCCGGGTACGCGGACGCCCTGCGGACCCTGTTCGACCTCGACCAGGAGACGGTGGCCTCCGTCTCCCGGGCCGAGGACAGCACCGAGAAGAACCGAGGCCCACGATGACTCAGCAGCCACTACGGCTCGGCACCCGGCGCAGCAAGCTCGCCATGGCCCAGTCCGGGCAGGTCGCGGACACCGTGCGCCAGGTGACCGGACGCCCCGTCGAACTCGTCGAGATCACCACGTACGGTGACGTCTCGCGCGAGGCCCTGTCGCAGATCGGCGGCACGGGTGTGTTCGTCACCGCGCTGCGCGACGCCCTGCTGCGCGGGGAGGTGGACTTCGCGGTGCACTCCCTGAAGGACCTGCCGACCACCCAGCCCGAGGAGCTGGTCCTGGCGGCGGTCCCCGAGCGCGAGGACCCGCGCGACGTCCTCGTCGCGCGGCACGAGCTCAAGCTCACCGACCTGCCGCGCGGCGCCCGCATCGGCACGGGCTCGGCCCGCCGGGCCGCCCAGCTCAACGCGTACGCCCGCGGCCACGGCCTCGACATCGAGACGGTCCCGATCCGCGGCAACGTCGACACCCGCATCCGGTACGTGCACGACGGCGAGCTGGACGCGGTCGTCCTGGCCGCGGCCGGCCTGAGCCGCATCGGCCGCCTCGACGAGGTGACCGACTTCCTGTCGGTCGACACGGTTTTGCCCGCCCCCGGCCAGGGGGCCCTGGCGATCGAGTGCACCGCGGACAACGCGGACCTCATCGCCGCGCTCGGCGAGCTCGACGACCCCTTCACCCGGGTCGCCGTCACCGCCGAGCGGTCCCTGCTCGCCGCCCTGGAAGCCGGTTGCTCCGCCCCTGTGGGCGCGCTGGCCGACCTTCCCCCGCTCACGGCTCCGCTGGAGCGCGGGAACCCCCAGGCCGAACGGCAGATTGTCAAGGAAATGCGCCTGCGCGGCGCCGTCGGTACTCCCGACGGCACGCGGACGGTGCAGCTGTCCACCACCGGTCCCGTGCCCGAGACGCACGACCAAGCGCTGGCGCTCGGTCGCGAACTCGCCACCGAGATGCTTGCCCAGGGCGCGGCCGGTCTGATGGGGGAGCGAGCACAGTGAGCCCCACCACCCTTCCCGCCGGCCTCGATCACGGGCACGTCACCTTCCTGGGTGCCGGACCCGGGGATCCGGGGCTGCTGACTCTGCGCGCCGTCGAGGCGCTGGCGCACGCGGACGTCCTCGTCGCCGAGCACGAGGTGCTCGACGTCGTACGTCAGCACGCCAGGCAGGGCGTCGCCGAAGTGCACACGGACACGGGCCCCGACGGGGACACCGTCCCGGGCACAGGCACGCCCCAGCTGGCCGTGGTTGACGGTGCGTCAACGACCGCTGCGCTACCCGCGGTGCGGGATGCCGCACATCTTGTCATGGAGGCCGCGCGGGGCGGCAGGCGGGTCGTGCGTGCGGTGTCCGGGGACCCCGGGCTCGACACGTACGCCGCCGACGAGATGCTGGCCTGCGCCGCGGCCGGCGTGCCGTTCGAGGTCGTGCCCGGTGTCGCCACGGCCGTCGGCGTGCCCGCGTACGCCGGTGTGCCGCTGCGGGACGCGCAGGGCACGGACGTCCGGTTCGTCGACGCGCGCACCGCGACCGACCGGTGCTGGACCGAGGTGGGCGCGTCGGACGGGACCGTCGTCGTGTCGACGACCCTCGACAGCGTGGCCGCCGCGGCCGGTGAGCTGGTGTCGGCCGGGCGCAAGCCCGACACCCCGCTCACGGTGACCGTCGCCGGCACCACCACCCGGCAGCGGACGTGGACCGCGACCCTCGGGACGATCGCCCAGACGCTGAAGCAGGCCAAGGTGCTGCCCTCGCCCGAGGGCGGCCGGCCGGTGATAGCCGTGGTCGGCGAGCGTTCCGCGGCCGCCCAGCGCGACCAGTTGTCCTGGTTCGAGTCCAAGCCGCTGTTCGGCTGGCGGGTGCTCGTGCCGAGGACGAAGGAGCAGGCGGCCTCGCTCTCCGACCAGCTGCGCTCCTACGGGGCCGTGCCGCACGAGGTGCCGACGATCGCCGTCGAACCCCCGCGCACGCCCCAGCAGATGGAACGGGCCGTCAAGGGCCTCGTCACCGGCCGCTACGAGTGGATCGCGTTCACCTCGGTCAACGCGGTCAAGGCGGTCCGGGAGAAGTTCGAGGAGTACGGGCTCGACGCCCGCGCCTTCGCCGGGATCAAGGTCGCGGCGGTGGGCGAGCAGACCGCGAAGGCGCTGATCGCCTTCGGCGTGAAGCCGGACCTCGTACCGAGCGGCGAGCAGTCGGCCGCGGGCCTGCTGGAGGACTGGCCGCCCTACGACCCGGTCTTCGACCCGATCGACCGCGTCTTCCTGCCCCGCGCCGACATCGCCACGGAGACCCTCGTCGCCGGGCTGATCGAGCTGGGCTGGGAGGTCGACGACGTCACGGCCTACCGGACCGTACGGGCCTCGCCGCCGCCGGCGGAGACCCGCGAGGCGATCAAGGGCGGCGGCTTCGACGCCGTGCTCTTCACGTCGTCCTCCACGGTCCGCAACCTGGTCGGTATCGCGGGCAAGCCGCACAACGTGACGGTGATCGCCTGTATCGGCCCGGCCACGGCCAAGACCGCCGAGGAGCACGGCCTGCGGGTGGACGTGATGGCTCCCGAGCCGTCGGTGCACAAGCTGGCGGAGGCGCTGGCCGACTTCGGCGCGCGGCGCCGTGCGGCCGCGCTCGACGCGGGCGACCCGGTGACCCGGCCGAGCGAGCGGCGGCCCGGGGCGCGCAGACGCCGGTCGACGACCTGACCGTGAGAGACGGCCCGCACCTGGGTTTCCCGGGTGCGGGCCGTTCGCGTTCCCTCCGTCAGCGCCGGGGGGCGGTGGCGTACGGCAGGAAGGCCGTCCAGGTGGTGGGGGTGAGGGTGAGGCGGGGGCCGTCGGGGTCCTTGGAGTCGCGGACGAGTATGCGGTCGGGGGTGGGGGCGACTTCGACGCAGTCGGGGCCGCTGGACGTGCTGTAACTGCTCTTTATCCACTCCAGCTTCATGTCTCTCCCAGCACTATCTCGATGAGGGCCACCGACTCCCGTGGGCTGAGAGCCTGCGCCCGGATGATTCCATACTGGATGTCCAGGAGCTGCACCTCTTTCGGCTCCGTGATCACTCGGCTGATGTGGGCCACCTCGACATGGCCGGCCGCGGTGCCGTCCCGGAGCCTCAGCAACCTGAATGAGCCGTCGAGCCCCGAGTTCTCCTCGCGGCCCAGGGGCAGAACCTGGAGGTCGACGTTGCGGAACATGGCGACTTCCAGCAGTCGTTCGAGTTGCCCACGCATCACCATCCTGCCTCCGATGGGCCGACGAAGCGTCGACTCGCACTGGACGAAACTGAAGGCGGCCCGGCCCGCCCTGTCGTCGACGATCTCCTGCCGCGCCACACGGGCCGCGATCTGCTGCTCCAACTGGTCGCTGGTGAAGGGCGGTCGGCGGGCGCTGAGCACCGCCCGTGCGTACGCCTCGGTCTGCAACAGCCCATGAATGACCGAGTTGTTGTACGCGGCGAGCTCCACCGCCTCCGCCTCCAGCCTCTTCAGGTCCCGCACCCTCTTCGGGTACCGGACCTCCGCCACGTCCCGCTTCATCGCGGCGATCTTCCCGCCCGCACCCAGGGCCCGGTCCGCCGCGTCCAGGTACTCCGGCCGGGGAATGCGGCGGCCGCGCTCCACCGCGGAGACCAGTTCCTCGCCGTACCCCATGGCCGCCGCCAGCTCCGCCTGGGTGAGCCCCGCCGCCTCCCGCCACACCTTCAACTGCCGTGCGACCGTGCGCATGACGGCCCCGGCCTCCTCGTCGTCCAGCCCCGTCTCCCAGCCGCTCATGCCATCACCCCTTCCCCGGACCAACTCGGTGCCGGTGCGCGGGTCACCCCGGACGGCCCGGACAGAGGCCGGACAGATCCGCTCGCACCGGAGCCTGGAAACACGTCGTGCGGCGATGCGCGGAGCGGGGCCGCGGGCGGTAAAAGACCAAAGAACCCAGGGAAAAAACCAACCAACCAAACCAAACCCGGCATCCGTCACTCGGGCGGGTGAATGTGGTCGGTCCGGCTGGTGCGGCGGGCCTTCGAGCGTGCAGGCTCAGCCCGAGGCGGTCGAGGCATATGCGCCGGACGAACGCCCTCATGACATCCACATATGCATCGGCCCCCGCCGGGACGGCAATCCCAGTGCGAGGGCCTGACCAACGAGGAAGAAGAGACCTTCCCCATGGCTGAGATGAAGCCTAACGCTGCCGTGCGCCCGAATCAGGAGCTTCGGCGGAGCGCCACCCACTCCGGTGTCACCCACGTACGCGCGTACCAGTCCGGGCAGTACGTCGTCGTCGGCAATCACCTCGCCCAGCACCGTCAGCTCTCGCTGACCGCCATCGGGCTCGCGACCCACATCTTCTCGGTGCCCGAGGGCACGCCGGTCGACATCCGCAGTCTCACCGAGCGCTTCCCCGAGGGGCGGGACCGGATCGCCTCCGCCCTGCGCGAGTTGGAGGAGCACGGCTACCTGCGCAGGGTCCGCGAACACACCGAGTCCGGTCGCCTGGTCACCCGCACGTACGCCCACCACGCTCCGGTGACGGCGGCGGCCGTCACGCCGCTGCGTGTGGCGGAGCGTCCCCAGGCCCGTCGCCGGGCCGTCGAGCGTCAACCGGTGGCACGCGGGGACGTGCGGGCCGCTCCCGAGGAGGGCGACCAAGCCCCTCCCCGCCAGACGCCCCCGGCCGAAGCACCACCCGTGGAGCCGTCGGCACCCCGTGACCCCCGGCACGACAGGGCCGCCGCCCTCCTCGCCGGTCTGCGTCGCGCGGACGACCGCCTGATCCTCTCCCGCCGGGATGTCGACCGGCTGACGCCGGCCGTCACCGCGTGGCTCGACAACGGAGTGTCGGCCGTCATGATCCAGCATGCGCTGACCGACAACCTCCCGATCGACCTCAGGAACCCGGCGAGGCTGATCGGCTACCGGCTCGATGCCCTGCTGCCGGTGGCGCTGCCGCCCCGTCCCGCGCCCTCGCCGCCGCTCGCGGACGGCAGAAGGGATCGCCCCCTGCCCCTGCAGACCTGCGACGGCTGCGAACGGGCCTTCCGCGCCGCCCATCCCGGCCGCTGCCGGGACTGCCGGTCCGTCGCCTTGCCCGCACCACCGCAGGTGGCGTGAGCGGGGTCAGCGGCAGAGCGCCTCGATGTCCTCGGCGAAGGTCGGGAACTCGGCGCGGGCCTCGTCCACGACGACCTGGGCCGGGCGGCGGGGCGTCGTCGCGTGGCGTTCGGCGAGGGCGGTGAGGGCCGCATCCGGGCGGGGCTCCCCGACCCCGAACTGCACGGCCTCCATGGGGCCGCAGCCGTCGGCCAGCATCCACAGGAAGTCCGAGAGGTTCCCGGCGACGACGCCGACCTCGCCCTCCGAGCCCATGAACACCACGGGCTGCTCGGCGAGGGGGCGGCCTGGGCGCACGAGCCACAGGGCCGCGAGGCCGCCCGTCCCGTCCTGCCCGAACACCCGGTAGGCGGCGCCGTCGAGTTCACCGTTCCCCGTCCACTGGCGCAGCCAGCCGGTGGTCTCCTCGGCCGATTCGAAGGCGTCGTAGGGCTCGAAGTCGATGCCCTCGCCGTCGGCGTAGTCGATCTCCGTGCGCGCCAGTTCCGCGAGGGGCGCGGGGAGGGTGCGGTCGTCTTCTGTCGTCGTCCGGTCCACGCGTGCACGGTAGGGGCCGGGACTGACAACGGGCCCCCCGGGGCCGACTGTGCGTCGGCAAAGGCAGGTGTGGGGCGGGCGTAGCGTAGAGGTATGACGACGTACGGATCCTTCCCCGGTACTCGGCCGCGGCGTCTGCGGACCACCCCCGCCATGCGGCGCATGGTCGCCGAGACCCGGCTGCACCCCGCCGACCTCATCCTCCCGGCCTTCGTGCGGGAGGGCGTCAGTGAGCCGGTGCCGATCGAGGCGATGCCCGGCGTCGTCCAGCACACGCGGGACAGCCTGAAGAAGGCCGCCGCGGAGGCCGTCGCGGCCGGTGTGTCCGGGATCATGCTGTTCGGCGTGCCGGAGGAGAGCAAGAAGGACGCCGTCGGCACGGCGGGCACCGATCCGGACGGCATCCTCCAGGTCGCCCTGCGGGACGTGCGGGCCGAGGTCGGCGACGACCTGCTCGTCATGTCCGACCTGTGCCTGGACGAGACCACCGACCACGGGCACTGCGGGGTCCTCGACGAGCACGGGCGGGTCGACAACGACGCCACCCTGGAGCGGTACGCCGAGATGGCGCAGGTCCAGGCCGACGCCGGTGCCCATGTCGTCGGGCCCAGCGGGATGATGGACGGGCAGATCGGTGTCATCCGCGACGCGCTCGACCAGATCGGGCGCGAGGACGTCGCCATCCTGGCCTACACCGTCAAGTACGCCTCCGCGTTCTACGGCCCCTTCCGGGAGGCCGTCGGCTCGTCCCTCAAGGGCGACCGCAAGACGTACCAGCAGGACCCGGCGAACGTCCGGGAGTCCCTGCGCGAGCTGGCGCTCGACCTGGAGGAGGGCGCCGACATGGTGATGGTCAAGCCGGCCGGGCCCTACCTCGACATCCTGGCGCGGGTCTCCGACGCGGTGGACGTGCCGGTGGCGGCCTATCAGATCTCCGGCGAGTACTCGATGATCGAGGCCGCCGCCGAGAAGGGCTGGATCGACCGCGACCGGGCCATCATGGAGTCGCTGACCGGTATCCGGCGCGCGGGCGCGCGGAACATCCTCACCTACTGGGCGACGGAGGTCGCGCAGAAGCTCGGCCGTCAGTAGCGGAGTTCCGCGACGGCCCGCTGTCGGCCGCCGCCTTCGACGGTCCCTCGTCGCGCAGGCCCTTGCCGTCCTCGCACGCGGTGAGCGTGAGGGCGGCGACCGCCACCAGCGTGGCGGCGCCCAGCCGGGCGCGGAAGCGTGGGGGGTGTGCGGACATGTGCGGCCCTCTCCCTGAGTACGAGTACGGGCTGAGTACGGGGTGACTGCGGGGTGGGATCGTGCCCAGCCTGCTCGATCGCCGGGGCCCGTCGCCACCCCGTGTGGGAAACCTGGGACGCCTGAGGTCGGCGCACCTCTCCGACCTGCGGGGATGTGGAGGGTCGGGACGCGATCGTGGGACGGCGGGACGGCGGCGTCCGTATCGCGGAAAGGTCGTTGTACAGGGCACATGGATCTCTAGGCTGCCGGGCAGGGAAGCGCACCCGTCGCCTCAGCCGAAGGAGCCGTCCGATGACCGTCGCCGAGCCCGCGCCCGCAACCCACCGCACTCCGGCGGCCGTACCGCCGCTCGCGGCGCGGACCACCGCCGTCGGCGGATCGCCCGTCCGGGACATCCTCGCCGTCACCGCCCGGCCCGAGGTCATCAACTTCGCGGGCGGGCTGCCCGCGCCCGAGCTGTTCGACCGTCAGGCCGTCGCCGCCGCCTTCCAGTCCGTGCTGACCGAGGTGCCCGCGCAGGCGCTCCAGTACTCCACGACCGAGGGCGAGCCCGCTCTGCGCTCCGGGCTCGCCGCCCGGACGACCGCGCAGGGCCTGGCCACGGACGCCGACGACGTCCTCGTGACGACCGGCTCCCAGCAGGGTCTGTCCCTCCTGGCGACCGCCCTGCTGGAACCCGGCGACACCGTGCTCGTCGAAGAGCCCTGCTATCTGGCGGCACTTCAGGCGTTCGGGCTCGCCGGGGCGCGGATCGTGGCCGTGCCCGGCGACGCGGACGGCGTGGATCCCGACGCGCTGGAGGAACTCGTCGCCCGGGAGCGGCCCAAGCTCCTCTACACCGTGCCCACCTTCCAGAACCCGACCGGCCGGACCCTGCCCCCCGACCGCCGGGCCGCCGTCGCCCGGGTCGCCGCGCGGCGCGGACTGTGGATCGTCGAGGACGACCCGTACGGCGAACTGCGCTACGAGGGCGAGCGCGTGCCCTGGATCGCCTCGTACCCGGGCGCCGAGGACCGCACCGCGCTGCTCGGCTCCTTCTCCAAGGTGATGGCGCCGGGGCTGCGGCTGGGCTGGCTGCGCGCCCCGGCCGCGCTGCGCAGGGCGTGCGCGGTCGCCAAGCAGGCCGCCGACCTGCACACCCCGACCGTCAACCAGCTCGTCGCCGCCCGCTGCCTGCCCGGTCTCGACACCCATGTGGCCGGGGTCCGCGAGGTCTACCACGTCCGCCGCGACGCCCTGCTGGCCGGGCTGCCGGACGCGCTCCCGGAGGGCTCCCTCTGGCAGCGGCCCGAGGGCGGCATGTTCGTCTGGGTCCGGCTGCCCGCGTCGTACGACACCACCGCGCTGCTGCCCCGGGTGGTGCGGCACGACGTGGCCTACGTCCCCGGGGCGCCCTTCTACGCCGGGGAGCCGGACCGGTCCACGCTGCGGCTGTGCTTCGTGACGCAGACGCCCGAGGAGATCGCGGAGGGGCTGCGGCGGCTGGGGGAGGGGCTCCTCTCCTGAGTCCGGAGGCCGGGGGTCAGTCCCACCAGAAGGACCAGGCCGGCTGCCCCAGCACGCGGGTCTCGGCGTAGGCGCGCACGCTCGGGTCGCCGCTCTGCAGGATGTTGTCCGGGCAGAACGCGAAGTGCTCGGCGGCGACGGCCTCCGCCTCGGCCGGGGTGAGCGGGGGCGCCGCGACGGAGACCAGCAGGTGGTCGAAGCCCAGCGCCACCACGCGTATGCCGAAGCGGTCCTCCCAGGAGCGGAGCACCGCGCACAGGCGCGCGGTGTCGCCCTCGTGGTTCACCGGGCCCGACCAGCCGATCGCCGCCGGGATGTCCGCGCTGCGGCGGGCCGGGACGAGGGCCAGCCGGGGGTCCTCCAGCAGGCCGCCGCTCTCCACCAGCTCGTCCACGAGGGTCATCGCCACCGCGTCCGGGTCCTGCGGCGAGTCCGGATCGGGGTCGGCGGCGGTGGCCTCGGTCAGGCCGGGCCAGTCCTGGCCGGTCTCCCCGGCGGCGTACTCCTCCCACAGGTCCGCCAGCACCTTGTCGGCGTCATGGTCCCCCGGGTACGACATCGCGTCGGGCGCCAGCTCCCACTCCTGCGGGCCGCCCTGCCCGCCGCCCGCGTCGACGACGACCGGCAGCAGCCCGGCGGACCGCCGGGCCGGGGCCAGCTCGGCCCAGTCGCCGGGCGCGGCCGGCGCGTCCGCGAGCCACAGCAGCGGCTCGGGCGAGACGCCCTGGTGGGTGGCGTCGACGAGCCGCCCGGGCGGGAGTCGGAGACCGAGAACGGCCCCGGTGGGGTCGCTCATGAGCTTCGGCAGCGGGTTGGGAAGAGTCGCCATGCCGGTGACTGTAGGGGGCGGCACTGACAACTCACCGCGCGATACGGCTGTCGAAGCACTCCTCGCCGCCGCCCGAGGCCGGGTCGAAGCAGGCCCGGACGACGCTGCCCGGCGTGGCCGCGGTCATGGGCGTGTAGACGTAGGATTCCGCGTCGACGCCGTCCTCGATGCGCACGCCGCGCACCCGGCCCTCCGCCGCCCCGGCGCCCGGGGCCGCCGACATCTCCAGCCGGTCGCCGATCCGCGTCCCCCACATCCGGGCCCAACTCGTCCCGCACTCCTGGCTGTAGCGCAGCTCCAGCCAGGCGCCGGTCGCCGTCCGGTACGCGGCGAGGGTCTGCGGCGCGCCCGCGCACTCCATGTGCATGGGGCTCTTGCCCTCGCAGACCGCGCCCTGGCAACGCGGCCTGGTCGTGGACGGCGCCGGCGAGGCCCCCGGCCCGCCGTCCTGGCCCGGCAGCAGCAGGGCCACCGCGGCGACGGCCCCGAGGATCACGGCGGACACCGCCGCGAGCACGGCGGCGAGGGTCGCCCGGCGGTGCGCGGAGTCCTGCTCCAGCAGGGTCCGTTCCTGGGCGGGAGCAGGCGCGGGTTCCGGCGGCGGGGCGGGCTCCGCGCGCTCCGCCGCCCGGCCGCTGCCCTCCGACTCCGCGATCTCCCACAGCGCCAGGCAGCGCCCCTCCGGCTCCCCGGCGAGACGGCACAGCTCCCGTACCGCCTCGCGCGGGGGCAGCGTCCGGCCGTTGAGGTAGCGGTCCCAGGACGACTTGCTGAACGTGGTCTTGCCGGCCAGACCGGCCAGGCTCAGCCCGGTCCGGTCCTTGAACTCCCGCAGCGCGGACGCCAGCCGGGCCCGTTCCGGTGACGGTGTCGGTGACGGCGCCGTCATCCCCGTAGCGCCTTCCAGGTGTGCGGACCGACGATGCCGTCCACCACGAGACCGTCCCGCCGCTGCAGGTCCTCGACCGCTCGCCGCGTCACCGGACCGAAGATCCCGTCGACGGCGCCCGGGGTGAGACCGGCCCGGCGCAGCAGGCACTGCGCCTCGGCGACGTCCGGCCCCGCGTGGCCCTGGGCCAGGATGGCGTCCCGGGTGCGGCTGAGTCCCGCGTACCAGCGGCCGTCGAAGCGTTCGAGGCGGCAGGTGTAGAGCGGTGCCGTGGGCGAGGGGGGCGCCGACGACGGCACGTCGGTCGCCACGAGCGTCGCCGGCGGCCCGTCCTGCTCTCGGCCGCTCAGCCGTACGGCGAGCAGCACGGTCGTGGAGAGCGCCAGCACCAGCGCCACGGCCCCCGCCACCAGGGCGACCCGCGCCGAACGGCCGGGCGGGGGCGGGCCATCGGCGTCGTCCTGCGCCACGAGCGGTTCGGGCGGACCGGCGCGTCCCCTGCGCCACGCCTCCGCCGCCACCTCGCGCAGCGCGAGCAGCCGCGTCGGATCCTCCCCGACCGCCCGCGCCAGCGCCTCGACGGCCTCCCCGGGCGGCAGCGAACGGCCGCTCAGATACCGCTCCCAGGACTTCTGGCTGTACCCGGTGCGTGCCGCGAGCTGCCGCAGACTCAGCCCGCTGTGGTCCTTCACACGGCGCGTGCACACCACGAACCGGCGTACACGCGGATCCAGTTCCGCGGGCAGCGCTGCCCAACGCGACATGTTCCCCCCATTCGCGTTCACGGTGTGGGCCCGCGGTCCGTGGTCAGTGGCCCCCGCGCCCCCCGCCGCATTCTGCATCAGCAACCACGGCCCGCACCGAAAGCCGGTTCCGGCAGCGGTGGCGATTCGGCCACCGCCCGGCCCCGGGCGTCCCGCCGTGACGTCCCGCGGGGCGGCGTCCGCGCAGGTCGGCGGGTGGGACGTCCCACGGCGACGTCACTTCGGCGGAGACCGTGGCACCCGGTCCGGGGCAGCCCACAGGCTCGTATCGCCAGCCAGGCGGCACCGGCCGCCACCCGACCGAGATCGAGAGGGACACGTATGCGACCGAATGTCTGGACCAGGACCCTCGTCAGCGTCACCGCCGTCGCCGGCCTCGCCGCCGGCAGCCTCGCGACCGCCGGGACGAGCTTCGCGGCGCCGGACAAGCAGCCGGCGGTGAGCTCCGAGGTCAGTGTCCTCGCGGTGAACAACCTCGGACTGAGCACGGCCGAGGCGAAGAAGGTCCAGAGCTGGCTCAAGGAGTACTGGGGCTACACCGATTCGATCGACGGACAGCTCGGCACCAACAGCTGGAAGGCGTTCCAGCGCTGCCTCAAGCAGTACTGGGGCTACACCGACTCGATCGACGGCGTCGTCGGGCCGAACACCATCAAGGCGCTCCAGCGGCTGCTCAGGAACTACGGCTACACCGGAGCCATCGACGGGATCGCCGGGTCCGGGACCAAGGCGGCGTTCAAGCGGTTCGCCAACGCCTGACGACACGCCGGCTCTTCACGCACGCGGCCCGTCCTGCTCCGCATCGGAGAGGACGGGCCGCGTGCCTGCGTGCGTGCGCCGGGCTCAGAGACGCTCGGGCGTCCGGATGCCCAGCAGGGCCATGCCCCGGTGCAGGGTGCGGGCCGTCAGGTCGCACAGGAACAGGCGGTTCTCCACCTGCGCGGACGTCTCGGCCTTCAGCACCGGGCACTTGTCGTAGAACGTCGTGTACAGCGACGCCAGCTGGTACAGGTACGCGGCCACCTTGTGCGGGGCGTACTCCGCCGCCGCCTCGAAGACCGTGTCGCCGAACGCGTCCAGGTGCAGGCCCAGCGCGCGCTCCGCCGGGTGCAGCTCCAGCTCGGGGTGGGCGGCGGGCCCGACGTCACCGGCCTTGCGCAGGATCGACTGGATCCGGGCGTAGGCGTACTGGAGGTAGACGGACGTGTCGCCGTTCAGCGACACCATCTGGTCCAGGTCGAACTTGTAGTCCCGGTTGGGGGACGTGGACAGGTCGGCGTACTTCACCGCGCCGATGCCCACCTGCGCGGCCCGCTCCTGGATCTCGTCCTCGGTGAGGTCCTGGGCCTTCTCCCGGACGACCTCGGCGGCCCGCTGCACCGCCTCGTCCAGCAGGTCCTCCAGCCGTACGGTCTCGCCCTCACGCGTCTTGAACGGCTTGCCGTCCGCGCCGAGCACGGTGCCGTAGCCCATGTTGTGCGCGGTGACGTCGTCGCCCAGCCAGCCGGCCCGCCGGGCCGTCTCGAAGACCATCTTGAAGTGCAGCGACTGACGGACGTCCACCACGTACAGCAGCGTCGTCGCGTGCAGGTCCTGCACCCTGTTGCGGATCGCCGTCAGGTCGGAGGCCGCGTAGCCGAAGCCGCCGTCCGCCTTCTGCACGATCAGCGGGACCGGCTGGTCGTCCTTGCCCCGGATGTCGTCGAAGAACACGACGAGCGCGCCCTCGGAGCGCACCGCGACACCCATCTCCTCCAGGAGGCGGGCCGTCTCCGGCATGCCGTCGTTGTACGCGGACTCGCCGACGATCTCCTCGTCGCGGATCTCCATGTCCAGCTTCTCGAAGACCGAGTAGAAGTAGACCTTCGACTCGTCCACGAACTGCTGCCAGAGCTCCAGGGTCTCCTTGTCGCCGGACTGCAGGGCGACGACCCGCTTGCGGGCCCGCTCCTTGAAGTCGTCGTCGGCGTCGAAGAGCGCCCGCGAGGCCTTGTAGACGCGGTTGAGGTTCGACATGGCCTCCTGGCCGTCGACCTCCGACGGCGGCGCCAGCTCGCCCGGGTGCTCCATCAGGTACTGGATGAGCATGCCGAACTGCGTGCCCCAGTCGCCGATGTGGTGCCGGCCGATCGTCTTCTCGCCGGTGAAGTCGAGCATGCCCCGCAGGGCGTCGCCGATCACGGCGGAGCGCAGGTGGCCGACGTGCATCTCCTTGGCCACGTTCGGCTGGGCGTAGTCGATGACCGTGACACCGGGCCCGGCCTTGGGCGCCACGCCGAGCCGGTCGCCGTCGGCGTACCGCGCGGCCAGGTTCTCGGTGATGGCGCGGTCCGCGAGCGTGATGTTGAGGAAGCCGGGGCCGGAGACCTCGACGTCCTGGATCACGTCACCGGTGGTGATGCCCGCCACGACCTGGCCGGCCAGCTCCCTGGGGTTCGACTTGGCCTTCTTGGCGAGGGCGAGGATGCCGTTCGCCTGGTAGTCCGCCCGGTCGCTGCGTCGGAGCAGCGGGTCGACGTCGGTCGCCTCCGGCAGGGTGGCCGAGAGGGCGGACGTGAGCTGCTGCTCGACAGAAGCGCTGAGGGGCGTGACCGAGGCCATGGGATGGGATGCCGTTCTCCTCGTGGGACGGATAGACCCAGCCAGTATCCCATGGGTGGTAAAGCCATTTTCTCGAGCGCGAGGCCGTCTGGGAGAATGACGTGTCGGCCGCGGACCGTGCGGCTGCCCTGTGGAGAAAGAAGGACGTGCCGATCGTGGCTCAGAGCACCGAGACCACCGACTGGGTCTCCCGTTTCGCGGATGAGGTCATCGAGGAGTCGGAGCGTCGGGCCCCGGGCAAACCGGTCGTCGTCGCGTCCGGTCTCTCCCCGTCCGGCCCCATCCACCTGGGCAACCTGCGCGAGGTCATGACCCCGCACCTGGTCGCCGACGAGATCCGCCGTCGCGGCCGTGAGGTCCGGCATCTGATCTCCTGGGACGACTACGACCGCTACCGCAAGGTGCCCAAGGGCATCGCCGGGGTCGACGAGGAGACCTGGTCCGAGCACATCGGCAAGCCGCTGACCTCGGTCCCCGCCCCGAAGGGCTCCGCGTACCCGAACTGGGCCGAGCACTTCAAGGCCGCGATGGTCGAGTCCCTTGCCGAGCTGGGCGTGGAGTTCGACGGCATCAGCCAGACGGAGCAGTACACCTCGGGCGTCTACCGCGAGCAGATCCTGCACGCCATGAAGCACCGCGGCGACATCGACGCGATCCTCGCCCAGTACCGCACCAAGAAGGCCCCCGCGAAGAAGCAGCAGCAGAAGCCGGTCGACGAGGCCGAGCTGGAGGCCGCCGAGGGCTCCGGCGCCGCCGCCGAGGACGACGGCAGCTCCGGCTCCGCCGGGTACTTCCCGTACAAGCCGTACTGCGGCAACTGCGAGAAGGACCTCACCACCGTCACCTCGTACGACGACGACACCACCGAGCTGTCGTACACGTGCGACGCGTGCGGCTTCGCGGAGACCGTGCGGCTGGAGGAGTTCAACCGCGGCAAGCTGGTCTGGAAGGTCGACTGGCCGATGCGCTGGGCCTACGAGGGCGTGATCTTCGAGCCGAGCGGCGTCGACCACTCCTCGCCGGGTTCGTCGTTCCAGGTCGGCGGGCAGATCGTCGGCATCTTCGGCGGCAAGCAGCCCATCGGCCCGATGTACGCGTTCGTCGGCATCAGCGGCATGGCGAAGATGTCGTCGTCCAGGGGCGGGGTGCCCACCCCGGCCGACGCGCTGAAGATCATGGAGCCGCAGCTGCTGCGCTGGCTGTACGCCCGCCGCCGCCCCAACCAGTCGTTCAAGATCGCCTTCGACCAGGAGATCCAGCGGCTCTACGACGAGTGGGACAAGCTCGACGCCAAGGTCGCCGACGGCACCGCACTGCCCGCCGACGTCGCCGCGTACTCCCGCGCCGTGGGCACCGCCGCCGGTGAGCTGCCCCGCACGCCGCGCCCGCTGCCGTACCGCACGCTCGCGTCGGTCGCGGACATCACCGCCGGACACCAGGACCAGGCGCTGCGGATCCTCTCCGAGCTCGACCCGGAGAACCCGCTGTCCGACCTGGACGAGGCGCGTCCGCGCTACGACAAGGCCGAGGCCTGGATCAACACGCACGTCCCCGCCGACCAGCGGACCATCGTGCGCGACGAGCCCGACACCGAGCTGCTGAAGTCCCTCGACGAGGCGTCCCGGCAGTCGCTGCGGCTGCTGCTCGACGGGCTCGCCGAGCACTGGTCGCTCGACGGCCTGACCCACCTCGTGTACGGCGTGCCCAAGGTGCAGGCCGGCTTCTCCGCGGACGCCACGCCCAAGGAGCTGCCGCCGGAGATCAAGACGGCCCAGCGCTCGTTCTTCGCCCTGCTCTACCACCTGCTGGTGGGCCGGGACACCGGGCCGCGCCTGCCCACGCTGCTGCTGGCGGTCGGTCAGGAGCGGGTGAGGACCCTGCTCGGCGCCTGACCGGACACGGAAGAGGGGCCCTCGGGATCGAGGGCCCCTCTTCCATGTCCTGAGCAGGCGGGCGGCTCAGGCGATGTGCTCGTCCGTCAGCTCCGCGTTGAGCCGGTTGGAGAAGCGGTTCATCATGCGCTTGACCTCCGCCTCGTCCAGCTTCACGCCGTAGGTCGCCTCGACGTCGGCGATGAAACCGCGCGGGGTCGGCGCCCCGTTCCCGCCCTTTATCGACTCCCGGAAGACCTGGTAGTAGTCCTCCTCCGACGGCTCCGGGGCCGGCGTGCCGCCGCCCTCGCCGAGCTGCCGGGTACGGGCCGACGTCACCGGGATCGGGAACGTGCCCGTGTCCTCGGGGGAGGGCTCCTGAAGCGGAGGCTCCTCCTCGTACTGGTCGCGGTACTGATCGGCCTGCTGCTGCTCCGCGTACCAGTCCTCCAGGTGCCCCTGGGGGTCGTACTGGGCGTCGTAGCCGCCGTGGTACTCGACCTGCCGGGGCGTGTTGAACCAGTCCTGCACATACTCCGGCTCGGGCTCCGGCGGTCCCGCCGGGTGCGGGAACTCGTCCACGGGGCCCGCCTGCCGGGGGATGGAGGCGGCCACCGCCGGACGTTCCGCGCCGCCCAGGGCCGCCGGACCGGCCGCCGCGGGCACCGCGTCCCGCGCCTGCGCCTGCGCGGGCGCCGGGGGCAGCAGCGCCGGCTCGATGCCCGCCGCCGCCAGGCCCGCCGGAGCGGTCTCCGCGAGCGGGACGCCGTACCGCGCCAGCCGCAGCGGCATCAGGGACTCCACCGGGGCCTTGCGGCGCCAGGCGCGACCGAAGCGCGAGCGCAGCCGCGCCTGGTAGACCAGCCGCTCCTGCTCCAGCTTGATCACCTGCTCGTAGGAGCGCAGCTCCCACAGCTTCATACGGCGCCACAGCAGGAACGTCGGCACCGGCGACAGCAGCCACCGGGTGAGGCGGACGCCCTCCATGTGCTTGTCGGCCGTGATGTCGGCTATGCGGCCGATCGCGTGCCGCGCCGCCTCGACCGACACGACGAACAGGATCGGGATGACGCCGTGCATACCGACGCCCAGCGGGTCCGGCCAGGCCGCTGCGCCGTTGAAGGCGATCGTGGCGGCCGTCAGCAGCCAGGCCGTCTGGCGCAACAGCGGGAAGGGGATGCGGATCCACGTCAGCAGCAGATCCAGGGCCAGCAGGACGCAGATGCCCGCGTCGATGCCGATCGGGAACACATAGCTGAAGTTCCCGAAGCCCTTCTCGATGGCCAGCTCGCGGACGGCCGCGTACGAACCGGCGAAGCCGATACCGGCGATGATCAGGGCGCCGAAGACGACCACGCCGATGAGAACGCGGTGCATCCGAGTCAGCTGCGGTGGCCCGGCCACTCGTACTCCCCTCCCCATGCGTGTTGTTGCGCGCAACAGAGTGGCACATCCGGACGGTGCCCGTGCCCCCGGACCGGCACGAGCCCGGTCCCCGAGGGGAACCGGGCCCGGTCAACGTCCCCCGCTGAGCTGCGTGTTGTGACGCAGCGGTGGGCGGGGTGTGACAGTCAGCTCTTCTTCGACGCTGACGGGGAGGGGGAGCGCGACGCGTCCTTCGACGGCTTGGCCGAGGGAGACTTCGACGCCGGCTTCGAAGGGGCGCTGCTCGGCGTGCCCGCGTCGCCGCCCGCGCCGTTGGCCTTCGCGACCGCCGCGACGGCCTCCTTGAGCGCCTTCTGCGCCAGCTTGTTCAGCTTGTCGCCGTCCGGGGTCTTCTCACCGGCCAGGCCGGCGCCGTTGTAGTCGACGGTGACCACGACGTTCTCGGTGCGTGCCACGACCGTCTCCTGCTTGAAGGACCCCTCCTTCTTCTTCAGGTCGTAGCGCACCGCCGTCGCCTCGTCGCCGACGCCCTGCACGGGCTCCGACTTGGTGTTCTTCGCGCCGGTCACCGACCGGGCGTCCTGCGCCTGCGCCCGGTAGTACTCCTGCGCCAGCTTGTCGCCCGCACCCCGCGAGGCGTCCGACTCGAAGCGCAGCAGGGAGACGTTGAGCCAGCGGAACTGGGAGCCCTTCACACCGTTGTTGTCGAGGCTGCTCCAGGAGCAGGAGCCCCGCGTCGACGTGTCGTCGGAGGAGCCCTTCTTGCCGGACTTGGCCTTCGGCACCAGGTCGTCCAGCGTCTTCTCGGACAGCACCTTGCACGCCTCGGGGAGCGCCTTGTACGCGGCGGCCTGCACGGTCGGCGACGCGCTCGCCGGCGACGACGCCGAGGACGTCGCCCCGCCGTCTTTGCCCTCGGGCGCCTTGTCGCCGGAACCGGAGTCCGAGGAGCAGCCCGCGGCCACCAGCATCACCGGGACGGCCGCGGCGCAGACAAGGGCCCGGCGCAGACCCTTCGCCCGCTGCTCACGCTGGTCACGCCGGTCAAGCTGATCTCGCATCGCTGCTCGCTGCATGGTTCCTTCACTCATGACTGCCACTCGTGGTTCCTGCGGTCGGATCGGGTCCGAGGGGCCACGGTACGCGGTGAAGAAGGTGTGTGGTCTCGTTTCGGTTACGTCGCGGGAGGGGGCGAAGGGGTGCGAGGACGGCGCTAGTCGCCCAGCGCGTCCGCCAGTTGCGCGGCCAGTTTCTGGGCCCTGTCCTGCATTTCCTCGCTGTCGGGCACGGCGCCGACGGTCATCGGCTGCTCCTCGTACTCGATCGTGACGATCACGTTGGACGTGCGGAACGCCACAGTCACCTTGCGCTGCTGGGCCGTCGAACCGGACGTGTTGAGCGCGTCGTCGAGGAACGCCTCGTCCCCGAGGTCCTCCAGCACACGCGGCTGGAGTTCGGGCGGGGTGCCGCCGGACGCGGAGGCGGAGGAGGACGGAGAGGAGGACGCCGAGGAGGAGTCCGAGGACGAGCCGGACGGCGACGGCGAGGAGGACCCGGTCACCTCGGCGCCCGGCGTCACGGTGCTCACCGGCTCGGGCAGGTCGGCGGCGTCCCGCTGCCTCGCGAACAGCCGCTCCGCCTCGCTGTCGTCGCTGGTCGCGGAGTCGTACGCCACCACGCGCTCGAAGTTGACGAAGAGGTGGTCGGTGGCCTGCGCCGACTCGACCTTCCAGCGGCAGCCGACCTTGCGGTCCGTGTCGAAGGTGAGGGTCGGGGTGCCCTCGTACGCCTTCTCGCGGCGCTTCTCGTCGGTCATCTCCCGTATGCCGGGCAGCAGCTCGTCGAGGGTCTCCTCGCCGACCGTGCCGCAGGGCTCGGGCAGGTTGCGGTACCGGCCGGGCTCGGCCACCGCGCTCGCCGTGCCGGAGTCGCCGGGGTTGGAGTCGTCGGTGGCGCCGCCCTCGCCGGAGCCGCCGGTGCAGCCGGCCAGCAGCACCGCGAGGAGCGCGGCGACGCCGGATACGTACGCCTTCCGCTGCACGGTGAGGCTCCTCTCGACGGTGCGGTGTGGCCGGTGTGTTCGCCGGTCCTTCAGTGTCCCCGCTGGTTAATCGCTTGCCGCGCGGGGGCGCCCCCTGCAGACAATGTGTATCGCACGCACTGCTGTGAACGCCGGTCCGCTGTCCCATTTCGTCGACCTTGGCGCCAGTTTTGCTATTTCAGACTTGTATGTGGTTTCCAGGGGGTTGAGGGCGAGATGTCGTACGTGGAGATGCCGGGTGCGAAGGTACCCATCCGGATGTGGACCGACCCGGCGACGGTCGAGGAGTCCGCTCTCCAGCAGCTGCGGAACGTCGCGACGCTGCCGTGGATCAAGGGCCTCGCCGTGATGCCGGACGTGCACTACGGCAAGGGCGCGACGGTCGGGTCCGTCATCGCGATGCGCGGGGCCGTGTGCCCGGCCGCGGTCGGCGTGGACATCGGCTGCGGGATGTCGGCGGTGAAGACGTCCCTGACGGTGAACGACCTGCCGGGAGACCTCTCGCGGCTGCGCTCGAAGATCGAGCAGGCGATCCCGGTGGGCCGGGGCATGCACGACAGCCCCGTCGACCCGGCGCGGCTGCACGGTTTCGGCACGGCCGGGTGGGACGCCTTCTGGCAGCGGTTCGGCACGGTCGCCGACGCGGTGAAGTTCCGCGAGGAGCGGGCGACGAAGCAGATGGGGACGCTCGGATCGGGCAACCACTTCATCGAGCTGTGCACCGACACCGAGGGCGCCGTGTGGCTGATGCTGCACTCCGGTTCGCGGAACATCGGCAAGGAACTCGCCGAGTTCCACATCGGCGTCGCGCAGAGGCTCCCGCACAACCAGGGCCTGGTCGACCGCGACCTCGCCGTCTTCGTCGCGGACACCCCGCAGATGGCGGCGTACCGCAACGACCTGTTCTGGGCGCAGGAGTACGCCAAGTACAACCGCACGATCATGATGGCCCTGTTCAAGGACGTCGTCCGCAAGGAGTTCAAGAAGGCCAAGCCGGCCTTCGAGCCCGAGATCAGCGCCCACCACAACTACGTGGCCGAGGAGCGCTACGACGGCATGGACCTGCTCGTGACCCGCAAGGGCGCGATCCGGGCCGGCTCCGGCGACTACGGCATCATCCCCGGTTCCATGGGGACGGGTTCGTACATCGTGAAGGGCCTCGGGAACCCGCTGTCCTTCAACTCCGCCTCGCACGGGGCCGGTCGGCGGATGAGCCGGACCGCCGCGAAGAAGCGGTTCTCGACGAAGGACCTGGAGGAGCAGACACGGGGCGTGGAGTGCCGCAAGGACTCCGGTGTCGTGGACGAGATCCCGGGCGCCTACAAGCCCATCGAGCGGGTCATCGACCAGCAGCGGGACCTCGTGGAGGTCGTCGCGAAGCTGAAGCAGGTCGTCTGCGTCAAGGGCTGACCGGACGCGGGGACCCACCGCCTACTCGGGCGCGTGGGTCACCGCGTAGATCATGACGAAGGCCACGATGTGGATGCCGAAGAGGAAGTAGCCGAGCCACCACCACATCTGGCGTTCGTCGTGCGGGTCCTTGCCGGTGCCGGTCACCGGGATTCCCGGTGCACCTTGGTGTTGGACGCCTGGGCGCGGGGGCGGACCACCAGCAGGTCGATGTTCACATGGCTGGGGCGGGTGACCGCCCAGGTGATCGTGTCGGCGACGTCGTCGGCGGTCAGGGGCTCGGCCACGCCCTCGTAGACCTTCGCGGCCTTCTCGGCGTCGCCGCCGAAGCGGGTCAGCGCGAACTCCTCGGTCCGCACCATGCCGGGGGCCACCTCGATCACCCGCACCGGCCTGCCCACGATCTCCAGGCGCAGGGTCTCGGCCAGGACGTGCGCGCCGTGCTTGGCCGCGACGTATCCGGCGCCGCCTTCGTACGTGGCGTGACCGGCGGTGGAGGAGACGACCACCACGGTGCCGTCGCCGCTCGCCTCCAGCTTGGGGAGCAGGGCCTGGGTGAGGTTCAGGGTGCCGATGACGTTCGTCTCGTACATCGTGCGCCAGTCGTCCGGGTCGCCGGTGGCCACCGGGTCGGCGCCGAGGGCACCGCCCGCGTTGTTCACGAGGACGCCGACGGTCCGGAAGGCGGAGGCGAACTCGTCCACGGCCGCGCGGTCCGTGACGTCGAGCTGGTAGGCGGTGGCGGAGTGGCCGGCCGCGGTGATCTCCTCGGCCAGCGCCTCGATCCGGTCCTTGCGGCGGGCGGTGAGCACCACGCGGTGGCCGGCGGCGGCCAGCTGCCGTGCCGTGGCGGCTCCGATCCCGCTGCTCGCACCGGTGACGACGGCGATGCGGGAGGCGGCGGACGGTGCGGCGGTGGCCATGGACTGCTCCTCGGGCGTACGCGGACGGGTTGCCGGCCTCGAAAGACGGTCCGGCCAGGATAGGCGGGCCGGAACCGGAGGCACCTACTGGTTTCGCGGGGCCCACATGATCACGGCCATGCCGGCCAGGCAGATCAGGGCCCCCGTGACGTCCCAGCGGTCCGGGCGGTAGCCGTCGGCGACCATGCCCCAGGCCAGTGAGCCGGCGACGAAGATCCCGCCGTACGCGGCGAGGATGCGGCCGAAGTGGGCGTCGGGCTGGAGGGTGGCGACGAAGCCGTAGGCGCCGAGGGCGAGGACGCCCGCGCCGATCCAGACCCAGCCCCGGTGTCCCCGTACGCCCTGCCACACCAGCCAGGCGCCGCCGATCTCGAACAGCGCGGCGAGCACGAACAGGGCGACGGAGCGAAGGATCAGCATGGCCGCCAGCTTCGCACGCCGCCGCACGGCCCCTCATGTCACCTGTTGGACGGCGCCTGCCCGCCGCGCCGCGGGGGATACATCGCTTCGACCTCGGTGGAAGGAGCGGACATGACGTGGTCGACGCGTGGTGTCGTGGTGGGTGCGACGGCGGTCCTGGCGGCGGCCGGCGGGACGGCTCCGGCACCGGCCGCGCCGTGGGGTGCCGGCGCGGAGGTCGCCTATCACGGCTCGGCCGTGCTCTCCGGCGGTCTGGTCGGCGTGCGGTTCACCCCGCACAACCACGGCCCGGCGGCCGTACCGGAGTCGGTGGTGCGCGTGCGCTGGTCGGAGCCGCTGGCCGACGGCCAGGTCCTGCCGCCGTCGTGTGCGCGGGCCGAGGAGCGGGCGGTCGTGTGCCGGGTCGGGCCGCTGGAGGCGGACGGCGTCGGGGAGCCGGTCGTGCTGCGGGTACGGCTGCGGCAGGCGTCGCCCGAGGTGCGGCTGGAGTTCGCCACCCTGGCGGACGGCGACCGGGCGGGCGCCGGGCAGCGGGTGCTGGTGCTGGAGACCGGGGACGCATACGCCTTCTAGGCGTCTGGGTCGTCCCGGGCGTCCTGGTCGTCCTCGCGTTCGGCCTGGGCGTACGCCGTCGGCGGGACGCCCACCGTCGCCGTGAAGTCCCGTACCAGGTGGGCCTGGTCCGCGTAGCCGAGTTCGTGGGCGAGTGCGGCCCAGTCGACGCCGGTACGGGTGCCGGCGTGGTCGAGAGCGTCGTGGATGCGGTAGCGCAGGATGCACCACTTGGGGCTGACGCCGACGTACGCGGAGAACAGCCGTTGCAGGGCGCGCACCGACAGTCCGTGGTCCCGCGCGAGATCGGCGACCCGGCGGATGGAGCGGTCGGCGCGGATGCGCGCGACCAGGTCGACGGCGAGGTCGGCCCGGGGGTCCGGGTCCCGGGGGAGGGCGAGGAGGAAGGCGTCGAGGGCGGCCACCCGGTCCTCGTCCCGCGCGGCGCCGACGACGGTGCGGGCGGTGTCCCCGGTGGCGCCGGGGAAGACTTCGGCGGCGGGGAGGACCCGGTCCGTCCAGGCGGACACCGGCGCCGCGGGGGCGTGGGGCCGGAAGCCGCCGGGCCGGAACTTCACGCCGCAGACGCGGCCCCGGCCGGTCAGCTTGCGGGTGTAGAGGCCGAGCGCGACGCCGGTCAGCTCGGCGTAGGGCGGGCCCTCGTCCTCGTCCCACTGGAAGGTGAGGTTCACGGCCGGGTGCGGGACGACGTGGGAGGCGTAGGGACCGGGCAGGTCCCAGTCGATCAGCCAGTACCACTCGACGTACCGGCGCAGCGGCTCGGCGGGCGTGTGGCGCCGGAACCGGACGCGGCTGAGCAGCCCGGACGGGTCGACGATCCCCCGGGTGTCGTGGCGGGGTGCCTCCATGGCCGGATCGTACGTCGCGTTTGTTCAAGAAGGGCGGCCCCCGGTGTCCCTACGGTCGGGGCATGGACGCGAACAGGGTGAAGACGTACGGCATCGGTGAGCTGCTGGACCGGGCGTGCGAGCGGGCGGTGCCGGTGGTGCGGGCCGTGCCCGACGGGGCGCTCGCCGCGCGCACACCGTGTGCCGAGTACGACGTGAAGGCGCTGGTCAACCATCTCTTCCAGGTGGTCGTGCAGTTCCAGCGGCTGGCCGTGCGGGAGGCGGCCGACTTCGGGGAGACGCCCGATCTGGTGGGCTCCGAGCCCGCGTGGCGGGAGCGGCTGGCGGACGAGGCCCGCCGGACGGCGGCGGTCTGGTCGGCGCCGGGCGCCGAGGACGGGACGACGGGCGGGATGGGGTTGCCCGCGCGTCTGGTCGGCGCGATGGCGCTGCTGGACCTCACCGTGCACGCGTGGGATCTGGCGCGGGCGACGGGCCAGGACTTCCCGGGCTGCGACGAGGCCGTCCTGGCGGAGCTGGAGGGGGCGGTGGCGACGCTGGAGCCGACCGCGCGGGCGATGGGGGTGTTCGGGGAGCCGGTGCCGGCGCCCGAGGGGGCCGGCGCGTTCGACCGGCTGCTGGCGCGCACGGGCCGGGATCCACGCTGGGAATAGCCCGAGGGGGGTCACCGTTCTCCGGGTATAGTTGAACCATAAACAACCTGGAGGGTGAGCGACCATGCAGTTCGGGATCTTCAGCGTCGGCGACGTCACGCCGGACCCCACGACCGGCCGTACACCGACCGAGCGTGACCGCATCAAGGCCATGGTCGCCATCGCCCTGAAGGCGGAGGAGGTCGGCCTGGACGTCTTCGCGACCGGCGAGCACCACAACCCGCCGTTCGTGCCGTCGTCGCCGACCACGATGCTCGGCTACATCGCGGCCCGCACCGAGCGGCTGGTCCTGTCGACGTCCACCACGCTGATCACCACCAACGACCCGGTGAAGATCGCCGAGGACTTCGCGATGCTCCAGCACCTGGCCGACGGCCGGATGGACCTCATGATGGGCCGCGGCAACACCGGCCCGGTCTACCCCTGGTTCGGCCAGGACATCCGCCAGGGCATCAACCTCGCCATCGAGAACTACGCCCTGCTGCACCGGCTGTGGCGCGAGGACGTCGTGAACTGGGAGGGGAAGTTCCGCACCCCGCTCCAGGGCTTCACGTCCACGCCCCGCCCGCTGGACGGCGTGCCGCCCTTCGTCTGGCACGGCTCCATCCGCTCCCCGGAGATCGCCGAGCAGGCCGCCTACTACGGTGACGGCTTCTTCCACAACAACATCTTCTGGCCCGCCGACCACACCAAGCGGATGGTCGAGCTGTACCGCAGCCGGTACGCCCACTACGGGCACGGCACCCCGGAGCAGGCGATCGTCGGCCTCGGCGGCCAGGTGTTCATGCGGAAGAACTCCCAGGACGCGGTCCGCGAGTTCCGCCCGTACTTCGACAACGCGCCGGTGTACGGCCACGGGCCCTCGCTGGAGGACTTCACCGAGCAGACGCCCCTGACCGTCGGCTCCCCGCAGCAGGTGATCGAGAAGACGCTCGCCTTCCGCGACTACGCCGGCGACTACCAGCGCCAGCTGTTCCTGATGGACCACGCCGGGCTGCCGCTGAAGACCGTCCTGGAACAGCTCGACCTGCTCGGCGAGGAGGTCGTGCCCGTGCTGCGCAAGGAGTTCGCCGCCCGGCGCCCGGCCGGGGTGCCGGACGCGCCCACCCACGCCTCCCTGCTGGCCCGCCGGACGTCGGAATCGGAAGAGGTGACCGTCGCATGAGGCTCGTCGTCGTGTCCGCGGGACTGAGCGTCCCCTCCTCCACCCGGCTCCTCGCCGACCGGCTGGCCGCCGCGGCCGGCCGGCAGGCCGAGGCGGACGTCGAGATCGTCGAGCTGCGCGAACTCGCCGTCGAGATCGCGCAGAACTTCACCAACGGCTTCCCGGGCCGCCGGCTGGCTGCCGCGATCGACGCGGTGACCTCGGCGGACGGCCTGATCGTCGTCACCCCGGTGTTCTCCGCGTCGTACAGCGGCCTGTTCAAGTCCTTCTTCGACGTGATCGACAAGGACGCGCTCACCGGTGTGCCCGTGCTGATCGCCGCGACCGGCGGCACGGCCCGGCACTCGCTCGTCCTCGACCACGCGCTGCGCCCGCTCTTCGCCCACCTCAAGGCCGTCGTCGTCCCGACCGGCGTGTACGCCGCCTCCGAGGACTGGGGCGCCGAGGGCCTGGACGGACGGATCGAGCGGGCCGCGGGCGAGCTGGCCGCACTGATGCGGGGCCTGGCCGGGACGCGGCGGGCGGCCCCGGACACCTTCACCGTGGTGCCGTTCGCCGAGCAGCTGGCCGCCGTGGCCGACCGCTCCGGCGGCTGAGGCCGGGGCGCCCGTACCGTGAGATCCCAGTAAGAAGGGTGACCGCAGGCGCCCCCTCACCGCGCAGGGGCCCGGAGCCTTGGCACTATGAAGGCGTGGCCCACACTGTGCTCCTCGCCGAAGACGACCGCGCCATCCGCAACGCGCTGGAGCGCGCCCTGACCCTGGAGGGGTACCGGGTCACCGCGGTCGCCGACGGCGTCGAGGCGCTGGCCCAGGCCCACCGCACCCCTCCGGACGTGCTCGTCCTCGACGTGATGATGCCCGGCATCGACGGCCTCCAGGTGTGCCGGGTGCTGCGCGCCGAGGGCGACAACACACCGATCCTCATGCTCACGGCGCTCGTGGAGACCCAGGACCGCATCGCCGGCCTGGACGCGGGCGCCGACGACTACGTCGTCAAGCCCTTCGACGTCGAGGAGGTCTTCGCCCGGCTGCGCGCCCTGCTGCGCCGCAGCGGTGAGACGAACGGCGCCGCGGCCCCCGCCGAAGCACCCCGGCAGACCCCCGCCGACGCCACCGGGCGGCTCATCGAGGCCGCCGGGCTGCGGATGGACCCGCAGGCGCGGCGCGCCTGGCGGGGCGAGCGCGAGCTGGAGCTGACCCGCACCGAGTTCGAGCTGCTGGAACTGCTCGTGCGCAACGCCGGCATCGTGCTGGACCACGCCACCATCTACGACAAGATCTGGGGCTACGACTTCGGCCCCGGCTCCAAGAACCTCGCCGTCTACGTCGGCTACCTGCGCCGCAAGCTCGACGAGCCCGGTGCCCCGCAGCTCATCCACACGGTGCGCGGCGTCGGCTACGTGCTGCGGGAGGACTGAGTGCGCGGACGGGCCCGCCGCCGGCTCGCACGGCTGCTGACCGGACGCCGGCGTACCGGACTGCTCTCCCTGCGCGGCACCTTCGCGGTGTCCTTCGCCGCCGTCACCGCCGTCGTCACCCTGCTGGTCGGCCTGCTCTCCTACACGGCGGCGGCCCGCCTGGTGCGGGTGGACCAGGAGAGCGTCTTCGACGAGGTCGTGCAGGACCTGCGGGGCGAGGTGCGGCAGCGGGCGATGGCACCGGACGACTTCTCCTCCTCCGCGCCCGGCCACGACCTGGTACGGCCCGCCCGCACCGATGTGCAGGTGCTGGGGCCCGACGGGGCCGTCGTCGACCCCGGCAACCCCGGGCTGCCCGTCGAGGCCGCCGACCGGCGTGTGGCGGCCGCCCCGGTCGCCGGGCGGATGATCCAGCACCGGGACGTCGACGTCGGCAGCGACGTCTACCGCGTCGCCACCGTCGCGCTCGGCGGCGGCCGGGGCGCCGTGCAGATCGCCCAGGAGTTCAGCGACACCGAGGACCTGCTGCGGGCCCTTCAGCAGCGGACCCTGCTGCTGATGTCGGCCATCGTCGTCCTCGCCGGGCTGTTCGGCTGGTGGCTGGCCCGGCGCATCACCCGCCGGCTCGTCGTCCTCACCGACGCCGCCGAGGATGTCGCCCGCACCCGCCGCCTCGGCATCCAGGTCCCCGTCACCGGGTACGACGAGGTCGGCCGGCTGGGCCGGGCCTTCGACCGCATGCTGGGCCGGCTCGCGCAGTCGGAGGAGGACCAGCGGCGCCTCGTGCAGGACGCGGGGCACGAGCTGCGGACCCCGCTCACCTCGCTGCGCACCAACATCTCCCTGCTGCGCCGCATCGACGAACTGCCGCCCGGCGCCCGCGAGGAGCTGGTCGCCGACCTGGGCCAGGAGGCCCGGGAACTGACCGACCTGGTCAACGAGCTGGTCGACCTGGCCGCCGGGCAGTCCGACACCGAGCCGGCGCAGCGCGTGGACCTCGCGGAGATCGCCGAGGACGTCGCCGTGCTCGCGCGGCGGCGCACCGGACGCCGGATCGAGGTCCGCGCCTGCGGCGACACGACCCTCACCGGGCGGCCGGGCATGCTCCAGCGCGCCCTGACCAACCTCGTCGAGAACGCCGCGAAGTTCGACCGCGACGGCACCTCGCCCATCGAGATCGGCGTCGCCGGACCGGCCCGCCCCGGCACGGTCCGCGTCGAGGTCCTCGACCGCGGCCCCGGCATCGCCGACGACGACCTGCTCCGCGTCTTCGACCGCTTCTACCGCGCCCCCGACGCGCGGTCCCTGCCGGGGTCGGGCCTGGGCCTGTCGATCGTCCGCGAGGTGGCCCTCGCCCACGGCGGCGCCCCGTTCGCCTTCCACCGCGAGGGCGGCGGCACGGCGATCGGCTTTACTGCGGGGCGGGCGGGGGAGGGCCGGACGGGGACGGCGCGGGAGGTGCCGTGAGGAGTCACCGGCCGTTCAGAGGCCCGTACGCGCAGGGCGGGGTCTGAGGAGGTCCGAGGACCCCGCCCGTCGGGTGGGAGGGCCGGGTCAGGGCCAGACCAGGCAGTACGGCTGGTGGCCCGCCTCGTGGAGGCGATGGCTGAAGTCCTGCCACTCGTGGAGCAGCTGGTAGACGTTGAACGCGTCGCGGGGGCCGCCGCGGTCCGGGACCGTGGACCAGATGAAGGCCGCCGCGCCCACCGCCTCCTCGCCTATGCCGCGCAGCGGGTCGACGACCGTCATCGGCAGCTTGACCACGGCGTAGTCGGGGTGGAGGACGACCAGCTCCAGGGGCGGCACCTTGTGCAGGGGCACGCCTTCGATGCCGGTCAGCACCATGGCCGCCATGGTCTCCGGCTTGATCTTGGTGAACATGCCGTTCATGCCCAGTTCGTCGCCGCCGAGTTCCTCGGGGCGCATCGAGATCGGGACGCGGGCCGCGGTCGCGCCGTCCGGAGCGCCGAAGTACTTGTACGTCACCCCCACCCGACCACCATTCCTGCTCCCCGCCCTCAGACGGTCGACCCGGCTGTCGATCCGCCGGTCGAACGGCTCGTGCTCACTCGGTACACCCGTCGCATCTGGCATACCTGGTACAACGTGTCCCTGGCGTACTTCGTTCGAATCCTCCGCGTCGCGTCGGTGCCTTCCCCGCCGGGCACGTCGAGGACCCAGGTCGTCGGTCCCCTCGCCCAGTCCGCCACCGCGATGCATATCTCCACCCGACTGCTGTTCTAGGACGCGTGGCGCCCGCCGCGCAACCCGATCATCGTGTCAGTGACCTCCCCCACGGCCGCTCGCCGAAACGTGCGGCGAAACACCTCTGCGCGAGATGTTCCCGGTCCCCGATCACCACGGCCCGCATGAGCTGTGTGTATCACGCCCAGTCTCGCAGATCACCCGTCGGCGACGAGGGGGTACGGAGGGACGCGGGGGTCGGGGAGGGACGCGGGCGCCGGGGAGGGCCGTTCGCGCGCCGGTGGCGGCTCGCGGCCGCCGGTGGGCCCTGGCCTACCCTGAGGAGGTCACAGGCAACCGGAGTCCCGGACCCTCTCAGACAGTCGGAAAAGGTCGGAGTAGTCGCAGGTCATGAGCGAAGCGCCCTCTTCAGGAACGCCCTATCCATACGATGCGCCCGCCTCGCAGGCGCTGTTCGACCGTGCGGCCGCCGTGACGCCCGGCGGCGTGAACTCCCCGGTGCGCGCCTTCCGCGCGGTGGGCGGTACGCCCCGGTTCATGGTGTCCGGCAGCGGCCCGTACCTGACCGACGCCGACGGACGCGAGTACGTCGACCTCGTCTGCTCCTGGGGGCCGATGATCCTCGGGCACTCCCACCCCGAGGTGATCGCCGCCGTGCAGGAGGCCGTCGCCCGCGGCACCTCCTTCGGCACGCCCGGTGAGGGCGAGGTCGCGCTCGCCGAGGAGATGGTCGCCCGGATCGAGCCCCTGGAGCAGGTGCGGCTGGTCTCCAGCGGCACCGAGGCCACCATGTCGGCGATCCGTCTCGCCCGCGGGTTCACCCGGCGCACCAAGGTCATCAAGTTCGCCGGCTGCTACCACGGGCACGTCGACTCGCTGCTCGCCGCCGCCGGATCGGGCGTCGCCACGTTCGCCCTGCCGGACACCCCCGGTGTCACGGGCGCCCAGGCCGGCGACACGATCGTCCTGCCGTACAACGACCTGGAGTCGGTGCACGAGGCGTTCCACCGCTACCCCGGCGAGATCGCCTGCGTCATCACCGAGGCGTCCCCCGGCAACATGGGCGTCGTCCCGCCGCAGCCCGGCTTCAACCAGGGACTGAAGGACGCCTGCGGCAAGAACGGCGCCCTGTACATCTCCGACGAGGTCATGACCGGCTTCCGTACCAGCCGCGCCGGCTGGTACGGCGTGGACGGGGTCAAGCCCGACCTGATGACCTTCGGCAAGGTCATGGGCGGCGGGTTCCCGGCGGCCGCGTTCGGCGGACGCGCCGACGTCATGGAGCACCTCGCCCCCGCCGGGCCCGTCTACCAGGCCGGCACGCTGTCCGGGAACCCGGTCGCGACGGCCGCCGGTCTCGCCCAGCTGCGCCTCCTCGACGAGGCCGCGTACGACACGATCGACGAGGTGTCGAGGACCATCCAGGGCCTGGTCACCGAGGCCCTCACCAAGGAGGGCGTGGCGCACCGGCTGCAGAACGCCTCCAACATGTTCTCCGTCTTCTTCACGGACCGCGAGGTCCGCACCTACGAGGACGCCAAGCGCCAGGAGTCGTTCCGCTTCACCGCGTTCTTCCACTCCATGCTGGCGCAGGGCGTCTACCTGCCCCCCTCGTCGTTCGAGTCCTGGTTCGTGTCCACGGCCCACGACGAGCGGGCGGTCCAGCGGATCGCCGACGCCCTCCCGGCGGCGGCCCGAGCGGCGGCGGAGGCCACGGCGGAATGAGCGAGACCCCCCGCGACGACACCGCCCGCGACGACACGCCCACCCCCGAGCACTCCGGGACACCGATGACCGACAGCAGCAGCGACATCACCGTCGTCCACCTCATGCGGCACGGCGAGGTGGCCAACCCGGACGGCGTCCTCTACGGGCGCCTGGCCGGCTACCACCTGTCCGAGCTCGGCAGGCAGATGGCCGACCGGGTCGCCGAGCACCTCGCCGACCGGGACGTCACCTACGTCTGCGCCTCCCCGCTGGAGCGCGCCCAGGAGACCGCCACCCCGATCGCCAAGGCGCACGGGCTCGACCTCGCGACCGACGCCCGGCTCATCGAGGCCGAGAACGTCTTCCAGGGCAAGACGTTCGGCGTCGGCGACGGGGCGCTGAAGCGGCCGGCGAACTGGAAGTACCTGGTCAACCCGTTCAAGCCGTCCTGGGGCGAGCCGTACGTCGAGCAGGTCGAGCGGATGATGGGCGCGCTCGACGCCGCCAAGGACGCCGCGCGCGGGCACGAGGCCGTGCTGGTGAGCCACCAGCTGCCGATCTGGATCGTGCGCAGCCATGTCGAGAAGCGGCGGCTGTGGCACGACCCGCGCAAGCGCCAGTGCACGCTCGCGTCGCTGACGTCCTTCACCTACCAGGGCGACCGGATCGTCTCCGTCGGCTACTCCGAGCCGGCGATCGACCTCGTCCCCGAGCATCTGCGGGCCGGGGCCAGGCCGGCGCAGGGGCAGAGCAAGGGTTTCGGCGCCTGACCAGTGGCCGATGTCACCCTCGCGGCGCAGGGGTGACATTGCTCGCGATTCCTCCACAGGGCGGGCGGGAACCGTCCCGTTCGTCGTGCCCTCTGACTGGGTGACCAGCTCAGCAGCACGACGGACGGGGCAGCCATGCGCGACATCAGCCGACGGGGAGTCATCGGACTCGGCGCGGGAGCCGCCGCGGCCCTCACACTCGCGGGGTGCGGCGCGTCCACCTCGTCCGACGGGTCGAAGGACACGCCGGGCTCCGGCGGTTCCGGCACTCCCAAGGACAACCGGCACGACTCGCAGGCCGACCGCGCCCGCCCGATAGGCGACGGCTCCACCTCCCACACCGGCAAGCAGCCCCACCAGCCGGACACGCCGGTGCCGCTGGAGCCGGGTCAGGAGCCGCCCCAGTTCGTCGTCTTCTCCTGGGACGGGGCCGGCGAGGTCGGCAACGGCCTCTTCCCGCGCTTCCTGGACCTCGCCGAGCAGCACGGCGCGCACATGACCTTCTTCCTCTCGGGGCTCTATCTGCTCCCCGAGTCGAAGAAGCGGCTCTACGAACCGCCGAACAACCCGCGCGGCGCCTCGGACATCGGCTATCTCACCGACGACCACATCAAGCAGACGCTGAAGAACGTGCGGCGCGCCTGGCTCGACGGGCACGAGATAGGCACCCACTTCAACGGGCACTTCTGCGGCGGCAGCGGCACCGTCGGCAACTGGACCCCGCAGCAGTGGCGCAGCGAGATCGACCAGGCCAAGTCCTTCGTCAAGGAGTGGCGCACCAACTCCGGCTGGACCGAGCTGCCCTCCCTGCCGTTCGACTACGACAAGGAGCTGGTCGGCGGCCGTACGCCCTGTCTGCTCGGCCAGGACAACCTGCTGCCCACCGCCCGTGAGCTGGGCTGGCGCTACGACGCCTCCTCGCCCGGCGGCCGTCAGGTGTGGCCGGTGAAGAGGAAGGGGCTCTGGGACCTGCCGCTCCAGCAGATACCTTTCCCCGGCCGTTCGTTCGAGGTCCTGTCGATGGACTACAACATGCTCGCCAACCAGTCGGTCAACTCGACGAACGCCCCGAGCTACCGCCACCCGGCCTGGCGGAAGCAGGCGACGCAGGCGTACATCCAGGGATTCAAGCGGGCATACGAAACGAATCGTGCACCCTTCTTCATAGGCAACCACTTCGAGCAGTGGAACGGCGGCATCTACATGGACGCCGTCGAGGAGGCGCTCAAGCACATGGCGCGGGAGAAGGAGAAGGGCGGCGACGTCCGGCTCGTCTCGTTCCGGCAGTTCGTGGACTGGCTGGACGTCCAGAAGCCGGACATTCTCGACAAGTTGCGCACGCTGGAGGTCGGGCAGAAGCCCGCCGGAGGCTGGAGCGCCTTCACCAAGGGCGGCGCCACGAGCGGCACCGGCACTCCGTCCGGCACCTCCTCCACCGGGTCGGCGAACGCTGCCTGATATGCGGTTTTACGCCCGAGAGGGGGGTGCGCAAGATCCCCCGTACGGGCATGCGAAACTTTTCACATGAGTGCCGTCCGCCGCTCCCGTAGCCGTACCGCTTCGCTCGCCGTCACCAGCGCCGCCGCTGCCGCGCTGGCCCTGTCCGCGTGCAGCTCGGGCGGCACCTCGGGCGGTGGCGGGGACACCAACTTCGTCGCCGGCGGCAACGGCGTCGACACCGTGAAGCGGGGCGAGCGCGCCGCCGCCCCGGAGCTGTCCGGCGCCACCATCGACGGCAAGCAGCTCACCACCGCCGACTACAAGGGCAAGGTCCTCGTGGTCAACGTCTGGGGGTCCTGGTGCCCGCCCTGCCGGGCCGAGGCGAAGAACTTCCAGACCGTCTACTCCGACCTCAAGGACCGGGGCGTCCAGTTCGTCGGCATCAACACCCGGGACACCAGCACCACCCCGGCGAAGGCCTTCGAGAAGGAGTTCGGGGTCACGTACCCGAGCCTGTACGACCCCACCGGAAAGCAGATGCTCCGCTTCGGGAAGGGCACGCTCAACCCGCAGGCGATCCCCTCCACCCTCGTCATCGACCGGGACGGGAAGATCGCCGCCCGCGCGCTGATGCCCCTCGGTGAGGACACCCTGCGGGACATGATCAAGCCCGTCCTCGCGGAGAAGTGACGTGAGCGCACTCACCCCACTCGCCGCCGACCCGAACCAGACGGTGATGAGCGGCGCCCTGCTGATCGCGCTGCCCGTCGCCCTGCTCGGCGGCCTCGTCTCCTTCTTCTCGCCCTGCGTCCTGCCGCTGGTCCCCGGCTATCTCTCCTACGTCACCGGCGTCACCGGCACCGACCTCGCCGAGGCCCGGCGCGGCCGGATGGTCGCCGGTGCCTCCCTGTTCGTGCTCGGCTTCACCGCCGTGTTCGTCTCCAGCGGGGCGCTGTTCGGGTACTTCGGCGACAACCTCCAGGCGCACAAGGACGTCCTGTCGAAGGTGCTCGGCATCCTCATGATCGCCATGGGTGTCTTCTTCATGGGCCTCATGCCCTGGATGACCCAGCGTGAGTTCCGCTTCCACCGGCGGCCCGTGACCGGGCTGATCGGCGCGCCCTTCCTCGGCGCGCTGTTCGGCATCGGCTGGACGCCCTGCATCGGCCCCACCCTCACGTCCGTGATCGCGCTGTCGTACAACGAGGCGAGCGCGGGCCGCGGCGCCCTGCTCACCGTCGCCTACTGCCTCGGCCTCGGCGCCCCCTTCGTCCTCGCTGCCGTAGCCTTCCGCAAGGCGCTCGGTGCCTTCGCCTGGGTGAAGCAGCACTACGTCTGGGTCATGCGGATCGGCGGCACGATGATGATCGTGACCGGTGTGCTGCTGCTGACCGGCGCCTGGGACCGCATCGTGCAGGAGATGCAGGTCTGGTCCAACGGCTTCACTGTGGGGATCTGATCGATGAGCGACACGACCGACAAGGCCGCCCCGGCCGCCCCCGAGGGCCAGGACCAGGATCTGGGCGCCGCCGGCTCCCAGCTCTCCACCGCACCCGCCGAGGACGCCCCCAACCTGCCCTCGCTCGGCGTCGTCGGCTGGGCCCGCTGGTTCTGGCGGCAGCTCACCTCGATGCGGGTGGCGCTGCTGCTGCTCCTGCTGCTGTCGCTCGGCGCGATCCCCGGCTCGCTCATCCCCCAGACCGGCATCGACGAGACGAAGGTCGCCGCCTTCCGGCAGGCGCACAGGACGCTCGCGCCCGTCTACGACAAGCTCGGCCTCTTCCACGTCTACAGCTCGGTGTGGTTCTCGGCGATCTACATCCTGCTGTTCGTCTCCCTCATCGGCTGCATCGTGCCGCGCACCTGGCAGTTCGTCGGGCAGCTGCGCGGCCGGCCGCCGGGCGCGCCCAGGCGGCTCACCCGGCTGCCCGCCTACACCACCTGGCGCACCGAGGCCGAGCCCGAGCAGGTCCGCGAGGCCGCGCTCGCCCTGCTGAAGAAGCGCCGCTTCCGCGCGCACCTCGCCGGTGACGCCGTCGCCGCCGAGAAGGGCTATCTGCGCGAGGTCGGCAACCTCGCCTTCCACATCGCGCTCATCGTGATGCTGGTCGCGTTCGCCTGGGGCCAGCTGTTCAAGTCCGAGGGCAACAAGCTGATCGTCGAGGGCGACGGCTTCTCCAACACGCTCACCCAGTACGACGACTTCAAGTCCGGCAGCCTCTTCGGCCAGGACGACCTGGACCCGTTCAGCTTCACCCTGAAGGAGTTCAAGGGCACCTACGAGGCGACCGGCCCCAACCGCGGCACCCCGCGCACCTACGAGGCCGACCTCGTCTACAGCGAGGGCGCCGGCGGCAAGGAGAAGAAGACCACCGTCAAGGTCAACGAGCCGCTGGAGATCGGCGGCTCCAAGGTCTACCTCGTCAGCCACGGCTATGCCCCCGTCATCACCGTCCGCGACGGCAAGGGCAACGAGGTCTTCCACGACGCCGTGCCCCTTCTTCCGCTCGACGGCAACGTCACCTCCACGGGCGCGATCAAGGTGATGGACGGCTACCGCGACGCCAAGGGCAGGTGGGACCAGCTCGGTTTCCAGGCATTCCTCCTGCCGACCTATGTCCCGGGCAACGAGCTCGCGTCGCAGTTCCCCGCGCTGCTCAGCCCGATCATGAACGTCGAGGCCTACCACGGTGATCTCGGTGTCAATTCGGGCCTCCCGCAGAGCGTGTACCAGCTGAACAAGAAGAACCTGACGGGCTTCAAGGACGACAAGGGCGCGCAGCTCAGGAAGAACCTGCGGCCCGGCGACACCCTGACCCTCCCGGGCGGCGCCGGCTCGATCACCTTCGAGAAGGAGATCAAGGAGTGGGCGGGCTTCCAGGTCGCCCGCCAGCCGGGCAGCGGCTGGGCGCTCGCCGGCGCCCTCGCGGCGATCTTCGGTCTGGCCGGCTCCCTGTTCATCCAGCGCCGCCGGGTCTGGGTGCGGGCCACCACCGGTGACGACGGCCTCACCGTCGTCGAGATGGCCGGCCTCGGCCGCAGCGAGTCCGCGAAGGTGCCCGAGGAACTGGGCGACCTCGCCGGGATCCTCTACGACCGGGCCCCCGGGGCAGCCGCCCCCGAGGACACCGACGACGACCCCTCCGATACCCCCGACCCCCAAGCCGTACCTGCCGAAGGGGCTGAGAAGTGACTCTCGCCGCCGCAACCGATCTGGCCGCCGCCACCAACGAGAACCTGGCCAGTATCAGCAACACGCTGATCTACTCGTCGATGGCCGTCTACACCCTGGCCTTCTTCGCGTACATCGCCGAGTGGCTCCTCGGCAGCCGCAGCAAGGTCGGCCGCACCGCCGCCGCGCTCACCCCGGCCAAGTCCGCCAAGGCGGCCGCGCCCGCCGTGACCGTGACCAAGGGCGGCTCCACGGCCGTAATGGAGCGGCCGAAGGTCGTCGTGCGGGCCGCCGCCGGACAGCGGGACGTGCCGGACGGGCCCGGCGCGCACGGTGGTGACGAGCAGGGCGACCTCTACGGGCGTATCGCCATCTCCCTCACCGTGCTCGCCTTCCTCGTCGAGTTCGGCGGGGTGCTCACGCGGGCCCTCTCGGTGCAGCGGGCGCCGTGGGGCAACATGTACGAGTTCAACATCACCTTCTCCACGGTCGCCGTCGGCGTGTACCTGGGGCTGCTCGCGCTGAAGAAGAACGTGCGCTGGCTCGGGCTGTTCCTGATCACCACGGTCCTCCTCGACCTCGGTCTCGCCGTCACCGTCTTGTACACCGCCAGTGACCAGTTGGTTCCCGCCCTTCACTCGTACTGGCTGTACATCCACGTCTCCACGGCGATCTTCTGCGGCGCGGTGTTCTACGTCGGCGCGGTCTCCACGCTGCTGTACCTGTTCAAGGACACCTACGAGACCAAGCTCGCGAACGGCGGCACGCCCGGCCGCTTCGCGAACTCCGTCCTGGACCGGCTGCCGTCCTCGGCGTCCCTGGACAAGTTCTCCTACCGCGTCAACGCCGCCGTGTTCCCGCTGTGGACGTTCACGATCATCGCGGGCGCCATCTGGGCGGGCGACGCGTGGGGCCGCTACTGGGGCTGGGACCCCAAGGAGACCTGGTCCTTCATCACCTGGGTCGCCTACGCCGGCTACCTGCACGCCCGGGCCACGGCCGGCTGGAAGGGCCGCAAGGCCGCCTACCTGGCGCTGATCGCCTTCGGTTGCTGGCTGTTCAACTACTACGGCGTCAACATCTTCGTCTCCGGCAAGCACTCCTACGCCGGCGTCTGAGCCGCGGCGGGGGCCGGCGCCGCCCACGGGTGCGCGCCGGGTCCCGCGGGGTCAGGCTGGTGTCATGACCGGTTCCATAGAACAGGGCACCAGCCAGACCCACGGGAACACGCACATCCTGCACTTCCTGGTGCGGCTGCCCCGTCCGATGGCCGCCGTCTGGCCCTACCTGGCCACCGAGGACGGCCTCGCGTCCTGGTGCACCCCGGTCGACACGCTCGAACCCCGGCTCGGCGGCACGGTCGACCTGGGAGAGCTGGGCGGCGGGCGCATCACCGCCTGGGACGTGGACCGGGTCGCCGAGTACACGGGGGACCGGGGCCGCATCCGGTTCCACCTGGAACGGGACGGCGAGGACGGGGCCGCGCTGCGCTTCACCCACGAGTTCCAGGGCGAGGCCGAGACCGAGCAGCGCTGGCGGTCCCGCTTCGAGCGGCTGATCGAGCGCGTGGAGCGCGGCTGAGCGCGGCCGGGCGCGCGAAACGGGGTCTCACTCCCCGATGTCCTCGTTCCACACATCGGGACGGCGGGCGACGAAGTCCCGCATCAGCGCGACGCACTCCGGATCGTCGAGGAGCACGATCTCCACGCCGTGCTCCGCCAGCCAGTCGTGCCCGCCCCGGAACGTGACCGCCTCGCCGATCACGACCCGTGGGATGCCGAACTGCCGGACGAGACCCGAGCAGTACCAGCACGGCGACAGCGTCGTCACCATGGTCGTGCCCCGGTACGACCGCTGCCGGCCCGCCGCCCGGAACGCGGCCGTCTCCGCGTGCAGGGAGGGGTCGCCGTCCTGCACACGCCGGTTGTTGCCCCGTCCGAGCAGCGTCCCGTCGGCCGCGTACAGCGCGGCGCCGATCGGGATACCGCCCTCGCCGAGCCCCGCCCGCGCCTCCGCGAGCGCGGTCCCGAGCCACCGCCGCGCCTGTGCCGGATCCATGGCCCCACTGTCCTGCGCGCCGGGGCTCAGGGCAACGGCGCGAAATTCCCGGGCCCCGCGCCCGGTCCGCCGCTACGCTCGCCCGCACGCCCGTGCCCGGCGAGAGGAGCGGCCCGTGCGTCCCCTGCTCTACCTCGACGTCGACGGCCCGCTGAACCCGTACGCCGCCAAGGCCCAGCGCCGGCCGGACGGCTACACGACCCACCGGATGAAGCCCGAGGGCTGGCTGTCCCGGCACGGCGACACCCCCGCACACCGGGTGAAGCCCCTGCGGGTGTGGCTGCACCCCGGCCACGGGAGCCGGCTGCGCGAGCTGGCCGAGCGGTACGAGCTGGTGTGGGCGACCACCTGGGGCACGGAGGCGAACACCTTCATCGGGCCCGTCCTCGGGCTGCCCGAGCTGCCCGTCGTGGAGTGGCCCGGCACGGACGGCGACGGCGGGCGGCCGGACGGCACGTTCTGGAAGACCGGGCCGCTGGTCGCGCACGCGCGGGGGCGGCCCTTCGCGTGGGTCGACGACGAACTCGGTCCCGCCGATCGGGACTTCGTCGCCGCGCGGCACGACGCCCCCGCGCTGCTGCACCGCGTCGACGCCCGGCTCGGGCTGCGGGAGGCGGACTTCGTGGCGTTGGACGCCTTCGCCGGGAGCGTGCGGCGGTAATTCGCTGGCGGGGGCGCGGCCGGCGGTGTTGGGTTGCGGGTCCCGGACGGTCGCACGGACGCCGGGGTGAGGAGTGCTGGTGGGACGTTTGGGGCGGGCCTGGCGGGTGGCCGAACTGCGGCAGCGGGGCGGGGTGCTGGCGGCCTTCGTGGCCGCGTGCTGCGAGGACGAGAAGCGGGCGCGTGCGGCGCGGGACCTGGGGGCGCGCCTGGCCGGCTACGGGCCCCCCGACCGGTGGGAGGCCGAGAAGGCCGTGGCGACGCTGGAGCGGTGGGCCGGCGACATCGAGGAGCACCCGTACCACCCGGGCGTCCCGCGTCCCGACGAGACCGACCGGCAGACCCGCGACCACGTCAAGGACGTCCAGCGCGACCGCCTCACGACGGCGGCCCGTGACTGGAGATCGGGGACGCGGCTCTCCCTCGACGTCTACCTCGACCAGCTGCGCCGGGTGCGCGGCCTCGACCCGTGCGTCCGGGAGGACGCGTACTACCTCTACGGCCGCGGCACGATGGCCCTCGATCTGGGCGACCGCGCGACCGCCGCACGTGAGACGGCCCGCCTGAGGGAACTGCGGGACGCCCACGGCCGGTAGCCCGGTGCCGCGGGATCGGGACGACGGCGTCAGGGCTCGTCGCGCTTGGTGCCGTCCTCGTCCTCGTCGCGCGTCTTCCCGTCCTCGCCCAGGGACTTCAGGAAGTCCGGGTTGTCGTCGGGCGCCACCCACTGCTGCCGCCGGCGGTCCCGTACGCCCGACCAGCCGTCGGCGGCCGGGCTGCGCTTCTTGCCCGCGATCAGCCACGAGATGGAGCCGACCAGCGGGAAGACGAGCACGAGGATCGCCCACAGCGGCTTCGGCATGTGGCGGATGTCCTTCTCCTCCGTGCTGATGCAGTCGATGAACGCGTACACGCTCAGCGCCAGTGGCACGAGGAACATCAGCACCCGGAGCATGGGCCCTCTCCAGTGGAACGGTCGTCGGGCCGGGGGCACGGCCCCCGGGTTCCAGGCCAGGGTAGCCGCTCGGGGATACTTGACCCCATGGCTTACGACGATCTTCGATCCCTGCTCAGGGCCCTGGAGCGGGAAGGCGACCTCAAGCGCGTGAAGGCGGAGGTCGATCCGTACCTGGAGGTCGGGGAGATCGTCGACCGGGTGCAGAAGTCCGGCGGCCCCGCGCTCCTCTTCGAGAACGTGAAGGGCTCCTCGATGCCCCTCGCGATGAACGTCTTCGGCACGGACCGCCGGCTGCTGAAGGCCCTGGGCCTGAAGTCGTACGCGGACATCTCCGACAAGATCGGCGGGCTGCTCAAGCCCGAACTGCCGCACGGGTTCGTCGGGGTGCGCGAAGCGTTCGGCAAGCTCGGCGCGATGGCGCACGTCCCGCCGAAGAAGGTCAAGGACGCCCCCGTCCAGGAGGTCGTGCTCACCGGCGACGACGTCGACCTGGACCGGCTGCCCGCCCTGTTCACCTGGCCCAAGGACGGCGGCTCCTTCTTCAATCTGGGGCTGACGCACACCAAGGACCCGGAGAGCGGCATCCGCAACCTCGGGCTCTACCGGCTCCAGCGCCACGACAAGCGCACCATCGGCATGCACTGGCAGATCCACAAGGACAGCCGCAACCACTACCAGGTGGCGGCCCGCAGGGGCGAGCGCCTGCCCGTCGCGATCGCCTTCGGCTGCCCGCCCGCCGTGACCTACGCCTCCACCGCCCCGCTGCCCGGCGACATCGACGAGTACCTGTTCGCCGGCTTCGTCGCGGGCAAGCGGATCGAGATGGTCGACTGCAAGACGGTGCCGCTGCAGGTGCCCGCGCAGGCCGAGGTCGTCCTGGAGGGCTGGCTGGAGCCCGGCGAGATGCTGCCCGAGGGGCCGTTCGGCGACCACACCGGCTTCTACACCCCGCAGGAGCCGTTCCCGGCGCTCACCATCGACTGTGTGACGATGCGCAAGCGGCCGCTGCTCCAGTCCATCGTCGTGGGCCGGCCGCCCACCGAGGACGGGCCCCTCGGCCGCGCGACGGAACGCTTCTTCCTGCCCCTGCTGAAGATCATCGTGCCGGACATCGTGGACTACCACCTGCCCGAGGCCGGCGGCTTCCACAACTGCGCGATCGTCTCGATCGACAAGAAGTACCCCAAGCACGCCCAGAAGGTCATGCACGCCGTCTGGGGCGCCCACATGATGTCCCTGACCAAGCTGATCGTCGTCGTCGACTCCGACTGCGACGTCCACGATCTGCACGAGGTCGCCTGGCGGGCCCTGGGCAACACCGACTACGCCCGGGACCTCACCGTCGTCGAGGGCCCCGTCGACCATCTCGACCACGCCTCCTACCAGCAGTTCTGGGGCGGCAAGGCCGGCATCGACGCCACGCGGAAGTGGCCCGAGGAGGGCTACACCCGCGACGGCGGCTGGCCGGACATGGTCGAGTCCGACCCGGAGACGGCGGCGAAGGTCGACCGCCGCTGGAAGGAGTACGGCCTGTGAGCAGCGCCTCCGCCGCGATCCCGCAGCCCGGACGCACCAAGGCGTTCCTGCGCCTGGTCATGATCGAGCACTCGGTGTTCGCGCTGCCCTTCGCCTACATCGCCGCGCTGACCGCGATGTTCGAGTGGGACCGGAACATCCACTGGGGCCGGCTGCTCCTGGTGACGATCTGCATGGTCGGGCTGCGCACCTTCGCGATGGCCGTGAACCGGATCATCGACCGCGAGATCGACGCCCGCAATCCGCGCACCGCCCACCGCGAACTGGTCACCGGCGCGATGTCGGTGCGGCACGCCTGGACCGGCGCCCTGATCGCCCTGGTCGTGTTCCTGGGCTCGGCGGCACTGCTGAACCCGCTGTGCCTGGCGCTCGCCCCGATCGCGGTCGTGCCGATGGTGGTCTACCCCTACGGCAAGCGGTTCACGAACTTCCCGCAGGCCATCCTCGGTCTCGCCCAGGCGATGGGCCCGGTCGGCGGCTGGCTGGCCATCACCGGCTCCTGGTCGTGGGACGCGGTGATCCTGGGTCTCGCCGTCGGCGTCTGGATCGGCGGCTTCGACCTCATCTACGCCTGCCAGGACGTGGAGACGGACCGCGAGATCGGCGTCCGGTCGGTGCCGGCCCGCTTCGGCATCCCGGCGGCGATCTGGGGCGCCCGTGTCTGCCACACCGTCACCACCGCCCTGTTCGTCTGGTACGGCGTCGCGACCGGCGCCGGCGCCTTCTTCTGGCTGGGCGCGCTGATCGTGGCCGGTGCCTTCCTCTACGAGCACTCGATCGTGCGCCCGCACGATCTGTCCCGGCTGAACCGGGCGTTCTTCAGCGTCAACGGGTTCATCGGGATCGCCCTGTTCGTGTGCGCGCTGCTGGACCTGCTGGTGCGCGGACTGACCGTCTGACCCGGCCCGTCAGACCGGCGGTTCCGCGCGGGGGCCGGTGTCCCGGCGGCGCAGCACGAACGCCGCCGCCACACCGGCCACCAGCCCCACCAGATGCCCCTGCCAGCTGACGCCGGACTGGGTCGGGGCGAGGCCCGCCAGCATGGAGCCGCCCCACACGGCGGCCACCAGGACGCCGACGAGCACGCCGAGCGGGCGGCGCTCCACGAAGCCCGTGACCAGCAGGAAGCCGAAGAGGCCGAAGATCAGGCCGGAGGCGCCCGCCGTATTGGTGCCGGACGGCGATATCAGCCATACGCCCAGCCCGTCGGCGACCACGACCAGCGCGCACACCGCGGCGAACCGGCGGATGCCGCCGAGCGCGGCGAGGAAGCCGAGGACCAGCAGCGGCACGGTGTTCGCCGCGACATGGGCGAAGCCGAAGTGGACGAACGCCGCCGGGACCACGTCCACCAGCTCGGACGGGGTCCGCGGGACGATCCCGAAGCCGTCCAGCGCGTGTCCGCCCAGCACGTCGACGAGCTCCAGCAGCCACAGCAGCGCCACCCAGCCCAGCATCAGCTTGGCCGCCGTCAGCGCGCGCTCCCCGCGCGACCCCGCGCGCACCGCGTCCCGCACACCTGTCATGGCAACCCCACCGTCCGACTCGTCCCCGAACGGGAACGCCTGGGCCCCCTTGGTCGGTTCCCACCCCGTGCCGCCGGATAGGCTCGGTGTCGTGAACCCAGCCAAGCCAGGAGAGACGGCCCGAACGCCTTGGATCGTAGGGGTGTCCGGCGCTTCCGGCACCCCATACGCCGCCGCGGTGCTGCGTGCGCTCCTCGACGCGGGGGAGAGCGTCGACCTGGTGGTCAGCCGGGCCTCGCGGCTCACCCTGCTCGACGAGACCGGGATCTCCTTCCGGGACGCCCACTGGCGCGACGACCTGCGCGAATGGCTCGCCCGTGGCGCCGACGGCAAGCCCGGCACCTTCGAGACGGACCTCACCGACGTGCGGTACTGGCCGGCGGGGGACCTGGCCGCGGGCCCGTCCTCCGGGTCGTACGCCACGAAGGGCATGCTCGTCGTGCCCGCCTCGACGGCCTGTGTGGCCGGTGTCGCGCTCGGGCTCTCCAAGGACCTCCTCCAGCGGGCGGCGAGCGTCACCCTGAAGGAGAGCCGCCGGCTCGTCGTCGCCGTTCGGGAGACCCCTTTGAACGGGCAGACGCTGCGGCATCTCGTCACCCTCGACGACGCGGGCGCCGTCGTCGTGCCCGCCTCGCCCGCCTTCTACGCCGGGGCCACGCACATCCAGGACCTGGTGGACTTCGTGGCCGGACGCGTCCTCGACGCGGCGGGGGTGGAGCACCGGCTCTACCGCCGCTGGAAGGGCGAACTCGGCGGTGGCGCCCGCCCCGCCTGAGCGGGCTCAGCACCTCAGGCAGCAGCACGGCAGCAATCACGTCAGACCTCTTCAGCGGAAGGCTTCGAATCGCATGGACGCGGTGGACAGGCAGCTCATCCAGGCCCTGAGGGAGAACGGGCGGGCCTCCTACGCGGAGCTGGGGCGCCTCGTCGGACTGTCGGGGCCCAGCGTCACCGACCGCATCAACCGGCTGGAGGCGGCCGGTGTCATCACCGGTTACCGGGCCACCGTCGACGCCTCCTCGCTCGGCCTCGGCGTCACCGCCCTCATCGGCATCTCGCTGACGGACGCCACCGACCACGAGGACGTGGCGACCCGGCTCAAGGACCTCTCCGAGGTCGAGGACTGCTGGTTCATCGCCGGTGACGACTCGTACATGCTCAAGGTGCGGGCGACCGACGTGGACGGCCTGGAGAAGATCATCCGGCGGCTCAGCGCGACCGAGGGCGTCTCCCGGACCCGTACCACCATCGTGCTCTCCACCAAGTGGGAGAACCGGGTCGGAGAGCTGCCCGAAGAGGTCTGAGGGCGCAGGCGTAACGTGGGGGCGAGCTTCGTGGAAAGGTGTTGGCATGGACGTCGGGCTCAAGCGCGAGCTGGAGGAGAAGGTCCGCTCCGGTGAGCGGCTGTCCCGCGAGGACGGCATCGCGCTGTACGAGTCGGACGACCTGGCGTGGCTCGGCGGCCTCGCCCACGAGGTGCGCACCCGCAAGAACGGCGACGTCGTGCACTTCAACGTCAACCGTCACCTCAACATGACGAACGTGTGCACGGCCTCCTGCGCGTACTGCTCCTTCCAGCGCAAGCCGGGGGAGAAGGACGCGTACACGATGCGCATCGAGGAGGCGGTCAAGCTCGCCAAGGCGATGGAGGGCGAGAACCTCACCGAGCTGCACATCGTCAACGGGCTGCACCCGAACCTGCCGTGGCGCTACTACCCGCGCTCGCTGCGGGAGTTGAAGGCCGCGCTGCCGGACGTGTCGCTGAAGGCGTTCACGGCGACGGAGATCCACCACTTCGAGACGATCTCCGGGCTGTCCGCCTCCGAGATCCTCGACGAGCTGATCGACGCCGGTCTGGAGTCCCTGACCGGCGGCGGCGCGGAGATCTTCGACTGGGAGGTCCGCCGGCACATCGTGGACCACCGCACCCACTGGGAGGACTGGTCCCGTATCCACCGCCTGGCGCACGAGAAGGGTCTGAAGACCCCGTGCACCATGCTGTACGGGCACATCGAGGAGCCCCGCCACCGAGTCGACCACGTCCTCAGGCTCCGTGAACTGCAGGACGAGACCGGCGGGTTCCAGGTCTTCATCCCGCTGCGCTACCAGCACGACTTCGTGGACGTGAAGGACGGCAAGGTCCGCAACCGCCTCCAGGCCCGCACGCAGATGGCGACCGGCGCCGAGGCGCTGAAGACCTTCGCGGTCTCCCGGCTGCTGTTCGACAACGTGCCGCACGTGAAGGTGTTCTGGGTGATGCACGGCGTGCAGACCGCCCAGCTGGCCCTCCAGCACGGAGCCGACGACATGGACGGCTCGGTCGTCGAGTACAAGATCACGCACGACGCGGACAACTTCGGCACGCCGAACAAGCTGACCCGTGACGATCTGCTGGACCTGATCCGGGACGCCGGCTTCCGCCCGGTGGAGCGCAACACGCGCTACGAGATCATCCGGGAGTACGACGGCCCGGACCCGGCGCGGCGTGAGGCTCCGCAGCCGATGAGGGTCTGACCGGTCGCGTGGCGGGCGCGGGTGAGCGGGGCCTGTCGCGCCCGGCGGCGGATCCGCACATCGATGCAGTCCCGGGCCCCCAGGGGGTGTCTGACAATTCCCGTCGTCCGCCCGGAAGGGCGGGCCTCGCGGCGTCCGGTGCGTGCGATCGCAAGGCGCCGGAGCGCCCGCGTGGCGGAGTCCACGTGGGCGTTTCGGCAGCGCGGCGAGCGTGCGTGCCGGACACCGCGAGGCAGGCGGGGATTGTCAGACACCCCCTAGAGGGTACTCGTGGCCGCATGGCTGGGAAGGCACCTGAGGACGGCTTCACCGCGGAGCCCTTCGTTCCTGAGCGGGGTGGGCTGCCCGCCCTTCGGCGGGCCGCCGCGGACTGCCGGGGCTGCCCCCTGCACCGGGACGCCACGCAGACGGTGTTCGGTGCCGGTGACGCCCACGCGCGCGTGATGCTCGTCGGTGAACAGCCCGGCGATCAGGAGGACCGGCAGGGAAGGCCCTTCGTCGGGCCCGCCGGGAAGCTTCTCGACCGGGCGCTCGCCGAGGCCGGGATCGACCCGGGCCAGGCATACGTCACCAACGCCGTGAAGCACTTCAAGTTCACGCGGGCCGAACCGCGCAAGCGCCGTATCCACAAGGCGCCGACGCTGCGGGAGATGACGGCGTGCGGGCCGTGGCTCGCCGCCGAGCTGGCCGTCGTGGAGCCGGAGCTGATCGTGGTCCTCGGCGCCACCGCCGGGAAGGCGCTGCTCGGCTCCTCGTTCCGGGTCACGCAGGTGCGCGGGACCGTGCTGGAGGAGGAGATCCACGGGCGCAGGGAGCGGCTGGTGCCCACCGTCCACCCGTCGTCCGTGCTGCGCGCGGACGACCGGGAGTCGGCCTACGACGGGCTCCTGTCCGATCTGAGAGTGGCGGCGCGCATACTGGCGTAAGGGTTACGATGCTTGAGTGTCCCTTACTTTCACCTTGGATCCCGCCGTCACCCCCGCACTGCGCGACGGCATCCTCGACCTGTGGACCGACGTCTCCAACGCGGGCGGCTCCGTCGGGTTCGTGCCGCCGGTGACGACCGAGGCGGTGCGGCCGGAGCTGGTCAAGCACCTGGTCGCGATGGCGGAGGGCCGTACCCGGCTGCTCGTCGGGCACGACCAGGACGGACGGATCGCCGCGGCCGCCTTCCTCACCCACAACACGCACCGGCTGATGACGCACTGGCTGTGGCTCTACACGGTGATGGTGCACCCCCGCCACCAGGGCAAGGGCTACGGCCGCGACCTGCTCGCCGCCGCCGAGGGCGCCGCCCGCGGCATCGACGGCATCGAGGCGATCCGGCTCACCTGCCGGGGCGGCCTCGGCCTGGAGCGGTTCTACGGCTCCTGCGGCTACAAGGAGGTCGGCCGCGTCCCCGGCGCGATCCGTGTGGCGCCCGGCGACGACCGCGACGACATCATCATGCTGCTGCCGCTCGGCTGAGGGCCCCCTGCAAGATCGGGACCCGGACGTGCTTCACTGGACGATGCCCTTTGGGAATGTTCGTACCGTTGACGGAAGAGTGGATTGAGATGCTCCGCTACACGCTGATGCGCCTCGGGGTCTTCGTGGGCTGCTTCGTGGTCGTCTGGGGCCTCGTCTACAGCGGCATCGTCCCGCGCGGCTTCGGCGCCTCCAACGGCATCTGGATGATCCTGCTCGCCCTGCTGCTCTCGGCCCCGATCAGCTTCGTCGTCCTGCGCAAGGAACGTGACCGCGCCTCCGCCGGCATCGTGCAGCGCGTCGACCGGATGAAGTCCAACCTGGAGGCGAACCGCAGCCAGGAGGACGACGTCGACGACGCCGCCCGCGCGCAGGGCTGAGCCCGCGCGCCGCGCCGCCTGCGCGTGCCTACCCGCCGCCCTCACCGAAGGACGGGAAGGAACACGCGCCGGCGTCCGTGCTGCAACACTGCCGTGGACCGCCCCCGCCCTACCGTCCGGTAAGACCCCGGTCCGCCCCCCTTACGCTGGTCCGGACCCATGGTGTGGGATGGCCTGAATCACACCGGGGATCACACCAGGATCACGCCGGGCGGCGACACATGCCCGGTACACGCAACGCAGAGGGGGAACTGTGGCACGAGGGCGCGCGAAAGCGGGCGCACGACGCGTGGCCGAGGCGGTCGCCTCGGGCACCGATCCACGCAGGGCCGCGCAGGAGGAACTGCGCCGCCAGGCGGGCGGTCGGGGAGCCCGGCAGGACGGTGACGGCGGCGGCGAGTACGAGGCCCAGGGCTGGAACATCGACCCGGACGACTTCCCGGCCGCCCGGGAGCAGGGCGGCTCGACCGCGACCGTCATGCGGCAGAAGACGGTGCCGCTGGACGAGGCCGGTGAGGCCCTCGGACGCAGCGAACAGGAGCGCAAGGGCGGCGAGGTGGTGCACGCCATCTGCCCGATGGTGCTGCCGAAGGGCCGCTCGTTCCTCTCCATGCTGCCGGTGCTGAGCCTGCTCGTCCTGGGTGCCGTGGGCGCCTCGATCGTGGGCGCGGCCGGGGCCGACGTGCTGACCAACCCCCTGTTCGGCGTGCACTACTGGGTCGTCTCGCTCGCCGCGGTCGCCTTCGTGTGGTGGCGGCAGGGCATGGTCATGGTGCCCGACGGCTCCCAGGCGCTGATCACCCGGTTCGGCAAGCTGGAGAAGGTCGTCGGACCGGGCCGGGTCGTGCTGCTGAGCCCCTGGAAGCGGGTGTCGTACATCGTCAACACCACCCGTGAGTACCCGTTCAACGCGCCGGTGCGCGAGGCCCCGACCCGGGGCGGGGTGAAGGCGTCGATCGACCTGTTCATCCAGTTCCGGATCAGCGACCCCACCGAGTTCGTGTACACGCTCGGCGCGGTGCGCGGCTTCGAGGAGAAGCTGAGCAACGCCGTCAGCGAGACGATCCGCAGCCTCATCTACGAGCAGGAGGCCGCCGGCATCTACGACATGGTCGGAGAGGACACCGGCCGGCTCCTGGAGCAGCTGAACCAGCAGTTCCGTCCGGCCGTCGAGCTGACCAACGCCAACATCACCCACGCCGAGCCGTCCGACCAGCGCTACCGCATGGACCTCGCGGCACCCGAGATGGTCCGCATGGCCAAGGAGGCGTACACGCACGAGTACGCGCTCCAGCTGCGCAAGGAGCAGGACGAGGGCGACCTGAGCCGTGAGCTCGCCTCCAGCCAGGAGACGCTGTCCGCGATCCAGGCCGACATCGCCCAGTACCAGGCGCAGATGGACACGGCCGTGGAGCGCGAGACCAACCGCGCCGAGGCCCTTGCCCGCCAGCGCTACGTCCAGGCCGAGTCGGAGGCGAAGGCCAACGCGGCGCTCCTGGAGGCGCAGGCCCTCGACATCCGGGCGGTGACCGCCGCGGAGGCGCCGGAGATCCTGGAGTACCGCTACCAGCAGCAGGTGCTGGACACCCTGGAGGAGGTCGCCGACCACCTGCCCCGCCTGGTCCGCATCGGCGGCACCTCCGACGGCGCCGGCATCGACTTCCTGGAGCTGGCCCGCGAACTGGTCGGCGAACGCGGCACGGAGCTGTTCAGCGACGCCGACATGGCCGCCGTCCGCGCCCGGCTCGGCGAGGTGTCCGAGCGGATCGCCGCCCGCGAGGAGGAGATCGGCGCGCTGCTGGCCGCCGACCGGCCCACCGTGCCCGGACCGGGCGCGGCGACCGACGACATCGAGCTCTCCGAGGAGGCCGCCCAGTGAGCACCGCCCGAACCCACCGCCGGTCGGTCATCTCCGAGGCCGTCGCCCCCTGGACCGACATCGCCAGGCTGCTGCGCGGCGGCGAGGCCGACACCCTGATCCCCGTCATCATCCCCCGGCACCGGCGCCGGGTGTGGTGGATGCTGCCGCTGTGGCTCGGCGTCTACGCCCTGCTGATGGGCGTGACGCTGTCCCTGCACGCGGCCGACGCCGAGTCGTCCGCCGGGGACCTCGCCTACGGCACCCTGGCCGCCCTGTCCTACGCGGGCGGCGCCGTGCTGGTGCTGATCGGTGCCCTGTGGTGGTGGCGTTCCTCCATCGTCGAGATCGAGCAGGGCACCAACGGCGTCCTGACCCGCTACGGCGCGGTCGTCCGCACCCTCGACGCCGGCCGGCACTACCTGTGGCACCCGTGGTCCCGGGTCGACTTCGTCGTGGACACCGCCACCGAGATCCCGTACTCGGCCCCGGTGATGGCCTGCCCGACGCAGGAGAACGTGCCGCTGCGCTCGATCGAGTTCTTCCTGAAGTTCCGCATCACCGACGCCGTGCTGTTCGTCCGCACGATCGGCGCGGGCAACTTCGACCTGGTGCTCTCCAGCGCCGTGCAGGACGCCATCCGCCAGCGGGCCCGCAAGATGCGCACCGAGCGGGCGTACGACCTGCGCGGTTCGGACGTGGCCGACATGCAGGAGCTGCTCAACCGGCAGCTGTCCGGCTACGGCGTGCGCATCACCGGCTGCAACATCCCGGACGTGCAGCTGCCGACGCAGTACCAGCAGCACCTGGCCACCCGGGAGCGGGTCGCCAAGGAGCGCACGGCCTACGAGCAGGAGTGGGGCCTGGTCCGCAAGCGCCGCATCGACCAGCTCGGCATGGACATCGAGCGTGCCAAGAAGGTGCGTGACGCCCGGATCGTCGAGGTCAAGGCCGCGCTGAACCGGGCCCGCGAGGAGGTCGCCCAGCTGCTGGAGGAGCAGGAGACCAACGCCCAGCGGGTGCGGTTCGAGATCGAGACGCGGGGCCGCAGCGGCCTGATCGCCGCCGAGAACGAGGCCCGCGCCCAGCGCGCCCTCGCCAAGGCGTACCGCGACAACCGGGCCGTGCTCCAGTACGAACTGGCGCGGCGCCGCCTGGAGGTGGGCGCGAAGCTCGCCGGGCGGGCCCCGCAGCCGGTGGTCGTGCGCACCGACGGTTCCAGCGCCGACACCTCGGCCCTGTCCACGCTGCTCACCGCGCAGCTGCTGCCGCGGCTGACGGCGCTGCCCGCCGCGGACGCCCGGCCCTGGGCGGACCGGGTGGCACGGCTCGCCGAGGAGCGGGGCGACGACGACGAGTAGGACGGCGGGTTGGCGACGGGCCGGGCGGGATCTCCCGCCCGGCCCGTACGCTGAGCGCCATGGGTGCCGTGAAGACCAAACGGATGCCGCGGGCCGTCCGTGAGCAGCAGATGCTGGACGCCGCCGTGCGGACCTTCGGCCGGCGCGGGTACATGGCCGCGTCGATGGACGAGGTCGCCGAACTCGCGGGTGTCTCGAAGCCGTTGGTGTACCTCTACCTGAACTCCAAGGAAGACCTCTTCACCGCCTGCATCCGGCGGGAGTCCGCCGCGCTCGTCGCGGCCATCCGGTCCGGCGTCCGGCCCGAGCTGCCCGCCGACCGGCAGCTCTGGGACGGACTGCGGGCGTTCTTCACCCACACCTCGCACTACCCGGACGCCTGGTCCGTGCTGCACCTGCAGGCCCGCACCCACGGCGAGCCGTTCGCCTCCGAGGTCGCCGCGATGCGCGCGGACATCGTCGCGTTCGTCACGCAGCTGATCCTGGTCGCGGCCCGTGAGGCGCACCGCGACCCCGACCTTCCCGAGAGGGAGGTCGCCGGGGTCGCCGAGGCCCTGGTGGGGGCCGCCGAGTCCCTGGCCGACTGGGCCAACACCACCCCCGGTGTGAGCGCGCGCGAGGCGGCGGCCACGCTGATGAACTTCGCGTGGGCCGGCCTGGGCGACCTCAGGGAGGGCCGGCGCTGGACGCCGCCCGACGCCGCTCAGGAGGCCAGCGGGTAGACCTCCCCGGTCAGGTGGAGGCGGCCGGCGCCGCGCAGTTCGAACCGCCCGTCCCGGGCGCCGTAGGTCACGGTCGCCGGCAGCAGCACCGGTGCCCGGAAGCCGGCCCGCACCCGGACCGCGTCCGGTGTGCCGTGCTCGGCCAGACAGCGGGCCACCGTCCACATGCCGTGCGCGATGGCCCGCGGGAAGCCGAACAGGCGGGCGGTGAGCGGGTGCAGATGGATGGGGTTGCGGTCCCCGGAGGCCGCGCCGTACCGCCGTCCGATGTCCGCGGGGACCGTCCACTCGGCGACCCCGGGCAGCGGCTCCGGTTCCCCGGCCGGCGCCGGGGGTGCCTGGCCGTCCGTGCGGTGGCGGGCGAGGTAGTGGCCGGCCGACTCCCACACGAGGCGGTCTCCGGACCGGACCTCGGTGACCACGACCGCCTCGGTGCCCCGGCGGTGCGGCACCAGCCGGTCGACCCGCACCCCGACCTCGTAGGTGCCGGACGCGGGCAGCGCGGTGTGCCGGGTGATCTCGATGGACGTGTGGACGAGCCCGAGCAGGGGCAGCGGGAACTCCCGCGCGCTCATCAGCCGCATGGCCAGCGGGAAGCCGAGCAGATGCGGGTAGGTGACGGGCAGCGTGCCGCCGTCCGCCGGGAAGCCGCACACCCGCTCGTACGCCGCGAGGCGTGCCGGATCGACGCGGACGCCGGGCAGCACGAGCCGGGTCGGGGGGAACTCCGCGCCGGGGCGCGGCCGTTTGAACGGGGAGAGCACCGCGCCCCGGGCGAGCAGGGCGGGCAGCCGGGGCGCACCGGTCAGGACGGTCGTCATCAGGCCCCCAGCAGGCTCTGGCCGCACACCCGCACGACCTGGCCGTTGACGGCGCCCGACGCCGGGTGCGCGAGCCAGGCGGTCGTCTCGGCGACGTCGGACGGCAGGCCGCCCTGCGCGAGGGAGTTCATGCGCCGGCCCGCCTCCCGGATGAACAGCGGGACCGCCGCGGTCATCTTCGTCTCGATGAAGCCCGGCGCGACCGCGTTCACCGTCACCCCGTGCCCGTCGAGCGCGCGCGGCGCGAGGGCGCGCACCATCCCGGCGACACCGGCCTTGCTCGCGCCGTAGTTGGTCTGCCCGGCGTTCCCCGCCAGCCCGGCGATCGACGCGGTCGCCACGATCCGCCCGCCGGTCCGCAGGGCGCCGGCCGCGAGCAGCGCGTCCGTGGTGCGCAGCACGCTCGCGAGGTTGACGTCCAGCACCGCGTTCCAGCGCTCGGCGGGCATGTTGACCAGGCGCCGGTCGCGGGTGATGCCGGCGTTGTGGACGAGGACGTCCAGCCCGTCCGGCAGCGCCGCCGCGATCCGCTGCCCGGCGTCGGGCGCGGTGATGTCCAGGGCGAGGGCGGTGCCGCCGAGCCGGTCGGCCACCCGCCGGGCGTCCTGCTCGGCCTGCGGGACGTCGAGGACGACGACCCGGGCGCCGTCCCTGGCCAGGGTCTCGGCGACCGCCTCGCCGATGCCGCGGGCGGCGCCGGTGACCAAGGCGGTGCGCCCGGCGAGAGGGCTGCCGGGATCGTCGGGCGGGGTGACCTCCTGCGGGCCGACCTCGACGACCTGGCCGCTGACGTACGCGGACCTGGGGGAGAGGAGGAAGCCGAGGGTGGACGCGGCGGCGCGGGCGTCGGTGAGCCGCACCAGGTTGACCGTCCTGCCCCGGCCGATCTCCTTGCCGAGGGAGCGGGTGAAGCCCTCCAGGGCCTGCTGGGCGGCGGCCTGGTGGTGGTCGGCGGGGTCGAGGGGCGCGCCCAGGACGACGATCCGCCCGCTCGCCGCCACCGACCGCACCACGGGGTGCAGGGCCGCGTGCACCTCGGCCAGCGTCTCGACGTCCCGGACCCCGGTCGCGTCGAGCACGACGGCGGCCGGGTGCTCGGCGGGGGCCGTGGTGAGCCCGAGGTCCGCCGCCGCGAGGTCGAGGACGGACTTGCCGGCCGTCAGCAGCAGCCGCTCCCCGTCGAGTTCGGGCCGGTCGGGCGACCAGCGGCGCAGCGGGGCGGGTTGGGGGAGCCCCAGGCGGCGGGTGAGGAACCGGCCGGGGGCGGTCCCCGTGAAGCTCAGATAGCGGTCGGCCATGCGGGACTCCCAGTGCGCTCCGGAACTGACTCGGGAGTAAGGTTACCGGAGGTAAGTCACCGTGGACGTGAGGAGTGAGGCACATGAGCGCCCTGCTGGCCCCGGCGGTCCGGCGCGTCGCGATCATCGGAGGCACGCGCATCCCGTTCGCCCGCTCCGACGGCCCCTACGCCACCGCCTCCAACCAGGACATGCTCACCGCCGCGCTCGACGGCCTGGTCGAGCGGTACGGCCTCGAAGCGCCGGGAGCCGTCGGCGAGTTCGTCGCCGGAGCCGTCCTCAAGCACAGCCGCGACTTCAACCTCGCCCGTGAGACCGTCCTCGGCTCACGGCTCGACCCGCGCACCCCCGCGTACGACATCCAGCAGGCGTGCGGCACGGGACTGCAGGCCGTCGTCGCCGCCGCCAACAAGATCGCGCTCGGGCAGACCGAGGCGGCCGTCGCGGGCGGCGCCGACACGGCGAGCGACGCGCCCCTCGGGGTCAACGACCGGCTGCGCCGCCTCCTCCTGGAGGCCCGCCGGGCCCGGTCCCTCGGCGGCCGGGTCAAGGCCCTGGCCAAGGTGCGGCCCTCCCATCTCGTCCCCGACATCCCGCGCAACGCCGAGCCCCGCACCGGCCTGTCCATGGGCGAGCACGCCGCCGTCACCGCCCGCGCCTGGGGCATCACCCGCGAGGCCCAGGACGAGCTGGCGGCGACGAGCCACCAGCGGCTGGCAGCCGCCTACGAGCGGGGCTTCTTCCAGGACCTCGTGGTGCCCTTCCGGGGGCTCGACCGCGACCAGAACCTGCGCCCCGGCTCCACCCCGGAGAAACTCGCCGCGCTGAAGCCGGTGTTCGGCCTGGACGCGCCCGGCCCCACGATGACGGCGGGCAACTCGACGCCGCTGACCGACGGGGCCGCCGTCGTGCTGCTCGCGAGCGAGGAGTGGGCCGCCGCCCGGGGCCTGGAGCCGCTGGCGTACCTCACCGCCTACGAGACGGCCGCCGTGGACTTCCCGCACGGCGACGTGGCGGACGGCGAGGACGGGCTGCTCATGGCACCGGCGTACGCCGTCCCGCGCATGCTGGAGCGGGCCGGGCTCGGCCTCGGCGACTTCGACCTCGTCGAGGTGCACGAGGCGTTCGCCTCCCAGGTGCTGGCCACGCTCGCGGCGTGGGAGAAGCGGGGCCTCGACCCCGTGGACCGCGCCCGGCTGAACGTCGCCGGCTCCTCTCTGGCCACCGGTCACCCCTTCGCGGCCACCGGCGCGCGGATCGTGGCGACGCTGGCCGCGCTGCTGGCCGAGCGCGGCGGCCCGGGCCGGGGGCTGATCTCGGTGTGCGCCGCGGGCGGGCAGGGCGTGACGGCGGTCCTGGAGCGAAGCTGAGGACCCCTCACATAACCCGCGAGGTTGCACATACCCGTCCCCGGACCGCCGCCGAACCCGCACAACGTCCCCACGACCGCGCCGTACGATCGCGTGCCTAACCAGCGGTAACCCGCTTCCGCAGGCCTCGGCAGGTGAACACCACGGTGCGCGAGGCACGTACCTCATGCCGCAAGCGTTTTCCCGCTGCACGCCCGCAGGAGCCGCCCCGTGTCCACCCCGCTTCCCTCCTTCGCCCCTTCGGCCGCCTTCGACGACGCGCCGGGCCCGGCCCTGGTGCGCCCGGAGACCCGGCGGCTGAACGGCGCCGTCCGGGAGGCGTACGTGCCGCCGTTCGCCCCGCCCGTCACCCATGGTTCGCTGGCCGACCTGCCCTTCGACAACGCCGAGGCGGTGCCGGACGCGGTGGTCCTCAGCCGCCGGGACGCCGACGGGCACTGGACGGACGTGACGGCCGCGGAGTTCGCCGGGCAGGTGCAGGCCGTCGCGAAGGGGCTGATCGGCGAGGGCCTGATGCCCGGCGACCGCATCGCCGTCATGGCCCGCACCCGCTACGAGTGGACCCTCCTCGACTTCGCCGCCTGGGCCGCCGGACTGGTGGTGGTCCCCATCTACCCCACCTCCTCCGCCTTCCAGACCCGCTGGATCCTCCAGGACTCCGGTGCCGTCGCCCTGATCACCGAGACCGTCGCCCAGGCGAACGCCCTCGGCCCCGAACTGGACCGCGTCCCCGACCTGCGCAGCCTGTGGGTGATGGACAAGGGGCACATGGACCGGCTGGCGGAGGCCGGTCAGGAGCAGCCCGACGGGGAGGTGGCCGTCCGGCGCGGCATGCTGGTGCCCGACACCCTGGCCACCCTCATCTACACCTCGGGCACCACCGGCCGGCCCAAGGGATGCGCGCTGACCCACGGCAACTTCTTCGCCGAGGTCGACAACGCCGTCGAACTCCTCTACCCGATCTTCAAGGCGCGGACCAGCGAAGAGGCGTCGGTGCTGCTGTTCCTGCCCCTGTCCCACGTGTTCGGGCGGATGGTGGAGGTGGCCTGTGTGCGCGCCCGGGTGCGGCTGGGCCACGCGCCGAGCCTGAAGGCCGAGGACCTGCTGCTGGACCTCGCCGCGTTCCGGCCGACCTGTCTGCTGACCATCCCGTACATGTTGGAGAAGATCTACAACTCCGCCCGCGCCAAGGCCGAGTCGGGCGGCCGGGCGTCCACCTTCGACCGGGCCGCGGGGGTCGCCGAGCGCTACGGCGAGGCGCTGGAGGCCCGCCAGTCCGGCACCGGCCCGGGCCCGGGGACCGCGCTCAAGGCGGCCCGCGCCCTGTACGACCCGCTCGTCTACCGGCGGCTGCGCAACGCGATGGGCGGCCGGGTGAAGTACGCGATCTGCGGCGGCTCCCCGCTGGGCCGCCGGCTCGCGGCGTTCTACGCGGGCGCGGGCATCGAGGTCTACGAGGGCTACGGGCTCACCGAGACGACCGGCGCGGCCACCGTGACACCGCCCCTCAAGCCACGCCTCGGCACGGTCGGCTGGCCGCTGCCCGGCACCCGGGTCCGGATCGCGGCGGACGGCGAGGTCCTGCTCTCCGGCGACCACGTGCTGCGCGGCTACTGGGACCCGGCGGCGGGCGGCGTGGTCCCCGCGGCCGCCGACGGCTGGCTGGCCACCGGGGACATCGGCGCCCTGGACGACGAGGGCTATCTGACGATCACCGGCCGCAAGAAGGAACTGCTCATCACCGCGGGCGGCAAGAGCGTCGCCCCGGCCCCGCTGGAGAACTGGCTGCGCGCGCACCCCCTGATCTCGCAGTGCCTGGTCGTCGGCGACCGCCGCCCCTACGTCGCCGCGCTGATCACCCTCGACATGGACGGTGTCAGCCACTGGCGCCGGATGAACGGCCGGCACCCGGTCCCCGCCGAACTCCTCCTGGACGACCCGGAGCTGCGGCACATCCTGCAGCGCGCCGTGGACGAGGCGAACAAGCTGGTGTCCCGGCCCGAGTCGATCCGCCGCTTCGCCGTGCTGCCGGTGGACTTCACCGAGACGCACGGGCACCTCACCCCGTCGATGAAGCTCCGCCGGGACGCGGTCATGCGCGACTTCGCGGCCGACGTGGAGGCCCTGTACGCGGGCTGACCCCGCACCACCGCTCGCCCCACCCCTCCCGCGGTGGCCACGGCCATCCGGACCCCCCACACTCCCCCCGCTCGGAAGGCAGCAGTGAACGCTCGCACCCCCCACCACCCCGCCCTGCGCCGGGCCCGTACGGCCGCCGTCGCGACCGCCGCGGCGCTGTCCCTCGCCGCCTGCGGTGTCGTCGACGGCATCGCGGGCGCCGACGGCTCCGAGGAGCCCGACAAGGGCGACGACGTCACCGTCGGACTGCTCCTGCCCGACACGGCCACCGCGCGGTTCGAACGGTTCGACCACCCGCTGATCAAGAAGGAGGTCGCCTCCCTCACCCACGGCAAGGGCAAGGTCGTCTACGCCAACGCCGCGTCCAGCACCGAGAAGCAGAGCCGCCAGTTCCAGCGGCTGATCGAGGACCGGGTGGACGTGATCCTCGTGGACGCCGTCGACTCCAAGGCCATCGGGCCCGACGTACGCCGGGCCAAGGACGCCGGCATCCCCGTCATCGCCTACGACCGCCTGGCCGAGGGCCCCGTGGACGCCTATGTCTCCCACGACAACGAACTCGTCGGCGAGGTGCAGGCCCGCTCCCTCGTCCAGCGCCTCGGCTCCAAGGCCCTGACCAGCAAGGTCGTCATGATGCACGGCGACCCCGCCGACCCGAACACGGCCCGCTTCAAGCGGGGCGCGGTCACCGAGCTGCGGGGCGACGTGAACATCGTCAAGGAGTACGACACGCGCAAGTGGTCGCCCGAGGCGGCCAAGGCCAACATGCGCAAGGCCATCGCGGCCGTCGGCGTGAACGGCATCGCCGCGGTCTACTCGGCCAACGACGGCATGGCGGGCGCCGCCATCGACGCGCTCAAGGAGGCCGGTGCCCGCCAGGTGCCGCCGGTGACCGGGCAGGACGCGAACCTGGACGCCATCCAGCGGATCGTCGCGGGGGAGCAGTACATGACGGTGTACAAGCCGTTCGAGCTGGAGGCGACCACCGCCGCCCGCATGGCCGTCTACAAGGTGCAGGGCCGTGGCGTCGCCTTCGACGCCCTGGCCCAGGACGTGGTCGACAGTCCCACCCGCGAGGACATCCCGGCGGCGCTGCTCACAGTGGTCGCGGTCACCCGCAAGAACATCGACGACACGGTCGTCCGGGACGGCGTCTACACCGTCGACCAGATCTGCACCCCGCGGTACGCGGCCGACTGCGCCGCGATCGGCCTCGGCTGACGGGAGCCGCACGGCACGGGCCCCGCTGTCAGGCGGTGTCCCTGCGGGCGAGCAGGAAGGCCTGCGGGACCGTCTCGTCGAGGGCGGGGTCCGGCTCCCGGACCGTGCGGGAGTGCGGGGCGAACCCGGCCCGCGTCAGCAGCGCGGCCATGTCGTCCGGGCGGCGGCGCAGGAAGGTCAGCGCGACCGGGTGCCCGAACGGCCGGTCGTGGTGCCGGTGTTCGTCCCCGGCCTGGAAGGCGACCAGCAGGGGAGCCCCCGGCGCCAGCACCCGGTGGAACTCGGCGAAGAGCGCCGGCAGCCGGTCCTGCGGGAGGTGGATGGAGGAGTAGAAGGACACGGCACCGGACAGCGCCCCGTCCGGCAGGTCCAGCTCCAGCATCGAGCCCCGCTCGAACCGCAGCCCGGGGTTCTCCCGGCGGGCGATCGCGAGCATCGACTCCGACAGGTCGACACCGAAGACGTCCAGGCCCAGCGCGGCGAGGCGGGCCGTCGTCCGGCCGGGCCCGCAGCCCAGGTCGGCCACCGGCCCGGCGCCGTCCACGAGTTCGGCGAACACCCGGAGCACGGCCCGCTCCACGGGCCGTCGCGCCATCTCGTCCTCGAACAGCTTGGCGTAGTCCTCGGCGATGGCGTCGTAGAAGGTACGGGTGGCGGTCAGGAAGTCGGCGTCGGTCATGGGCCGCGACCTTAGCGCCGACCGGCCCCGCGGGGCGCTCTATTCGGGCTCCCGCCCCTTGCCGTCCGCACCGGTCCGGCCGGCGCCGCGTGCGCCGCCCAGGGCCGCGCCGGCCGCCACGCCCACTCCCATGCCCAGGCCGAGCCCGAGCGCCAGGTTGCCGAACACCGTCGTCCCGAGCACGACGCCGAGCGCCAGCCCCAGGGAGATCCCGAGCGACACACCGGTCGCCAGGCCCGTGTCCCGCTCCGGGCCGCCGCCGTTCTCACCGCTTGTCATCCGGCGATCCTCCCACGCGGCCCGCTCACGCCACCCCCGCCGCCCGCAGCAGCGCGGCCGATCCCGCCGCCGCCAGCACCACGACCGGGAACGGGGCGCCCCGCCATGCCAGGACACCGCCCACCAGCACCCCCGCCGGGCGCGCCCAGCCGGCGAACCCACCGCCCTCCGTCAGCGCCCCCGTGGCCAGCAGGGCCACGAGCAGCACCACCGCACCGGCCGCCAGCGACTCCCGCACCCGCGTGGGCAGCGCGACCCGGCCGTGCAGCGCCGGGCCCACCAGCCGGAAGGCGTACGTCCCGGCCGCGAGCACCAGGATCACGGCGACCGTCGCCGTCGTCGAGGTCATGCCGCACCGCCGTTGTGGCGGTGGACCACCAGGCCCGCGAGCGCCAGCAGCACGGGCACGCCCGCCGGGACGGCCGGGGTGACGGCCAGGGCGAGCGCGGCGCCGAGCAGCGCGGCCCGGCGGACGGAGCGGTCCGTGCGCAGGGCGGGCAGCACCAGCGCCACGAGCACCGCGGGGAAGGCGGCGTCGAGTCCGTACGTCGCCGTGTCGCCCAGCGCGGTGCCGGCGAGGGCCCCGGCCAGGACACCGGTGTTCCAGGCGGCGAACAGGCCGAGGCCGTTCACCCAGAACGCGGCCCGGCGGCGAGCCGGGTCCGGCTGGGCCAGCGTGAACGCCACCGTCTCGTCGGTGACCAGATGCGCCCCGGCCAGCCGGGCGAACCGGCCCGGGCCGAGGACGTCCGCCACGGCGAGGCTGAAGGCGGCGGTACGGGTGTTGAGGATCAGCCCGGTGGCCACCGCGGCGAGCGGCCCGCCCCCGGCCAGCAGCAGCCCGACGGCGCTGAACTGCGCCGAGCCGGCGTACACGACGAGCGACATGGCCACCGGCACCCAGAGCGGCAGCCCCCCGGCCACGGCGATCGCGCCGAAGGACACGCCGACGACCCCGCTCGCCAGCCACACGAGGGCGCTGTCGCGCACCAGGGGTGCCATCATCGGTGTTCGGAGCAGCGAACGCATGTTTCCCAGAATGAACAGGCGGCCGCCGTTCGTCAAGGCGAACGGGTGGACCGGCAGAGCGAACGACTGGAAGTGAGCCGATGGGTGAGCCCCTGACGTGGATCGCCGCCTCCCTGCGCCGCGAGCGCGCCCGCGCCGGGCTGTCCCTGTCCGAGCTGGCCAAACGGGCCGGCATCGCGAAGTCCACGCTCTCGCAGCTGGAGAGCGGCGGCGGGAACCCGAGCGTCGAGACGCTCTGGGCGCTCGGCGTGGCGCTCGGGGTGCCGTTCAGCACGCTGGTGGAGCCGCCGGCCCCCGCGGTCCAGGTGATCCGGGCGGGCGAGGGGCCCGCGGTGGCGTCCGAGCGCGCCGACTACGTGGCCACCCTGCTCTCCGCGAGTCCGCCGGGCGCCCGGCGGGACATCTACCACCTGCGCGCGGAGCCGGGCGCGGCCCGTGAGTCCGAGCCGCACATCCCGGGCACCGTGGAGCACCTGATCGTCGGGGCGGGCCGGGTGAAGGCGGGGCCGCGCGGCGAGGAGGCCGAGCTGGGGGCCGGGGACTACATGACGTACCGGGGGGACGTGCCGCACGCGTACGAGGCGCTGGAGCCGGGGACGTTCTTCGTCCTCGTCATGCAGCACGTGTAGGGACGCCCGGCGAAAGGCAGGAGCCCCGCCGCCTTGCGGCGCGGGGCTCCTTGGGTACTGCACTCAGTTCCGGATCAAAGCACCAGGCTCCGAGGACCGAATCAGACGGGGGTGACGTTCTCCGCCTGCGGGCCCTTCGGGCCCTGGGTCACGTCGAAGGAGACCTGCTGGTTCTCCTCCAGCGAGCGGAAGCCGCTCGCGTTGATCGCGGAGTAGTGAACGAAGACGTCGGGGCCGCCGCCTTCCTGGGCGATGAAGCCAAAGCCCTTTTCGGCGTTGAACCACTTCACGGTTCCGGTAGCCATAAGCCCTCCTTGGGCCCAAAGGGTTGCCCTGCTCCAGAACCCTGCAAGTGTGAAAACAAAGTGCCGCACAACTGCATACGTCTGAAAACGACGAGAGCCCGCGGTTACATGCTCCGCAGGCTCTGTACTGCAAGGGAAACCAAACTGCAACTTGCGGCGAGCCTAGCACGCAGGCAGCCGAAAGCAATAGAGGTCAAGATCACTTCACTCGGACGTTTGAAGATCCGTGTCAGTGGTTGACCTAAGCCGATGACCTGTAGGTCACGACCCTGAAGGCTGAACGGTACTCCATGGGGTCTAGTCTCGCGATGTGGACAATTCTCGCACCCGGCCCCGCGTGGGCCACATCCAGTTCCTCAACTGCCTGCCCCTGTACTGGGGGCTCGCGAGAACCGGCACGCTCCTCGACTTCGAGCTGACGAAGGACACCCCGGAGAAGCTCAGCGAGCAGCTGGTGCGCGGCGATCTCGACATCGGCCCGATCACCCTCGTCGAGTTCCTGCGCAACGCCGACGACCTGGTCGCCTTCCCCGACATCGCCGTCGGGTGCGACGGACCGGTGATGTCGTGCGTGATCGTCTCGCAGGTCCCCCTCGACCAGCTGGACGGCGCCCGCGTCGCCCTCGGCTCGACCTCACGCACCTCGGTCCGGCTCGCCCAGCTGCTGCTCGCCGAGCGGTACGGCGTGCGTCCCGCCTACTACACCTGCCCGCCCGACCTCAGCGTGATGATGCAGGAGGCGGAGGCGGCGGTCCTCATCGGCGACGCGGCGCTGCGGGCCAACCTGCTCGACGGCCCGCGCTACGGGCTCCAGGTGCACGACCTGGGCGCGCTCTGGAAGGAGTGGACCGGCCTGCCCTTCGTCTTCGCCGTGTGGGCGGCGCGCCGCGACTATCTGGAGCGGGAGCCGGACATCACCCGCAAGGTCCACGAGGCCTTCCTCGCCTCGCGCAACCTCTCCCTCGAGGAGGTCGGCAAGGTCGCGGAACAGGCCGCGCGCTGGGAGGCCTTCGACGAGAAGGTCCTGGAGCGGTACTTCACGACCCTCGACTTCCGTTTCGGCGGCCCGCAGCTGGAGGCGGTCGCGGAGTTCGCCCGCCGCGTCGGACCGACCACGGGATTTCCCGCGGACGTGAAGGTCGATCTGCTCCATCCGTGAACGCCCGGCCGCCGAGGCCGGCACCCGCGATGCGTCACGGTGAGGGCTTGCCCGCGGTCCTCCGCACGTCCGGAGGGCCGCGGAGGGCGTTTCCAGGCTCCGACCTTCACCCATCGGGCGCGCGCCCATCGGACTGAAAGATCGGCGGCGGCGGTTCCGGCCCGCGACGCGGACCGCGGACCCGATCCGCACTAATCTGCTCGAAGTCCGCGGGGGCGCTGGGCCGTACGGGGGAGAGGTGGACGCCGATGCAGCCACTCGGCATGGACGAGCCCACGGCCGTGGGGCCGTACCGGCTCCTCGGCCGGCTCGGGTCCGGCGGGATGGGCCGGGTCTACCTGGGCCGCAGCTCCGGGGGCCGCACGGTCGCCGTCAAGATCGTGCACCCGCACCTCGCGCTGGACGAGGAGTTCCGCACCCGCTTCCGGCGCGAGGTCGAGGCGGCCCGGCGGGTGGGCGGCGCGTGGACGGCGCCCGTGCTGGACGCCGACCCGGAGGCCCCGGTGCCCTGGGTGGCCACCGGGTACGCGGCCGGCCCGTCGCTGTCGGGTGCCGTCGCCGACTCGGGCGCCCTGCCCGCGCCGTCCGTACGGGCCCTGGGCGCCGGACTCGCGGAGGCGCTGGCCGCCGTGCACGACCTGGGCCTGGTGCACCGGGACGTGAAGCCGTCGAACGTCCTGCTCACCCTGGACGGCCCCCTGCTGATCGACTTCGGCATCGCACGGGCCCTGGACGGCACCGCCTCCCTCACCTCCAGCGGCGTCTCCATCGGCTCGCCCGGCTACATGGCGCCCGAGCAGATCCTGGGCAAGGGCGTCACGGGCGCGGCCGACGTCTTCTCGCTGGGCGCCGTGCTCGCCTACGCGGCGGCCGGCGAGCCGCCGTTCTCCGGGGACACCTCGGCGGCCCTGCTCTACAAGGTCGTCCACGAGGAACCCGAACTCGACGCCCTGGACGACACGTTGCGCGAGCTGGTCGCCCAGTGCCTCGCCAAGGAGCCGGGGGCGCGGCCCACCCCGGGCGAGCTGGCCGCGCGGCTGGCGCCCGAGGGCGCGGCCCGGCTGGTGGCGGGCGGCTGGCTGCCCGGCCCGCTGGTCGAGCAGGTCAGCCGGGGCGCCGTACGGCTGCTGAACCTGGAGGCCGGTGAGGACGCCCCGTCCGGACCCGTGGAGTTCAGCCGGCCGGTCACCGTCGGCGCGTTCGGTCCCGCCCCGGTGATGCCCGCCCCGGTGCCCGCGCCCCGGGACGCGGTGCCTGCGCCCGGTGGCTCCACCGAGACGTCCCCGCCCGGCGGGCCGGGGGTGACCGTCGCGGCGCGCGGGCGCCGGGTGAGCTGCACGGTGACCCTGGCCGTCGCCGGCGCCCTCGCCGCCGTCACGCTCGGCACCGTCGTCGTCCTCGACGGGATGCCGGGCCGGGGTACGGACGACCCGGACACGAGCGCGGGCTCCGACGCCGCCTCGTCCCGGGCGCCGGGCAGGGCGGAGGGCTCCGTCCCCGCCCGCTACCTCGGCACCTGGGAGGGGAAGGCCACGGCCGTGGGTGGCTCCCTGCCCGCCGGCACCTTCCGGCTCACCGTGCACGAGGCCGAGGTCGGCGGGGAGGTGGGCAGGCTGCGCCAGACCGACCTGCTCGGCGGGGTCTGCAACGACGTCCTCACCCTGAAGGAGGTGACGGCGAAACAGCTCGTCGTCACGTCCGTGGGCGCGAAGGGCAACCACGCCGGCTGCAACCCGGAGCCGCACACCGTCCGCATCACACCCGACGGCGACGACCTCGTCTACCACTCGGAGAGCTCGGCGGAGGGCGAGCCCGAGGCCCGTCTGTCCAAGACCGGCGAGGGGAGCGGCTGATGGAGGTGGGCACCCCGGTCGTCGTCGCCGTGGCCGCGCTGTGGGGGGCGTTCGCCGGGGCCCTGCTGCCCCGCGCCGCCTACCGTTTCTCCGCGCCCGACGAGGAGCCGTGGCGGGCGCACTGCCCGGACGGCCACCCGGTGCTGGGATGGCTCGGGCCGGCCGGCTGCCGGCAGTGCGGGTCCCGTACCCGGTACGGCCCCGGCGCCACCGTGCCCGTCCTCGTCACCGCCGCCGTCTGCGCCGCCCTCGCCGCCGCCACCGGCACCCGGCCCGAGCTGGGCGCCTGGCTGCTGCTGGCGCCCGCCGGCGTCCTCCTGACGCTCGTCGACCTGCGGGTGCGCCGCCTCCCCGACCCGCTCACCCTCCCCCTCGCGGGCGGCGCGCTCGCCCTGCTGGGCCTGGTCGCCGCCCTCCCCGAACACGCCGGGCACTGGCCCACCGCCGTGGCCGCGTCCCTCGCGCTCGGCGCCTTCTACTACGGCCTGCATCTGCTCAACCCCGACGGCATGGGCTTCGGCGACGTGAAACTGGCGCTCGGCGCGGGCGCGGTCCTCGGCTGGTACGGCTGGCCGACCGTCATGCTCGGCACCTTCGCCGGGTTCCTCTCCGGAGCGCTGTACGGCTGGGGCCTGGTCGCGCTGCGCCGCGCCGGCCGCACCTCGGCGATCCCCTTCGGCCCGTTCCTGCTCGGCGGGGCGCTGGCAGGGGTGCTGATCGGGGCGTACGCGGCCTGACGTCGGCCGTGCCGGGCCCCTGGCGTACGCTGGTCCGATCTGCCCGACCTTGACGAAAGGGACGCCCCCGGTGACCGAGAAGGCCGACCTCCAGTCCGTCCTCGACCGTGCCGCAGCGGGCGGGCGGATCACTCCGCAGGAAGCGCTCGACCTCTACCGCGACGCCCCGCTGCACGCGCTCGGCTCCGCCGCCGACGCCGTGCGCCGCCGCCGCTACGCGGGTACCGAGCACATCGCGACGTACATCATCGAGCGGAACATCAACTACACGAACGTGTGCGTCACGGCGTGCAAGTTCTGCGCCTTCTACGCCCCGCCGAAGGACACCGCCAAGGGCTGGACCCGCGACCTCGACGACATCCTGCGCCGCTGCGCCGAGACCGTCGAACTCGGCGGCACCCAGATCATGTTCCAGGGCGGCCACCACCCGGACTACGGCGTCGAGTACTACGAGAAGCACTTCGCGGCCATCAAGAAGGAGTTCCCGCAGCTCGTCATCCACAGTCTGGGGGCGAGCGAGGTCGAGCACATGGCCCGCATCTCCAAGGTGAGCGTGGAGGAGGCCATCCGGCGCATCCACGCGGCCGGCCTCGACTCCTTCGCCGGCGCCGGCGCCGAGCTGCTCCCCGAGCGCCCTCGCAAGGCCATCGCGCCGCTGAAGGAGTCCGGCGAGCGCTGGCTGGAGATCATGGAGACCGCCCACAACCTGGGCGTGGAGTCCACCTCCACCATGCTGATGGGCACCGGTGAGACCAACGCCGAGCGGATCGAGCACCTGCGGATGATCCGTGACGTGCAGGACCGCACGGGCGGCTTCCGGGCCTTCATCCCGTACCTGTACCAGCCCATGAACAACCACCTGAAGGGCCGCACGCAGGCCACGATCTTCGAGTACCTGCGGATGATCGCGATCTCCCGGCTGTTCATGGACAACATCGCCCACATCCAGGGCTCCTGGCTGACCACCGGCCAGGACGCGGGTCAGCTGACGCTGCACTACGGCGCGGACGACCTGGGCTCGGTCATGCTGGAGGAGAACGTCGTCTCGGCGGCCGGTGCCAAGCACCGCTCCAACCTCCAGGAGATGATCGACATGATCCGCTCCGCGGGACGGGTCCCGGCCCAGCGCTCGACGACGTACGAGCACCTCGTCGTGCACGACGACCCGGCGAACGACCCCGTCGACAGCCGCGTCATGTCCCACATCTCCTCGACGGCGATCGAGGGCGGCACGGCCCACCCCGAGTTGAAGATCCTCGCCTCCAACTGACGTCCCCGTGCTGACCCTTCACGTCGCCGACGCCTCGCCCGGGAACGCCGTCCTGGTCGACGGCGCGCACATCGCCGCCGTCGGCCCGTACGAGGAACTGGCCGCCGCCCACCCGGACGCCCGGCTGCGGAAGTGGCCCGGCATCCTGACACCCGGACTGCTCAACCCGTACGGCCCGGAACTCCTGGAGCAGGCCTACCATCCCGACCCGCGCGAGGCGGACCGGCTCGGCACCGAGCCGCTGTTCGGCGAGCGCGCCCGGGACCTCCTCGGCGCGGGACCGTCCGTGCGGGGAGCCAGCGCCCGCCGCGGCGTCCAGCGCCTGCTGGCGCACGGCACGGTCGCGATCGCCGGTGAACTACGCGGCCGTGAGGCCCTGGACGCGGTCCGCAGGGCCGGGCTCGCCCTGGCGGGACGCCCGGCGTCCCTGCCCGGCCCCCCGGCGCTCTCCCCGGTGCCGCTCGTCCTGCTGCCGGGCCTCGCCGCCGGGAAGCCCGCGCGGTTCGCGGTGTTCGACGTGCCCGACCGCGCGGCCCTCGTCCGGGAGGGCGCGTCCACCTGCGTGGCCACCGTCGTGGCAGGCCGTCTGGTGCACCGCCGGCGCTGACCGCGCGGCCGTCCGGGAAGCCGCCGCGGGCGGACCGGGGAGCGGCTGCAAGAATGGGCCCGTGACGCGCGCATCCCTGGACAAGCAGCCGCATGAAGTCGCCTCGATGTTCGACGGCGTCGCGGAACGGTACGACCTGACCAACGACGTGCTCTCCCTCGGGCAGGACCGGCGATGGCGCAAGGAGGTCGCGAAGGCGGTCGACGCGCGGCCCGCGCAGAAGGTCCTGGACCTGGCGGCCGGCACCGGCACGTCGTCCCTGCCCTTCGCCCGCACCGGCGCCTACGTCGTCCCCTGCGACTTCTCCCAGGGCATGCTCCGCGTCGGCAAGCGGAACAACGCCTGGCTGCCGTACACGGCGGGCGACGCGACGAAGCTGCCGTTCAAGGACGACACCTTCGACGCCGTGACGATCTCCTTCGGGCTGCGCAACGTGCAGGACTTCGACAGCGCCCTGCGCGAGATGCACCGGGTGACCCGGCCCGGCGGCCGCGTCGTCATCTGCGAGTTCTCGCACCCGACGTGGGCGCCCTTCCGCACCGTCTACACCGAGTACCTGATGCGCGCACTGCCGCCGGCCGCCCGCGCGGTCTCCTCGAACCCGGACGCGTACGTCTACCTCGCCGAGTCCATCCGTGCCTGGCCCGACCAGCCGGCCCTCGCCGAGCGGCTGACCAAGGCGGGCTGGTCCAAGGTGGCCTGGCGGAACCTGACGGGCGGGGTCGTCGCCCTGCACCGCGGGTTCAAGCAGAGCTGACCACGGGGTAGGGGTCGCCGGGCTCGTCGAGCGCGCGGGGCCTGCCGCCCGACGGCGGGCGCGGTATGCGCGGCTCGCGGACTCCTCCGCCGCCCTCTCCCTCGCCGAAGTCGAACCAGACGGCGACCGTCGAGTCCCGCGGCACCGGGGTGCCGGGCCGCGGATACTGACGGACGACGTAGTCGACGACGACGAGAGCGAAGTCCGGCCGGTCGGGTGCGGTCAGGGACAGGCCGTGGGACTTGGCCGCCTCGCGGGCGTCCATGGCCATCAGCCCGACGAGTCGCGGGACCCGCACCTCGGGTGTCGTGGGTGTTGTGTGCACGGATGTCACCCCCAGCGGTCCTTGAAGGGTAGACCGCCGGGGGTGCCGTCCGGAAGCGCCACGTGTCTTTCTGTGACAGTCGGTTACTCTGCGTGCGTGGCCGGGGCGTTCAGATCGAGCCGGTAGCAGTGCCCCCGCCGGTCGTCCGGCGTGGCGAACACCTCCGCGAGCCGCATGCCCAGCCGCCGTGTCACCGCTATCGACCGCTCGTTGCGGGCGTCGACCATCGCGACGACCTCCGGCACCCCGGCGGCCCGGACCCGCTCCAGCGTCTGCCGCGCGGCCGCCGTGACATACCCCTTGCCCCACTGCTCCCGGGCCAGCCGCCAGCCGATCTCGATCTGCCCGGTGGGACCCCACTCCCGCTCCCAGGGCTGGGCGCCGGTGAAGCCGATGACGCGGTCGTCCTCGTCGAGCATCGTCCACAGGCAGAAGCCGCGCTCGGCGTCGTGCCGGCGCTGGCGGGCGGTGAGCTCCTCGTAGACGGAGAGTTCGGCGGCCCGGCCGCCGCGGAACTCCATGACGTCGGGATGGGCGAAGGCCCGGTGCCAGGCCACCGCGTCCTCGTCGGTGGGCACACGCAGCCGTACTACGGGCAGAGCTCGGTTCACAGGGCAGCCCTTCAGCCGGGTGATCAATTCTGCTGCATAGACTGCCCATGTCCAGTGCCCGTCGGCACGCAGATTTCGAACCTTGGGGAGTTCCCGCCGTGACCGAGCCCCTCTCCGAAAACACCGCCGATGTCATCGTCGTCGGAGCGGGCCCAGCCGGCTCCACCACCGCGTACCACCTCGCCAAGGCCGGACTCGACGTACTGCTCCTGGAGAAGACCGAGTTCCCCCGGGAGAAGGTCTGCGGGGACGGGCTGACCCCGCGCGCCACCAAGCAGCTCGTCGCCATGGGCATCGACATCTCCGAGGAGGCCGGCTGGCTGCGCAACAAGGGCCTGCGGATCATCGGCGGCGGCGTGCGCCTCCAGCTGGACTGGCCGGATCTCGCCTCCTTCCCCGACTACGGACTCGTCCGCAAGCGCGACGACTTCGACGAGCAGCTCGCCCGCCAGGCCCAGAAGGCGGGCGCCCGGCTCTACGAGCGCTGCAACGTCGGCGCCCCGATCCTCGACGACCGCACGGGCCGGATCATCGGCGTGCACGCCAAGCTCGGCGAGGAGAAGCGCGAGGTCACCTTCCGGGCGCCGCTCGTCGTCGCCGCCGACGGCAACTCCTCCCGGCTGTCCCTCGCGATGGGCCTGCACCGGCGCGAGGACCGCCCGATGGGCGTCGCCGTGCGGACGTACTTCGAGAGCCCCCGCCATGACGACGACTACCTGGAGTCCTGGCTGGAGCTGTGGGACCGCCGGGGTCCCGAGGACCGTCTGCTGCCGGGCTACGGCTGGATCTTCGGCATGGGCGACGGCACGTCCAACGTCGGACTCGGCGTCCTCAACACCTCCGATTCCTTCAAGGAACTCGACTGGCGCGAGGTCCTGAAGGCGTGGTGCGCCTCGATGCCGGAGGACTGGGGCTACACCCCGGAGAACATGACGGGCCCGATCCGCGGCGCCGCCCTGCCCATGGCCTTCAACCGCCAGCCGCACTACACCAAGGGCCTGCTCCTCGTCGGTGACGCCGGCGGCCTGGTGAACCCCTTCAACGGCGAGGGCATCGCCTACGCCATGGAGTCCGGGCAGATCGCCGCCGACGTCATCGTCCAGGCGCACGCCCGCTCGACCCCCGCGGGCCGGGAGATGGCCCTCCAGCGCTACCCGCGGGTCCTCAAGGACACCTACGGCGGCTACTACACGCTGGGCCGCGCCTTCGTGAAGCTCATCGGCAACCCGAAGGTCATGAAGATCGCCACCCAGCGCGGTCTGACCCACCCGATGCTGATGAGGTTCACGCTGAAGCTCCTGGCGAACCTCACCGACCCGACCGGCGGCGACGCGATGGACCGCATCATCAACGGCCTGAGCAAGGTGGCCCCGAAGGCCTGACCGGCCCCGCCCGGGGGAGCCCCCCGGGCACGCGTGAGGGCCGCTGCCCCCGAGCGGCTGCGGCCCTCACGTCGATCTTCTACGGCTCAGAGCACGCGGACCGCGCCCGACGCCGGGTAACCCGACAGGTCCTGGATGACGACGCCCTTGGAGGGGTTGGCCGCGTCCAGGTACTGGCCGTTACCGATGTAGACGCCCACATGGTAGGCGGAACCCTTGCCGCCCCAGTAGAGGATGTCGCCGACCTGGATCTGCGACAGCGGGATGTCGGTGCCCGCCATCGACTGGTCCTGGGAGACCCGCGGCAGGTCGACGCCGACCTGCTTGAAGGCGGCCTGCACGAGGCTGGAGCAGTCCCACGCGTTGGGGCCGGTGGCACCCATGACGTACGCGTCGCCGACCTGGGCCTTGAGGAACGAGATGACCGTCGCGACGCTGCCGCTCGCCGGGGCGGAGACGCTCGCGGAGGCGGACAGGGTGGCGCGCTCCGTGCTGCGGGACGCGGCGGCCTCTGCGGCGGCCTTACGGGCCTCCTCGGCCTTCTTCTTCGCCTCGGCCTTCTTCTTGGCCTGGGCGAGGTCCTTCTTGGCCTCCTCGGCCGCCGCGGCGGCGGCCGCGTCACGCTCGGCCTCGAGCTCGTAGTTCGCCGCCGCCAGCTGCGTGGCGTCCGCGGACTGGGCGAGCTGGTCCGCCAGGTCCCCCGAGAGGGTGGGCAGTTCGATGGTCTGCGTGACCGGCTCGGCGGCGTTCGCCGTGGCCGCAGCACCAGCCGCTGCCATGCTGAGGACGCCACCGGCAACTCCGGCGCGCATCGCGATCGTGGTCGACGCGGTGCGGCGGGGCTTCCGGTGGCTGCGTATGTGAGCGGTGTGGGACATGGGTACAACCGGTATCAGGGGCTCCTCCATACCTTCAAGAAACGTGGGCTGCGCCACAGTTGTTCAACGGACGCCCCAAATTCCCGGCGGAGCGCCCTTTATTGACGCCGTAACGGACATTGCGGACGGCCCTCATCCTGCCCGTGATCACGGTCTTTCATCATTAAGTCCGAATTGCCCCGCGCTTACCACTGGTTGGGACCAGTGGCCAAGCCCGGTTCTCACGGACCCCTGACAGGTGTGGCGGAGGTCACGCAACGGTCACGGGCTCGTGCGCGTCCGGTGCCCGGATCGCGCCTCCGGACTTCGTGAACGCGCGCACGCGTCCACATCGGTCCCCGCCGCTCCCTCTGATGTGTGAACGCGGTCCTCTATCAAGTCTTCCGGTCCAACTCCAATTTGCATGCACGGGAAGCCTCTTGATATGGAGACGCCCCCTCTGAGCTGCGCCGACGAGCGAAAATGTCACCTCTGGTGATCACTCGGACGCTTCACGTGCGAAGATCACCGCTCATCCGTGTTCATGATCGTTCGTCAGGTGGTGGAGATCACAAAGCTTGTGCAATACCCCGTGTCGCAGATCACAGACCGGCAGGCATAAGATGCGAGGCAGTTGGGCTTGTGACCTGCTTCACATGTTCTCGATCTTCGCCGGGACGAGCGGTGTTCGTGGGACCGGTGGGGCGGGTGAGCCCAGTGCAACCGCCAGCAGTCAGTGCCGACTGAGAGGAGCGAGGAGCGGTGAACGCGTATGCGCCCATCCTCGTACTGGGAGCCCTCGGGGCAGGCTTTGCGATCTTCTCCGTGGTCATGGCCACGCTGATCGGTCCGAAGCGGTACAACCGGGCCAAGCTCGAGGCTTATGAGTGCGGAATCGAGCCGACCCCCACGCCGGCCGGCGGCGGGCGCTTCCCCATCAAGTACTACCTGACGGCGATGCTCTTCATCATCTTCGATATCGAGATCGTCTTCCTCTACCCCTGGGCCGTCACCTTCGACTCCCTGGGGATCTTCGGGCTCGTGGAGATGCTGCTCTTCGTGCTCACCGTCTTCGTCGCGTACGCGTACGTATGGCGGCGCGGCGGCCTGGAATGGGACTGAGGGGCCTTTAGACATGGGACTCGAAGAAAAGCTGCCGAGCGGATTCCTGCTGACCACCGTCGAACAGGCCGCGGGCTGGGTGCGCAAGGCGTCCGTCTTCCCGGCCACCTTCGGCCTCGCCTGCTGCGCCATCGAGATGATGACGACCGGCGCCGGCCGCTACGACCTGGCGCGCTTCGGCATGGAGGTCTTCCGCGGATCGCCGCGCCAGGCCGACCTGATGATCGTCGCCGGCCGGGTCAGCCAGAAGATGGCGCCGGTGCTCCGGCAGGTCTACGACCAGATGCCGAACCCCAAGTGGGTGATCTCCATGGGGGTCTGCGCCTCCTCGGGCGGCATGTTCAACAACTACGCGATCGTCCAGGGCGTCGACCACATCGTCCCGGTCGACATCTATCTCCCGGGCTGTCCGCCACGGCCCGAGATGCTGATGGACGCCATCCTCAAGCTGCACCAGAAGATCCAGGGCTCCAAGCTCGGGGTCAACGCCGAGGAAGCGGCCCGTGAGGCGGAGGAAGCGGCGCTCAAGGCCCTGCCCACGATCGAGATGAAGGGGCTGCTGCGGTGAGCGACGCCAACGGCACCAACGGGGCGAACGGGTCGAACGGGGCGAACCCCGAGAAGGACCTGTCCGCCTCCAACCTCCCCGGCCAGCGGGGCCAGGGCGGCGAGGAGATCCGCGTCCAGCGCGGCATGTTCGGCGCCAACAACGGCGGCGACACCTCCGGTTACGGCGGCCTGGTCCGCTCGGTCCGCCTCCCGGGACCGGCGAGCCGCCCCTACGGCGGCTGGTTCGACGAGGTCGCCGACGAACTCGAGGGCGCACTGGAGGAACAGGGCCTGCTGCCCGACAACGCCATCGAGAAGACGGTCGTCGACCGCGACGAACTCACCTTCCACATCGAACGCGAGCACCTGCTCCGCGTCGCCCGGACCCTGCGCGACGACCCGGCCCTGCGCTTCGAGCTGTGCACGGGCGTCAGCGGCGTCCACTACCCGCACGACAAGGGCCGCGAGCTGCACGCCGTCTACCACCTGCGCTCGATCACCCACAACCGGCTGATCCGCCTGGAGGTCAGCGTCCCCGACAGCGACCCGCACGTCCCGTCGCTCGTCTCCGTGTACCCGACGAACGACTGGCACGAGCGCGAGACGTACGACTTCTTCGGCATCGTCTTCGACGGTCACCCCGCCCTGACGCGGATCATGATGCCGGACGACTGGCAGGGCCACCCGCAGCGCAAGGACTACCCCCTCGGCGGCATCGCCGTCGAGTACAAGGGCGCCCAGATCCCGGCTCCGGACCAGCGGAGGTCGTACTCGTGAGCACGCAGTCAGCATCGCCCCGTGAGACCACCGAGGGCACCGTCTACACGGTCACCGGCGGCGACTGGGACGAGGTCGTCGAGTCCGCGGCCAAGGCCGACGACGAGCGCATCGTCGTCAACATGGGCCCCCAGCACCCGTCCACCCACGGAGTGCTGCGCCTGATCCTGGAGATCGAGGGCGAGACGGTCACCGAAGCCCGCTGCGGCATCGGCTACCTCCACACCGGCATCGAGAAGAACCTCGAGTACCGGACCTGGACGCAGGGCACCACGTTCGTGACGCGCATGGACTACCTGACGTCCTTCTTCAACGAGACCGCCTACTGTCTCGCCGTCGAGAAGCTCCTCGGCATCGAGGACCAGATCAGCGAGCGCGCCAAGATCATCCGCGTGCTCCTGATGGAGCTGAACCGGCTCTCCTCCCACCTGGTGTGCATCGCCACCGGCGGCATGGAGCTCGGCGCCACCACGATCATGATCTACGGATTCCGTGATCGTGAAATGATTCTCGACATCTACGAGCTCATCACGGGCCTGCGGATGAACCACGCGTACATCCGCCCCGGCGGACTCGCGCAGGACCTGCCGCCCGGCGCGGTGGACCACATCCGCGAGTTCGTGAAGAAGATGAAGAAGAACCTCCCGGAGTACGACAAGCTCGCCACCGGGAACCCCATCTTCAAGGCCCGTATGCAGGACGTCGGCTACCTCGACCTGGCCGGCTGCATGGCCCTCGGCGCCACCGGCCCGATCCTGCGCTCCACCGGCCTCCCGCACGACCTGCGCAAGACGCAGCCGTACTGCGGCTACGAGACCTACGACTTCGAGGTCCCGACCGCCGACACCTGCGACTCCTACGGGCGCTTCCTGATCCGCCTGGAGGAGATGCGCCAGTCGCTCGGGATCGTCGAGCAGTGCCTGGACCGGCTCGAGCCGGGCCCGGTCATGGTCAGCGACAAGAAGATCGCCTGGCCCGCCCAGCTCGCCCTGGGCCCCGACGGGCTCGGCAACTCCCTCGACCACATCAAGAAGATCATGGGCACCTCCATGGAGGCCCTGATCCACCACTTCAAGCTGGTCACCGAGGGCTTCCGCGTCCCGCCGGGACAGGCCTACGCGGCCGTCGAGTCGCCCAAGGGCGAGCTCGGGGTGCACGCCGTCTCCGACGGAGGCACCCGCCCCTTCCGGGTCCACTTCCGCGACCCGTCCTTCACCAACCTGCAGGCCATGGCGGCGATGTGCGAGGGCGGCCAGGTCGCCGACGTCATCGTCGCCGTCGCGTCCATCGACCCCGTGATGGGAGGCGTCGACCGGTGACCACCTCATCTTCCGAGCGGGGCGTCAGCCTGGGCATGCCCGAACTGCCCGCGCCGGCCTACCCGGACGACGTCCGGGCCCGGCTGGAGACCGACGCGCGGGCGATCGTCGCGCGCTACCCGGACTCCCGGTCCGCCCTCCTGCCGATGCTGCACCTGGTGCAGTCGGAGGAGGGGCACGTCACGCGCACCGGCATGCGGTTCTGCGCGGACATGCTCGGCCTGACCACGGCCGAGGTGACCGCGGTCGCGACCTTCTACACCATGTACCGCCGCAAGCCCTCCGGCGACTACCAGGTGGGCGTGTGCACCAACACGCTGTGCGCGGTCATGGGCGGCGACGCCATCTTCGAGGAGCTCCAGGAGCACCTGGGCGTCGGCAACGGCGAGACCACCGGCGACGGCAAGGTCACCCTGGAGCACATCGAGTGCAACGCGGCCTGCGACTACGCCCCGGTCGTGATGGTCAACTGGGAGTTCTTCGACAACCAGACCCCCGACAGCGCCAAGCGGCTCGTCGACGACCTGCGTGCCGGCCGTGACGTGGCGCCCACACGCGGGGCCCGCCTGTGCACCTTCAAGGAGACCGCCCGGATCCTCGCCGGCTTCCCCGACGAGCGGCCCGGTGCCGTCGAGGAGGGCGGCAGCGCCGGACCGGCGTCACTGGTGGGCCTGCGCCTCGCGAGGGGGGAGGCCGCGCCCGCGCGTGTGGTCCACCCGCGCGACGGCGGCCCGCACGACGAGCAGCAGGACAGGACCGTGCACCACCCGTCGCCGGCTGAACACCTCAGCTCGCACGACGCGCCGCAGGATTCGTCCGCGTCCGACCCGGCCCACCCGGCAGGGCCTGTCGCCGAGGAGGGGGAGTGATGACATTGGCACCGGAGCTGAAGGAGAACAGTCCCGAGAAGCTGCTCGCACCCGTGCTGTCGGCCTTCTGGGACGAGGACCGGTCCTGGTCGCTCGACGTCTACCGCAGGCACGACGGGTACGAGGGGCTCCGCAAGGCGCTCGCCATGTCGCCGGACGACCTGATCGCCTACGTCAAGGACTCCGGTCTGCGCGGGCGCGGCGGCGCGGGATTCCCCACCGGGATGAAGTGGCAGTTCATCCCGCAGGGAGACGGAAAGCCGCACTATCTCGTTGTCAACGCCGACGAGTCGGAGCCGGGGACCTGCAAGGACATCCCGCTCCTCTTCGCGAACCCGCACAGCCTCATCGAGGGCATCGTGATCGCGTGCTACGCCATCCGGTCGTCGCACGCCTTCATCTATCTGCGGGGTGAAGTCGTCCCCGTCCTGCGGCGGTTGCACGAGGCCGTGCGCGAGGCCTACGCGGCGGGCTACCTCGGCAAGGACATCCTGGGCAGCGGACTCGACCTCGAACTCACCGTGCACGCCGGCGCCGGCGCGTACATCTGCGGTGAGGAGACCGCGCTGCTCGACTCGCTCGAGGGCCGCCGTGGGCAACCGCGACTGCGTCCTCCCTTCCCGGCTGTGGCAGGTCTCTACGCCTGTCCCACTGTGGTGAACAACGTCGAGTCGATCGCGTCGGTTCCCGCCATCCTGAACCGGGGCAAAGAGTGGTTCCGCTCGATGGGCAGCGAGAAGTCCCCGGGCTTCACGCTGTACTCGCTCAGCGGCCATGTCGCCAGCCCCGGCCAGTACGAGGCCCCGCTCGGCATCACCCTGCGCCAGCTGCTCGACATGAGCGGCGGCATGCGGCCCGGGCACCGGCTGAAGTTCTGGACGCCGGGCGGCTCGTCCACGCCGATGTTCACCGACGAGCACCTCGACGTCCCCCTCGACTACGAAGGGGTGGGCGCCGCCGGCTCCATGCTCGGCACCAAGGCGCTCCAGTGCTTCGACGAGACGACCTGCGTGGTCCGCGCCGTCACCCGCTGGACCGAGTTCTACGCCCACGAGTCCTGCGGCAAGTGCACGCCCTGCCGCGAAGGCACGTACTGGCTCGTGCAGTTGCTGCGCGACATCGAGGCCGGCAAGGGCGTGATGAGCGACCTCGACAAGCTGAACGACATCGCCGACAACATCAACGGCAAGTCCTTCTGCGCCCTCGGCGACGGCGCCGCCTCGCCGATCTTCTCCTCGCTGAAGTACTTCCGCGAGGAGTACGAGGAGCACATCACGGGCCGTGGCTGCCCCTTCGACCCGGCCAGGTCGACGGCCTGGGCCGACCACCGCACGGAGGTGAACGCATGACTGTGACCACCAGCGCTCCCTCCGGAGGGGGAGAGGCGGCGGTCCCGCCGGAGGACCTCGTGACGCTGACGATCGACGGCGCCGAGATCAGCGTGCCCAAGGGCACCCTGGTCATCCGGGCCGCCGAGGAGCTCGGCATCGAGATCCCGCGCTTCTGCGACCACCCGCTCCTCGACCCGGCCGGCGCCTGCCGCCAGTGCATCGTCGAGGTCGAGGGCCAGCGCAAGCCGATGGCGTCCTGCACGATCACGTGCACCGACGGCATGGTCGTGAAGACGCACCTCACCTCGCCGGTCGCGGAGAAGGCGCAGAAGGGTGTGATGGAGCTCCTGCTCATCAACCACCCGCTGGACTGCCCCGTCTGCGACAAGGGCGGCGAGTGCCCGCTGCAGAACCAGGCGATGTCGCACGGCGCCGCCGAGTCCCGCTTCGAGGGCCGCAAGCGCACGTACGAGAAGCCCGTCCCGATCTCCACGCAGGTGCTGCTCGACCGTGAGCGGTGCGTACTGTGTGCCCGCTGCACCCGGTTCTCCAACCAGGTCGCGGGCGACCCGATGATCGAGCTGGTCGAGCGCGGCGCCCTCCAGCAGGTCGGCACCGGCGAGGGCGACCCGTTCGAGTCGTACTTCTCCGGCAACACCATCCAGATCTGCCCGGTCGGCGCGCTCACCTCGGCGGCGTACCGATTCCGCTCCCGGCCCTTCGACCTGGTCTCCTCGCCGTCGGTGTGCGAGCACTGCTCGGGCGGCTGCGCCACCCGCACCGACCACCGGCGCGGCAAGGTCATGCGGCGCCTCGCGGCGAACGACCCCGAGGTCAACGAGGAGTGGATCTGCGACAAGGGGCGGTTCGCGTTCCGCTACGCCCAGCAGCGTGACCGGCTGGACACCCCGCTGGTACGCAACGCCGAGGGCGACCTCGAACCGGCGTCCTGGCCGGAGGCGCTCCAGATCGCCGCCCAGGGGCTGCTCGCCTCGCGCGGCCGGACCGGTGTGCTGACCGGCGGCCGGCTCACCGTCGAGGACGCCTACGCGTACAGCAAGTTCGCGCGGGTGGCCCTCGACACCAACGACATCGACTTCCGCGCGCGGGCGCACAGCGGCGAGGAGGCCGACTTCCTCGCCGCGCAGATCGCCGGCCGGGGACGCGACCTCGACGGCAGCGGAGTCACCTACACCTCCCTGGAGAAGGCGCCCGCCGTCCTGCTGGCCGGGTTCGAGGCCGAGGAGGAGGCACCCGGCGTCTTCCTGCGGCTGCGCAAGGCGTGGCGCAAGCACGGCCAGCGGGTCTTCTCCCTGGCGACGCACACGACCCGCGGGCTGGAGAAGGCCGGCGGCACCCTGCTGCCCGCCGCTCCCGGCACCGAGACCAAGTGGCTGGACGCGCTGGCCGCCGGCACCGGCCTGGAGGGCCCGGGCGCCGAGGCGGCGGGGGCGCTGCGCACCGAGGGTGCCGTGATCGCCGTCGGTGAACGGCTTGCCGCCGTCCCGGGCGGGCTCACCGCCGCCGTACGGGCCGCGGCCGCCACCGGCGCCCAGCTGGTGTGGATCCCGCGCCGGGCCGGGGAGCGGGCCGCCGTCGAGGTGGGCGCGCTGCCGTCGCTGCTGCCCGGCGGGCGTCCCGCGACCGACCCGCGCGCGCGGGACGAGGTCGCCGCCCTGTGGGGCGTCGCCGAACTCCCGTCCCGCTACGGCCGCGACACCGGCCAGATCGTGGAGGCCGCCGCGCGCGGCGAGCTCCAGGCCCTGCTGGTCGCGGGCGTCGAGGTCGCCGACCTGCCGGACCCGGCACGCGCGCGTGAGGCACTCGCGGAGGTCGGCTTCGTGGTGTCGCTGGAGCTGCGGCCCAGCGAGGTGACCGAGCTCGCCGACGTGGTGCTGCCGGTGGCCGCCGTCGCCGAGAAGGCCGGCACCTTCCTCAACTGGGAGGGCAGGGTGCGCTTCTTCGAGGCCGCGCTGAAGCCCGACCAGATGACCCGCCGGCCGGCCCCGACCGACGCGCGCGTCCTGCAGATGCTGGCCGACGCCATGGACGTGCACCTGGGGCTGCCCGATCTGCGCACCACGCGCGCGGAGATCGACCGGCTCGGCCCCTGGGACGGCCCGCGCGCCGACCAGCCGCTGGAGATCGCCGCCCAGCTGCCGCGTCCGGCGGCCGGTGAGGCCGTCCTCGCCGGGCACCGGCTCCTGCTCGACCAGGGTCTGCTCCAGCAGGGCGACGAGGCGCTCGCCGGCACCCGGCACGCCGCCCACGCGCGCGTGTCGGCCGCCACGGCCGCCGAGGCGGGCGTGAAGGACGGCGACGTGCTCGCCGTCACCGGGCCCATCGGAGTCGTCGAACTGCCGCTGCTGGTCACGGAGATGCCCGACCGGGTGGTGTGGCTGCCGCTGAACTCCGTGGGCGCGGGCGTCGCCTCCGACACCGGGGCGCTGCCCGGCTCACTCGTCCGCATCGGCCCGGCGACCCTCACGTCCGAGGCCCCCGAGGAGGTGGAGGCATGAGCGCGTACTCCCTCGCCGCTGAGGACCTCTCGATGTTCGGCCGCGACCCCTGGTGGCTGGTCGTCGTCAAGGCGGTGTTCTGCTTCGCCTTCCTGATGGTGACCGTGCTGTTCTCCATCGTGTGGGAGCGCAAGGTCGTCGCCTGGATGCAGCTGCGCATCGGCCCCAACCGGCACGGCCCCTGGGGCATGCTCCAGTCGCTCGCCGACGGCATCAAGCTGATGCTCAAGGAAGACGTCATCGTCAAGCGCGCCGACAAGGTGGTGTACGTCCTCGCGCCGATCGTCGCGGCCATCCCGGCCTTCATGGCGATCGCGGTGATCCCCTTCGGCCCGGCCGGCAACGAGATCTCGATCTTCGGCCAGCGCACCACGATGCAGCTCACCGACCTGCCGATCGCGATGCTCTACATCCTCGCGGTCGCCTCGGTCGGCATCTACGGCATCGTGCTCGCGGGCTGGAGCTCCGGATCGACGTACCCGCTGCTCGGCGGTCTGCGCTCCTGCGCGCAGATGATCTCCTACGAGATCGCCATGGGTGCCGCGTTCGCCTCCGTGTTCCTCTACTCCGGGTCGATGTCCACCTCCGCGATCGTCGAGGCGCAGCACGACCGCTGGTACATCGTCCTGCTGCCGGTGTCGTTCCTGATCTACATCGTGACGATGGTCGGCGAGACCAACCGTGCCCCCTTCGACATGCCGGAGTCCGAGGGCGACCTGGTCGGCGGCTTCAACACCGAGTACTCGTCCATCAAGTTCGCGATGTTCATGCTCGCCGAGTACGTGAACATGGTGACGGTCTCGGCGGTGTCCGTGACGCTCTTCCTGGGCGGCTGGCGGGCCCCGTACCCGATCAGCTCCTTCTGGGAGGGCGCGAACCACGGCTGGTGGCCGCTGCTCTGGTTCGTCATCAAGGTGCAGCTGCTGCTGTTCTTCTTCATCTGGCTGCGCGGCACCCTGCCCCGCGTCCGCTACGACCAGCTGATGAAGCTCGGCTGGAAGGTCCTCATCCCGGTCTCCGTCGTCTGGCTGATGCTGGTCGCGACCGTGCGGACCCTGCGCAACGAGAACTACGACTTCGCGGACATCGCCCTCTACATCGGCGGCGGAGTCATCGCGCTCCTGCTGCTCTCCGTCATCGCGGACCTCTTCCGCGAGAAGGCGAAGGGCGCGGCCCGGACCGACGAGGAACCCGCCGCGTTCGACCCGATGGCCGGGGGCTTCCCCGTACCGCCGCTGCCCGGACAGGAGCTGCCGCCCGTCCCGCGGCGCCGGCCGCGCCGGGAGCGGGAGCTGATTGTCAGTGGCGGGTCCGATACTCACAGTGACGGATCTCTGGATGGAAAGGAGGCGTCCGATGGCTGAGGAGCCAAAGGAGACCGGGCAGACGAAGCACGGCTTCCAGAACCCCGTGGCCGGCTTCGGCGTGACCTTCAAGGCCATGTTCAAGAAGCGGCTGACCGAGCAGTACCCGGAGCAGGAGAAGACCACCGCTCCGCGCTTCCACGGACGGCACCAGCTCAACCGCCATCCGGACGGCCTGGAGAAGTGCGTCGGCTGCGAGCTGTGCGCCTGGGCCTGCCCCGCCGACGCCATCTACGTCGAAGGCGCCGACAACACCGACGAGGAGCGCTACTCGCCCGGCGAGCGGTACGGCCGCGTCTACCAGATCAACTACGCCCGCTGCATCCTGTGCGGCCTGTGCATCGAGGCGTGCCCCACACGCGCGCTCACGATGACCAACGAGTTCGAGCTGGCGGACTCCAGCCGCGCCAACCTCATCTACACCAAGGAGCAGCTGCTCGCCGGTCTGGAGGAGGGCATGGTCGACTCGCCCCACGCCATCTACCCCGGCACCGACGAGCAGGACTACTACCGGGGTCTGGTGACGGAGGCCGCGCCGGGCACGACCCGGCAGGTCGCGGTCTCCAAGGGCGAGGTCCCGCAGGAGGGCGCCTCGACCTTCGGCGAGGACGAGCCGGCGTCGGGGAAGGTGGTCGGCCGATGAGCGCCCAGATCGCCGCCGCCTACTCCACCTCCACCGGCGAGGCCGTGCAGTTCTGGATCCTCGGCACCGTCGCCGTACTGGGCGCCCTGTGCACCGTCTTCCTCAAGAGGGCCGTGCACAGCGCGCTCTGCCTCGCCGGCACGATGATCATCCTCGCGGTGTTCTACCTGGCCAACGGCGCCTACTTCCTGGGCGTCGTGCAGATCGTCGTCTACACCGGCGCGATCATGATGCTGTTCCTCTTCGTGGTGATGCTGGTCGGCGTGACGGCCGCGGACTCCCTGAAGGAGACCATCAAGGGCCAGCGCTGGCTGGCCCTTCTGTGTGGCCTCGGCTTCGGCATCCTGCTGTTCGCCGGCATCGGGAACGCCTCGCTGCGCCAGTTCGACGGCCTCGCGCAGGCCAACGCGAACGGCAATGTGGAGGGCCTGGCCACCCTCATCTTCACGCAGTACGTCTTCGCGTTCGAGATCACGGGCGCCCTGCTCATCACCGCCGCGGTCGGCGCCATGGTGCTCACGCACCGCGAGCGCACCGAGCGCGCCAAGACCCAGCGCGAGCTGGCCGAGGAGCGCGTGCGCGCCGGCAAGCACGTACCGCCGCTCCCGGCGCCCGGCGTCTACGCCCGGCACAACGCCGTGGACATCGCCGGTCTGCTGCCCGACGGGACCCCGTCCGACCTCACCGTCAGCAAGACGCTGCGTGAGCGCGGGCAGATCCGGGACGTGTCCAGCGAGGCGCTCAACGACCTGCGGGCGCTGGAGCAGCGTGCGGCGGAGCGCCTGGAGCGGACCGCGATCGAGCCGTCCACCTTCAAGCGTCCGGAGGAGGCGTCCAAGTGAACCCGGTCAACTACGTCTACCTCGCGGCCCTGTTGTTCACGATCGGCGCCACCGGCGTGCTGATCAGGCGCAACGCGATCGTCCTCTTCATGTGCGTCGAGCTGATGCTCAACGCCTGCAACCTCACGCTGGTGGCGTTCTCCCGGATGCACGGCAATCTGGACGGCCAGATCATCGCCTTCTTCACGATGGTCGTGGCCGCCGCGGAGGTCGTCGTCGGGCTCGCGATCATCGTGTCGCTGTTCCGTTCCCGCCACTCGGCCTCGGTCGACGACGCCAGCCTGATGAAGCTCTGAGGGGTCGGAAGAAATCGTGGAGAACCTGATTGCGCTGCTGATCGCGGCGCCCCTGCTCGGAGCGGCCGTTCTGCTGTGCGGTGGCCGGCGGCTGGACGCCGTCGGCCACTGGATCGGCACGCTCCTGTCGTTCGTCTCCTTCGCCTTCGGTGTGGTCCTCTTCGCCGACCTGCTCGGCAGGGGCGCCGAGGACCGGACCCTGACGAGCCATCTGTTCAGCTGGATCCAGGTCGAGGGCTTCCAGGCGGACGTCGCCTTCCGCCTCGACCAGTTGTCGATGACGTTCGTCCTGCTGATCACCGGCGTCGGCTCGCTGATCCACGTGTACTCGATCGGGTACATGGAGCACGACGAGCGCCGCCGCCGCTTCTTCGGCTATCTGAACCTGTTCCTCGCGGCGATGCTGCTGCTCGTCCTCGCCGACAACTACCTGCTGCTGTACGTCGGCTGGGAGGGCGTCGGTCTCGCCTCGTACCTGCTGATCGGCTTCTGGCAGCACAAGCCCAGCGCCGCCACCGCGGCGAAGAAGGCCTTCCTGGTCAACCGCGTCGGCGACATGGGCCTGTCCATCGCGATCATGCTGATGTTCTTCTGGTTCGGCACCTTCGCCTTCGGGCCGCTGCTCGGCGGCGAGGGCGAGGCCGGTCTCGCCGGGGACGCGAGCGAGGGCAAGCTCACCGCGATCGGCCTGATGCTGCTGCTCGCCGCGTGCGGCAAGTCCGCCCAGGTGCCGCTGCAGTCCTGGCTCGGGGACGCGATGGAGGGCCCGACCCCGGTCTCCGCCCTCATCCACGCCGCGACGATGGTGACCGCGGGCGTCTACCTGATCGTCCGCTCCGGCGCCATCTTCGACGCGGCGCCCGACGCACAGCTGGTCGTCACGATCGTCGGGGCCGTCACGCTCCTGTTCGGTGCGATCGTCGGTTGCGCGAAGGACGACATCAAGAAGGCACTGGCCGGCTCGACCATGTCGCAGATCGGCTACATGGTCCTCGCCGCGGGCCTCGGCCCCATCGGCTACGTCTTCGCGATCATGCACCTGGTGACGCACGGCTTCTTCAAGGCCGGGCTGTTCCTCGGCGCCGGTTCCGTCATGCACGGCATGAACGACGAGGTCGACATGCGCAAGTACGGCGGTCTGCGCAAGTACATGCCGGTCACCTTCGTGACGTTCGGCCTGGGCTACCTCGCCATCATCGGCTTCCCGGGCCTGTCCGGCTTCTTCTCCAAGGACAAGATCATCGAGGCGGCGTTCGCCAAGGGCGGCACCGAGGGCTGGATCCTCGGCGCCTGCGCCCTGCTCGGCGCGGCCATCACCGCCTACTACATGACGCGCGTGATGCTGATGACGTTCTTCGGCGAGGAGCGCTGGCGGCACACGAAGACCGCCTCGCCGGCCGAGCCCAGCGCGGAGCCCGCCGCCGAGACCCACGGCGAGCACGCGGAGCCGCACCCGCACGAGTCGCCCAAGGTCATGACGATCCCCATGATCGTGCTGGCGATCGGGTCGGTCGCGGGCGGTGCGTTCTTCAGCATCGGCGACCGCTTCGTGCACTGGCTCGAGCCCATCACCGGGCACGCGCACGGCAATCCGCCGATCAGCGCGGCCACCGTCACGGGTGCGACCGTCGCGTGCATGGTCATCGGCGTCGCCCTCGCCTGGGCCCAGTACGGCAGGCGCCCGGTCCCGGCGGTCGCCCCGCGCGGGTCGCTGCTCACCCGGGCCGCCCGGCGCGACCTGTACCAGGACGACTTCAACCACGTCGTCCTCGTCCGCGGCGGCGAGCACCTCACCCGCTCCCTGGTCTACGTCGACCACACCCTGGTCGACGGTGTCGTCAACGGCACGGCGGCCTCGGTCGGCGGCCTGTCCGGACGGATGCGCAGGCTCCAGAACGGCTTCGCGCGGTCGTACGCGGTCTCGATGTTCGGCGGTGCGGCGGTCCTCGTCGCCGCGACCCTGCTGATGAGGGCGGTCTGATACCGATGTCCTTTCCCCTGCTGACAGCCACGGCGGCGCTCCCGGCGATCGGGGCGATCGCCACCGCCGCCGTGCCGGCCGCCCGGCGCACCGCCGCCAAATGGCTGGCGCTGTTCTTCTCCCTCGGCACACTCGCCCTCGCGATCGCCGTCCTGGTCCGGTTCGACCCGGACGGCGACCGCTACCAGCTCACCGAATCGCACTCCTGGATCTCCGACTTCGGGGTCCGCTACGAACTCGGCGTGGACGGCATCGGGGTGGCGCTCGTCGCGCTGACGGCCCTGTTGATCCCGTTCATCGTCCTCGCCGGATGGCACGACGCCGACCCGCTGGAGACGGGCAGCAGGAGGTGGCGGCCGACGCAGGGCTTCTTCGCCCTGATCCTGGCCGTCGAGGCGATGGTGATCCTCTCCTTCGAGGCCACCGACGTCTTCCTCTTCTACATCTTCTTCGAGGCCATGCTCATCCCGATGTACTTCCTCATCGGCGGCTTCGGGGACCGTGCCCACGAGCACGGGGAGAAGGTGGCGTCGACGCAGCGGTCGTACGCCGCGGTGAAGTTCCTCCTCTACAACCTGGTCGGCGGACTGATCATGCTGGCCGCGGTGATCGGCCTGTACGTCGTCGCCGGGAACTTCAGCCTCCAGGAGATCGCCGAGGCCCGCGCCAACGGCTCGCTGGACATGGCGACGAACACCGAACGCTGGCTGTTCCTCGGCTTCTTCTTCGCCTTCGCGGTGAAGGCGCCGCTGTGGCCGCTGCACACCTGGCTGCCGAACGCGATGCAGGAGGCCACCGCCCCGGTCGCCGTCCTCATCACGGCGGTCGTCGACAAGGTCGGCACCTTCGCGATGCTCCGCTTCTGCCTCCAGCTCTTCCCGGAGGCCAGCAAGTGGGCCACGCCCGCCATCCTGGTGCTGGCGCTGATCAGCATCATCTACGGGGCGCTGCTCGCGGTCGGCCAGCGGGACATCAAGCGCCTGATCGCGTACGCGTCGATCTCGCACTTCGGCTTCATCATCATGGGCATCTTCGCGATGACCAGCCAGGGCCAGTCCGGGGCGACGCTGTACATGGTCAACCACGGCATCTCGACGGCCGCGCTGATGCTGGTCGCCGGATTCCTGATCTCGCGGCGCGGCTCGCGGCTCATCGCCGACTACGGCGGTGTGCAGAAGGTCGCCCCGGTGCTCGCCGGCACCTTCCTGATCGGCGGCCTCGCGACCCTGTCGCTGCCGGGTCTCGCGCCGTTCGTCAGCGAGTTCCTGGTCCTCGTCGGCACGTTCACGCGCTATCCGGCGATCGGCGTCATCGCGACCTTCGGCATCGTGCTCGCCGCGCTCTACACCCTCGTCCTGTACCAGCGGACGATGACGGGCCCGGTGAAGCCGGAGGTCTCCGCGATGCCGGACCTGCGGGTGCGGGAGATCGCGGTCGTCGCCCCGCTCGTCGTCCTGCTGGTCTTCCTGGGCGTCTACCCGAAGCCCGTCACGGACATCGTGAACCCGGCGGTCAAGCAGACCTTGTCCGACGTACAGAAGAAGGACCCCCAGCCCGAGGTGGAGGCGGCCAAGTGAGCGCATCAGCCGTCCACAGCCTGTGGACAACCGCGGCCGATCCGATCTCGAAGATCGACACGCCGAAGATCGAGTACGGACAGCTCTCGCCCACCCTGATCGTCGTCGGCGCGGCGCTCGTCGGGGTGCTGATCGAGGCCGTCGTCCCGCGCAGGTCCCGGTACTACGCGCAGGTGTTCACCGCCGTCGTGGCGCTCGTCGCGTCCTTCGCCGCGGTCGTGGCGCTCGCCGCCGGCGGGTACGCCACGACCAAGTCGGGCATCGCCGCGATGGGCGCGATCGCCGTCGACGGACCGGCCCTGTTCCTGCAGGGCACGATCCTGCTGACGGCCCTCGTCGGCCTGTTCACCTTCGCCGAGCGCCGGCTCGACCCGGCGGCGCACGGCAACCGCGTCGACTCCTTCGCGGCCCAGGCCGCGTCCGTGCCGGGCAGCGACAGCGAGAAGGCCGCCGTGAAGGCGGGGTTCACCACCACCGAGGTGTTCCCCCTGCTGATGTTCGCCGTCGCGGGCATGCTGATCTTCCCGTCGGCCAACGATCTGCTGACCCTGTTCATCGCGCTGGAGGTCTTCTCCCTCCCGCTGTACCTGATGTGCGCGCTGGCCCGCCGCAAGCGGCTCATGTCGCAGGAGGCCGCGGTCAAGTACTTCCTGCTGGGAGCCTTCGCGTCCGCGTTCACCCTGTTCGGCATCGCCCTGCTGTACGGCTACGCGGGCTCGGTGTCCTACGGCACGATCGCGCGGGTCGTCGACGGCACCGTCACCGACGTCACCCCGGCCCTGGCGGACACCATGGGCAACGACGCGCTGCTGCTCATCGGCTCGGCGCTGATCGTCATGGGGCTGCTGTTCAAGGTGGGCGCGGTGCCGTTCCACATGTGGACGCCGGACGTCTACCAGGGCGCCCCGACGCCGGTGACCGGCTTCATGGCCGCGGCGACGAAGGTGGCCGCGTTCGGCGCCCTGCTGCGCATCCTGTACGTCGTGCTTCCCGGCCTGCGCTGGGACTGGCGGCCGGTCATGTGGGCCGTGGCGATCGTCACCATGCTGGGCGGCGCGATCATCGCGATCACCCAGACCGACATCAAGCGGCTCCTGGCGTACTCGTCGATCGCGCACGCCGGGTTCATCCTCGCCGGTGTCATCGCGACCACGCCGGACGGGGTGTCGTCCGTCCTCTTCTACCTGGGCGCTTACTCGTTCGTCACGATCGGCGCGTTCGCGGTGGTGACGCTGGTGCGCGACGCCGGCGGCGAGGCGACGCACCTGTCCAAGTGGGCCGGTCTGGGCCGCCGCTCGCCGCTGGTCGCGGCGGTCTTCGCGGTGTTCCTGCTGGCCTTCGCGGGCATCCCGCTGACCTCCGGCTTCGCCGGGAAGTTCGCCGTGTTCAAGGCGGCGGCCGAGGGCGGGGCTGCCCCGCTGGTCGTGGTCGGTGTGATCTCGTCCGCGATCGCCGCGTTCTTCTACATCCGGGTCATCGTGCTGATGTTCTTCAGCGAGCCGACGCCCGAGGGACCGACGGTCGCGGTGCCGTCCCCGCTGACGATGACGGCGATCGGCGTGGGCGTGGCCGTGACCCTGGTGCTGGGTGTGGCGCCCCAGTACTTCCTGGACCTGGCGAGCCAGGCGGGCGTCTTCGTCCGCTGACCGAGCCCCACGCGGACGGCCCGGCTCCCCTCGTGGGAGCCGGGCCGCTCCCGTCCCGAGGGGGTGAGCCTGTGGATAACTCGGAGGGCTGTCGGTGCGGACCCCTATCGTGGAGGCAGTGGTCGAGGGACGACGGGCGGGGGACACGGCGATGGGTGCGACGGGCGTGATCAGCGAGATGCCAGCGGTGACCGAGGCGGACCGGGCGGGCGACAGCGAGGCGCTGGCCGCGCTCCACCGCGTCTTCGGATACGAGGCCTTCCGGGGCGAGCAGGAAGCCGTCATCGAGCATGTCGTGGCCGGCGGTGACGCGGTCGTGCTCATGCCGACCGGCGGCGGCAAGTCGCTCTGCTACCAGATCCCCTCCCTGGTCAGACCCGGTACGGGTGTCGTGATCTCCCCGCTGATCGCCCTCATGCAGGACCAGGTGGACGCCCTGCGGGCGCTCGGCGTGCGCGCCGGGTTCATCAACTCCACGCAGGACTTCGACGAGCGCCGCGTGATGGAGGCGCAGTACGTCGCCGGCGAGCTCGACCTGCTCTACCTCGCCCCCGAGCGACTGCGGCTCGACGCGACGCTGGAGCTGCTCTCCCGCGGCAAGATCTCGGTCTTCGCCATCGACGAGGCGCACTGCGTGTCCCAGTGGGGCCACGACTTCCGCCCCGACTACCTCGCCCTGTCCCTGCTGGGCGAGCGCTGGCCGGACGTGCCCCGGATCGCGCTGACGGCGACGGCGACCCGGGCCACCCACCAGGAGATCACCCAGCGGCTGGGCATGCCGGACGCCCGGCACTTCGTGGCCAGCTTCGACCGGCCCAACATCCAGTACCGGATCGTGCCGAAGGCCGACCCGAAGAAGCAGCTGCTGAGCTTCCTGCGCGAGGAGCACGCGGGCGACGCGGGCATCGTGTACTGCCTTTCCCGCAAGTCGGTCGATGCGACCGCCGAGTTCCTCTCCCGCAACGGCATCGAGGCGATCCCGTACCACGCGGGCCTCGACGCGGGCACCCGCGCGGCGCACCAGTCCCGGTTCCTGCGGGAGGAGGGCCTGGTCGTGGTGGCGACCATCGCTTTCGGCATGGGCATCGACAAGCCGGATGTGCGGTTCGTCGCCCACCTCGACCTGCCCAAGTCCGTCGAGGGCTACTACCAGGAGACCGGCCGGGCCGGGCGGGACGGCCTGCCCTCCACGGCGTGGATGGCCTACGGCCTCAACGACGTCATCCAGCAGCGCAAGATGATCCAGCTCGGCGAGGGGGACGAGGCGTTCCGGCGCCGTGCGGGCGCGCATCTGGACTCGATGCTGGCCCTGTGCGAGACGGTCCAGTGCCGGCGCGCCCAGCTGCTCGCCTACTTCGGCCAGGACCCCGAGGCGGGCGCCTGCGGCAACTGCGACACCTGCCTGACACCGCCCGAGACCTGGGACGGCACCGTGGCCGCGCAGAAGGTGCTGTCGACGGTCGTCCGGCTGCAGCGGGAGCGGGGGCAGAAGTTCGGCGCGCTGCAGATCGTCGACATCCTGCTGGGCCGGCGCACCGCCAAGGTCATCCAGTTCGACCACGACCAGCTCTCCGTGTTCGGCATCGGCGAGGAGCTGACCGAGGGCGAGTGGCGGGGCGTCATCCGGCAGCTGCTGGCGCAGGGCCTGCTCGCCGTCGAGGGGGAGTACGGCACGCTGGTGCTGACCGAGGACAGCGGCTCGGTGCTGCGGCGGGAGCGGGAGGTGCCGCTGCGCAAGGAGCCCAAGCGGCCGGCGTCCTCGCGGTCGGCGTCCGGATCCGGCCGCGGCGAGCGCAAGGCGAAGGCCGCCGTCGCCGAGCTGCCGCAGGAACTGGTCCCGGCCTTCGAGGCCCTGCGCGCCTGGCGGGCCGAGCAGGCCCGGGAGCAGGGCGTCCCGGCCTACGTCATCTTCCACGACGCCACGCTCCGCGAGATCGCCACGGTGTGGCCCACGTCGGTGGCCGAGCTGGGCGGGATCAGCGGCGTCGGCGAGAAGAAGCGGGCGACGTACGGCGAAGGGGTGGTCGAGGTCCTGGCCGGCCTGACCGCACCGGCACCCGGGTCCATCCCGCAGCCCACCTCGCAGCCGGCCTCGCAGTCCGCTCCGGACGCCCCCGACGACTGGCCGATGGAGGAGCCGGAGCCCGACGGCTGGGAGTGAGGGCGGCCCCCGGCCCTAGGCCCTAGGAGAGCGTCAGGAGTCCCGGCGCGAAGGTGATCAGCAGGGGGACCAGCGGGACCAGCGCCGCCAGGGTCGTGGTGAGGGCGCGGTCGCGGCGGCCCAGGCGCGGGGGCGGCTGGAGAAGGCGGTCGACACGCTCGCCCAGCAGCCGGTGGGTGGAGGCGCAGGACAGCACGCCCCGGTGCTGGTTGAGCTCGATCAGGGCCAGGGCCGTCGTCAGATGGCCGCAGCGGCGGGAGGCCGTGTCGTCGGCGGCCAGTTCGACCAGGCGGTGGGTCTGGTCGCAGAAGTGGGCGAACAGCGGGACACGGGGGAAGCCGGTGGCGAGCGCGGTGGACAGGTGCAGCAGCCAGTCGTGGTGGGCGCGGGCGTGGCCCCGCTCATGGGTGAGGACGGCGTCGAGCTGGTGGTCGGTGAGGCGGTGCAGGGCACCGGTCGTGACGATCAGCTGCGGCGGACTGCCCGGCATCCACCAGGCGTCCGGGTACTCGTCCTCGAGGACCAGCAGCGGGCCGCGCGTGGAGCCGAGGCCGGCCGGCAGATCGGGGGCGCGCTCGCGCAGCTGGGCCCGCGCACGGCCGCGCCGCCTGCGCGCCTCGGCCAGCTCCCGCCCGAGCATCGCGGTCGTCCAGGCCGCCCCGCAGGCCAGGAGGAGGGTGAGGAGCGCGGCCCAGGCCGGGGCGGCGGAGAGGTCGTACGCCTCCGTCACGGACGGCGGCGCCGGGGCGAACAGCTGGGCGCGGGCGGTGCCGAAGACGGCGGCGGTGCCCAGCGCGAGCGCCGTCAGGCAGCACAGCAGCACGGTGGCGACGAGGCACTGCCACACCCACAGCGCGACCACGGGGTCCCGTTCCGGCCAGGCGGCCCGGGTCAGGACGCGCGGGACGGGGATGGCGGCCGTCAGGCCGACGATGCTCAGCAGGAGCAGGCAGACGGTCATGCCAGGGGCTCCGGATCCTGGTCAGGGACAGCGCGCGGACGTCGGTGCGGGGCGGTGGGCCGCGGGAATCCCGAGGGGTGCGCTTCCCACCGCCAGCCAGTATGACGGTGCGGCCCGCGGGAGTCAGCGGGAAAGAGCCGACGGATCCACGGGCGTGCCCCGCCCACCCGGCGGTCGCGCCTCAGCCGGCCACGATCCGTCCGGTGACCTCGCCGAGGCCCACCCGTACCCCGCCCGGGCCGGGCGCCCACGCGGACAGGGTGACGACATCGCCGTCCTCCAGGAACGTGCGCTTGCCGTCGGGGAGTTCGAGCGGGTCGCGGCCGTTCCAGGTCAGCTCCAGGAGGGAGCCGCGCTCACGCTCGGTGGGGCCGCTGACCGTGCCGGAGCCGTACAGGTCGCCGGTGCGCAGGGAGGCACCGTTCACCGTCATGTGGGCGAGCTGCTGGGCGGCCGTCCAGTACATGGTGGAGAAGGGCGGCTCGGAGACGACGTGGCCGTTGATCGCCACGGAGATACGCAGGTCGTAGCCGCCGGGTTCGGTCTCGTCGCCGGAGTCGTCGAGGTATGGCAGCAGCGGGTGCGTGCGCTCGGGCGGCGCCGTCCTGGCCTCGTCCAGGGCGTCCAGCGGGGTGATCCAGGCCGACACCGACGTGGCGAAGGACTTGCCGAGGAAGGGGCCGAGGGGGACGTACTCCCACGCCTGGATGTCACGCGCCGACCAGTCGTTGAGCAGGCACAGGCCGAACACGTGCTCCCGGAAGTCGCCCAGTGGGACGGGCGCGCCCATCGCGGACGGCGTGCCCACCACGAAGCCGACCTCGGCCTCGATGTCCAGGCGGACGGACGGCCCGAAGACGGGGGCCGGGTCGGTGGGCGCCTTGCGCTGGCCCGAGGGCCGTACGACGTCCGTGCCGGAGACGACGACCGTGCCGGAGCGGCCGTGGTAGCCGATCGGCAGGTGCTTCCAGTTGGGGGTGAGGGAGTCCTCGGCGTTGGGGCGGAAGATCTGGCCGACGTTCCGCGCGTGGTTCTCGGAGGCGTAGAAGTCGACGTAGTCCGCGACGTCGAACGGAAGGTGCAGCGTCACGGAGGAGAGCGGGTGGAACAGCTCCGCGATGGCCTCCTGGTGCGCCGGCACCGTGACCCAGGCGGTCAGCGCCCGCCGTACGTCGGACCAGGTGGTGCGGCCCGCGGCGAGCAGCGCGTTCAGCGACTCCTGGGCGAGCAGCGGGGCGTACGGCGAGCCGAGCGCCTGGGCCGCCCTGCCCGCGTCGAGGACGTGGTCGCCGAGCCGGACGCCCACCCGGCGCGCGGAGTCCGGGCCCGGGAGGGAGAAGACGCCGTACGGAAGGTTGTGCGCGCCGAAGGGGTCGCCCTCGGGGAGATCGAAGGGGGGCATGGGGTACTGCCTCACTCTCATACGCTCCGTAAGCCATGTGGTCGGGCCCACGTTACGGGTGAGGTGGCGGTCTTGGGCAGGGTGAATCCTCCGGGCAGGCGATCGGCTTCCCCCCAGGTCGCCGCGGTCGGCCGTCCTCTTCACCGGGCGACGGGCCCCAACTCGGCGTCCGTACCGCCCTCGAAGATCTCGTAGGGGCGAAACCGCCATAAACGGGCGCGAGTTGTGCGGGCTCGGACACAAGTGGGACCGGAACCGGTGTCAACTCATGTGAACAGAGCAGCCGTCCGGTTCAGGTCGAGTCGAGGGGGCTTCCTGTCCGTATTCTCTGATCATGGCCGCACCGATCGCATATTCACTCATCGCCACTGACCTGGACGGGACCCTCCTGCGAGGTGACGACACGCTCTCCGACCGGTCGCTCGCGGCACTCGCGCAGGCGGCGGTGGCCGGTGCCCAGCACCTCGTGGTGACGGGACGGCCGGCACCCCGGGTGCGGCCCCTCCTGGACGTCATGGGCAGCAGGGGACTGGCGGTGTGCGGACAGGGCGCGCAGCTGTACGACGCCGGGCGGGACCGGCTGCTGTGGTCCATCACCCTGGAGCGGGACCTGGCGGAGACCGCCCTCGGCAAGATCGAGGCCGAGGTGGGGCAGGTGTACGCGGCGGTCGACCAGGACGGTGCCGACGGGCTCACGCTCATCGAACCGGGCTATCTGATGCCCCACCCGACCCTGCCGGCCGTGCGGGTGCGGCACCGCGACGACCTGTGGTGCGAGCCGATCAGCAAGGTGCTGCTGCGCCATCCGACGCTGTCGGACGACGAGTTGGCGGCGACGGCCCGCGCGGTGGTGGGCTCGCTGGCGACGGTCACCATGTCGGGGCCGGGGACCGTCGAACTCCAGCCATGCGGCGTCACGAAGGCGACGGGCCTCGCGCTCGCCGCCGAGCATCTCGGCCTGGGTCCCCACGAGACCATCGCCTTCGGGGACATGCCCAACGACATCCCCATGTTCGACTGGGCGGCGCACGGTGTGGCGATGGCCAACGCACACCCCGAACTCAAGGCGGTGGCGGACGAGATCACCTTGTCCAACGAGGACGACGGCATCGCCGTCGTCCTCGAGGGACTGTTCGCCCGCAGCCTGGCCCAGTTCCGCTATTGATGGGTGCTGCAGAAGGCTCAGTAGGGGCCGTTCACGTTGTCGATCGAGCCGTAGCGCGCGGCCGCGTAGTTGCAGGCGGCCGTGATGTTGGCGACCGGGTCGAACGGGTCGTACGCGGTGCCCGGCACGTGGTAGGTCGCGAAGGTCGGGTCGATGACCTGGAGGAGACCCTTGGACGGGGTGCCCGCCACGGCGTTGGAGTCCCAGTTGTTGATGGCGGCCGGGTTGCCCGACGACTCGCGCATGATGTTGCGGTGGATGCCCTCGTAGGAACCGGGGATCCCCTTCTGCGCCATGATGTCGAGCGCCTCGCGGATCCAGCCGTCGAGGTTGTCGGCGTACGTCTTCACGGAGGCCTGGGTGGCCTGGGCGACGGCGGACTTCTTGACGGGCGCGGACGCCGTGTTCGTCTCGGCCTTGGCCGGCGCGGCCTTCTTCGCGGACCGGACCTTCAGGTCGACGCCCGGGTGGATCAGCCGGGGGTTGTCGCCGATGGCCGCGCGGTTGTCCTTGTAGAGCTGTCGCCAGCCGCCCTGGGCGTCGTAGCGGTCGGCGATCCCGTACAGGGTGTCGCCCTTCTTGGTGGTGTAGCTGACGGAGCCGACCTTGGCCACGGTGGGGGCCTTGCCGGGCTCGGCGGCGCTCGCGGTGGTCGCGGCCAGCAGGGGGAGCGCGAGAGCGGCGGTACCGGTACCGGCGGCGATGACGCGCCGGGTGAACGGGCTGGTACGGGTGCGACGGTGCTTGCCTCGGGACATGGCGCTGTTCGTTCCTCTCCGGCGCCTGCGAGGTGAGCTGTCGGGTTCGGGCGGGAGATGCCCGGTCACACCGTCGTTCGACGACGTGACTTCACCCCTAGCCGTTCCGGCGCGCCATCGAGGCGTGCGGTACGGCGACTTACCTGGGTCCCCCGCTCCTGCCGTGCGGTGCGTTGCGTAGGTGGATGACTCGGGCGGCGGCAGGATTCGGCGTCCGCCCGACAGAGCGGGAACGTATGCGAGAGCACATGTCTGGAACAAGTGCCGCAATCACCTGACGTGCTAATTGACCATGGTCTGAGGCGTATGGGGCGCTTGATCCTTTGCGGTTGCCAATTCTCAACTCGCTTTTCTGGCAAGGGGACGAAGGCTTCCCGTGGGGGAGGTGCCGACGGGTGGCCGCGTGACCCAACTCACGGCGATCACAACAACGGCAAATCGGGCAATGGCTCCAACTCCCCTGTTATTGCCTGGCCGTGGAGGGCTCACTGTCAAGGTGTCCATCTGTCCCCTTGGGTCCGGAGAGTCCGTTTTATGGGGCAGGAACCCCGCCCTTCGTGCCGTTCGTTGAGGGGGCGTGGAGGCGTCCGGAGGGCGGGTCGGGGTAGGCGGAGGCGGGGGGCGTACAGGCTTGCGGGCCGGCCCCCGCAGGGTCGAACCGGATTTCGATTCGCGGAGGGATGGAGAGCGGTCGGCTACTCACAGTGACGTACCGATAAATCGATGAATGTCCATCCTCATCGGGTGATCAAAAAACATACCGACCGTGGACCGATGTCGGCCGTGGTGGACGGGTGGGCGGCATCGGTGATCGAAACGTGACCGGATACGCTGACTTGAGTGATGGCAGCGACCTATCGACAAACCGTGTAACCAGCCGAAAGACACCAGCAGACAGGAGACCCCTCGTGACCGTCGTCGGGCCGTTCGGGCTGAGCGTGCGGGACCAGGCTCTGGAAGCCGATGTCCAGGCCGGATTGGCGGCTGTCGAGGAGGGACTGCTCGAAGCCACCAAGAGTGAGGTCCCCTTCATCACCGGGGCCGCCCAGCACCTGGTGCGGGCGGGTGGGAAGCGCTTCCGGCCGCTGCTGGTGATGCTCGCCGCGCGCTTCGGGGACCCGTACGCCCCGGGGATCGTGCCGTCGGCCGTGGTGGTGGAGCTGACCCACCTGGCGACGCTGTACCACGACGACGTGATGGACGAGGCCGAGGTCCGGCGCGGGGTCGACAGCGCGAACACCCGCTGGGGGAACTCCGTCGCGGTCCTCACCGGCGACTTCCTCTTCGCGCGCGCCTCGCACATCCTGGCCGACCTCGGGCCCGAGGCGGTCCGGGTGCAGGCCGAGGCGTTCGAGCGGCTGGTCACGGGCCAGATCCTGGAGACGGCCGGACCGCAGGACGGCCGGGACCCCGTGGAGCACTACCTCGACGTGCTGAGCGGGAAGACCGGGTCGCTGGTGGCGGTCTCCTGCCGCTTCGGGGCGATGATGTCGGGCGCCGACGAGACCGTGGTCGACGTGCTCACCCAGTACGGGGAGCGGCTCGGCGTGGCCTTCCAGCTGGCGGACGACGTCCTGGACATCGCGAGCGACTCCCACGAGTCCGGGAAGACGCCCGGCACCGATCTGCGCGAGGGCATCCCGACCCTGCCCGTGCTGCGCCTGCGGGAGCGCGCGGAGCGGCTGGGGCTGCCGGAGGACATCGCCCTGTGCGAGCTGCTGGCCTCCGACCTGAGCGACGACGCCCGGCTCGCGGAGGCGCTGGCCGCCCTGCGGGAGCACCCGGCGCTGGAGCAGGCCCGGCGGGACACCGTCCGCTACGCGGAGGATGCGCGCGCCGCGCTGGCGCCCCTGCCGGAGAACGACGCGAAGGCCGCCCTGATGGAGCTGTGCGACGCCGTGGTGCACCGCGCCGGCTGAGACGCCCCCAAGGCCGCCGCGGCCGCCGTTCCCCCCACCCCACCCCTCGACCCCTACGGGTCGGGGGGACGTCCACCCCTCCGGCGTCATACCGCAGGTGTACGCGGAGTTGGCTCCGCAGGCTGACGAAACTCCCTGACCGATTTGGTCAGATGGACATCACGGAAAACACCACTCCTCACCGATTCGGGTGAGAATGGCGGCTCAGGGGTGGACCTTGGCGGGTCAGGGGACTCGCGGGCGACAGACGAACGGACGGCCGCCGCCGACGACGGAGGTAGGGCACACATGGCACCGTACGAAGTCGACGACAGTACGACCGCGGGGGAGGGCGACGACCCGCGCGCGGGCCGGCGCAAGGCCGCTCGGTACGTCGTCCCGGTCACGGTGGTGGGGATCGCGGCGGCGACGATCGGGCTGGTCCCGGCGCTCGCCGACGCCGGGGACCCGGACCTGCCGGACCTCACCGCGCAGCAACTGGTCGAGAAGATCGCCCAGTCGGACGTCCAGCAGCTGTCCGGCACCTTCAAGATCACCACGGATCTGGGGCTGCCCGACCTCGGCGGGCTGGAGTCGGGTCTCACCTCGGGGCTCACCGGATCGGGCGCGGACGGCGGCTCCTCCGCCGACCCCTCGGCGAAGCTGACCGAGCTGGCCTCCGGCACGCACACCCTGCGGATCGCCGCCGACGGCGACGACCGGCAGAAGCTGTCCCTGGTGGACAAGTCCTCCGAGTACAGCCTCATCCACAACGGCAAGGACGTCTGGGGCTACGACAGCCGGTCCGACGAGGTCTTCCACGCCACCGCCGACAAGGCGGGGCAGGAGAAGGGCAAGGGCGAGGGTCAGGGTCACGGGAAGGCCGACGGGGTCCCCGCCACCCCCAAGGAGCTGACCGAGGAGGCCCTGAAGGCGGTCGACGACACGACGTCGGTCACCGTCGACGGCACCGCGCACGTCGCCGGCCGGGACGCCTACCGGCTGCTCATCGAGCCGAAGCAGTCGGGCACCACGGTCGGCGCGATCACCGTGGCCGTGGACGCGAAGACCGGGCTGCCGCTGAAGTTCACGCTGACCCCGGCCGGCGGGGGCGCCGCCGTGGTCGACGCCGGCTTCACCCAGGTCAGCTTCGCCAAGCCCGCCGCCTCCACCTTCGACTTCACGCCGCCCAAGGGCGCGAAGGTCACGGAGGAGGGCGACATGGACAAGGGCGCCCCGCGGCACGGCGGGGGCAGGTCCGAGGACGGCTTCCGCAAGGAGCTGGAGAAGGAGTTCGGCGCCGAGAACCCGAAGGGTTCGAAGGGCCCCCAGGGTGGTCCCGAGATCATCGGCGAGGGCTGGAGCACGGTGGCGGTCTTCGACACCGGCGGTAAGGGCGTCCCGTCGGGCGCCGAGGTCGGCGGCGACCTGGGCGGCTTCCTGGACTCCCTCGGCGACAAGGCCAGCGGGAAGTTCGGCTCGGGCACGGTGTTCTCGACGCGCCTGATCAACGCACTCGTCACCGACGACGGCAAGGTCTACGTCGGCGCCGTCGACAAGGCCACGCTGGTGAAGGCGGCCGACTCGGCCAAGTGACGCGACGAGCGGCCCGGCCCCCGTGCCGGGCCGCTCTGGCGCGCCATCACCTAGGGGTGCTCAGTCCGTCTCGTACGCGAAGCGCGCGAGCGGCGCGTCCTGGGCGAAGAACGTCTTGGCCCGGCTCAGGGCCCCGGTGTCCCGCAGCACGTCCCCGGGCTTGCTGCCGTTGCCGAGCAGCACTCCTCCGAAGCGCATCCCCATGTACGCGGCCGAGTTGTGGAGGGTGCCGATCAGCGGGTCGGCGACCACCGGCTCCTCGTGGGCGAGCGCGGTCACGCCCCAGAGCGTGCGTCCGGCCAGGGTGTCCTTGAAGTCGACGCCGGGTGTGCGCAGCCAGCCCGACCAGTGGTCGAGGTAGCGCTTGACGTGCGCGGACACCGAGTACCAGTACAGCGGCGAGACGATCACGACGTCCGTCGCCGCGAGGGTGGCGTCGAGCAGTACGGCCACGTTCCCCTCCGTCGGCCGCACATGGTCGCTGTCGTGGCGCAGGTCCTCGAAGTCGGGCAGCGGATGCGCCGCGAGGTCGATCCACCGTTGTTCCACGCTCTCGGGCAGTTGCTCGGCGGCCCGGCGGGCCAGCATCTCGGTGTTGCCGTCGGGGCGGCTGCTGCCGAGGACGAACAGGAAGCGGCGGGTCATGGGTCCCCCAGTGGACACGCGGAACAGGGCGTACAGCGGTTAAGCGCATCTGCATTATATGCGTATGCATGTAGCTGGCGTCCAGGGACCGAGCAGGCCCTCGGCCGCCTCCGCCACCGCGAGCAGCGCCGCCTCCCGCCCGTGCGCCGCCACCAGTTGCAGCCCGACGGGGCATCCGTCCGGCCCGAACCCGGCCGGGATGCTGATCGCCGGATGCCCGCTCAGATTGAACGCCCAGGTCAGCTCGGTGGAGTACCGCTCGCCGGGGCCGTCGTGACCGTGCGGCGGGGTGGGGGCCGTCGGCGTCAGGAGCAGGTGCGTCCGGCGGAAGAGAGCGGCGATCCGGCGGTCGTTGGCCGCTCGCAGGCGCCGGGCGGCCTCGGGGGAGCGGCCTGCCTCGGACCCGCGCAGGGCGAGCCACGCCGGAGCCGGATCGTCGAGCCGGAACGGTTCCCCCGTGTCCACGAGCCGCACCACACCGGCTTCGTGGAGTCGTACGGCGGCCGCGTGCGCCATCGCCACGACCTCCGGGTCGGGGGAGGCGAAGCCCAGGTCGGGGGACCAGAGGGCGGCGGCCGGAACGGACGGGCCGGGCGGCAGGGAGGGCCAGCCAGGCGGGCCGTGCGGCGAGGAGGGCGGGCCGGGCGGCGGGAAGGGCGGGGAGGCCGCGTCCCCAGACACCACGGCCCAGTAGGCCGCCGCGTCCGCGACGCTGCGCGTGAGCACGCCCGGTGCCATGAGCCCCGTGGAATCCCGGGTGGGGAAGCGCCCGTTGGTCGCCTTGAGACCGACCGCCCCGCACCAGGCCGCCGGAATGCGCACCGACCCGGCGCCGTCGTTCCCCGTGGCGAGCGGCACCAGCCCGGCCGCGACCGCCGCCGCCGAACCGGCCGACGAGCCGCCCGGCGTACGGTCGCGCCGCCAGGGGTTGACCGTACGGCCGTACCGGCCCGCCCCCCAGGTCTGCCACGGCGTCCCCGGCCCCGGCACGGACGTCGCACCCACCGGCACGCAGCCCGCCGCGAGCAGCGGGGCCGCCGTACGCAACCCGCCACGCCCCTTCACCCCGATCGGCACCCCGGCCAGTGGCGGCCGTTCGCCCGCGTCGATCCGGGCGTCCACCGCGCGCGCCCATGCCCCCGCCCGCTCCTCCCACACCTCGGCGAACGCGGACAGGGCCGGGTCGACGCGCTCGATCCGGTCGAGGGCGTCCGCGATCACGTCGACCGCACGCACGGCGCCCGCGTGGACGGCCGAGGCGATCGTCACGGCCGAGTGCGCCGAGAGGGGGCCGGGTCCCTCGGGGTCGGCTGGGCCGGGCGGAGGGGGCACGGGTCAGTGCCCGTGTCCGGTCAGCCGCGCCAGCGCCTCCGGCTGCCGGGGCGGGTGGTGCTCTCCGTACTGTCCGCCCTGCTCGCCCAGATCACCCAGACGCCAGTCCGGCATCCACGGCACCCGGTACACGTCGATCACCGACTCGATCACCCGGACCCGCTCGGCGAGCGGACGCGGCAGCCGGCCCGGAGCGTCCGCGACCAGGACGACGCCTTCGAGGTCCAGCCCCCGTGGCGTCGCCCCGCGCCGGAAGAGATCGAGGGCGCCCGGCACGGCGGCCAGGCCGGACGCGTGGGTGCGCGCGACCAGCAGGACGGAGTGCGGGTCGTCCGGGCCGGGCCACTCACGCCCGCAGTCCCGGCCGCCGTACACCGTCGCGAGGGTTGTGACGCCCGCTCCGCCGTGCAGACCGATCCACGAGAAGCGCCGGGGGGTGCCGGGCGGGAGCGGGGGCGGTGACGGCGGGCCGTCGGGGAGGGGGACCGGTCCGCGGAGCCAGATGTCCGGGCCCCGGCCGTACGGCCCCTGCTGTTCGCGCATGTCGGTGCCCATGCCCGCGCTCCTCCCTCGTCACGCCACGTTCCCGGCGCGCGGCACGTGAGGCATGAGAAGGCCGTGACGTGGCACAAGCTCCTGGAACGAGTCTGTGACGTCACGGTGACGCCCGCGCCGCCCGCGGCCGGAGAGACTCGACAGTACGTGGACGACGTCTTCGACGTTGACGACGTGTCCGACCTGAACGACCGCCTGCCCGGCGCATGCGAGTGAGGAAGCGATGTCTCGTCTCAGCCGCGCGATGAAGCGGGAACAGAAGCGTGCCGCCTCCGCCGAGCGCCCCGTGCCGCCGGCGCCGATCGACGTGCGCGTCCCGGCCGCCGGGCCCGGCGCGGGCACCTGTGCGTCCATCGGCGGGGTGCCCGTCACCGCGGCGCCCGGCGAGGAGATCCAGCGGGCCGTGCTGACCCACCTCCAGCGGATCGCCGTGGCCGCCGGACACCCGGTGTACGCGACGGTCCACGACGAGCGCATCGGTTACGTCGTGCCGCTGTGCGTGGAGCAGGACGGTTCGAGCCGCTACACGGCCGAGCCCCTGCGTACGGAACCTCCGCGCCCGCCGGTCGCTCCCGTGCCGCCCCTGCCGCCCGAGGAGGACCGGGCCACTCAGGTCCTCCGTCCGTCGCGGGAGCGGGTGCCCGAGGAAGAGGCGCCGCCCACGTTCCGGCTGCGCACGCTGTCCGGCCGGACGGACGAGGCGGTGGTCCCCGGCACGGTGGCGCCCCCGCTGGGGGAGTTCGGACCGCCGCCGTCGATGGAGGCACCGGCCCCGAACGCGTCATCGCCGGATGCCAGGGCCGTGGCCCCGGAACCGCAGCCGCTTCCGACCGCACCCGCCGCGCCGGGACGGCAGTCCCCGCCCGCCGTCCCGCCCACGCACCCGCTCCCCGTTTCCGACCCCGACCCGCAGCCCACGCCGCCCCGTGGCTTCGACGCCGTCGCCGAGACGGTGCTGGGCGACGGCGCGCGGCCCGGTGCCACCGCCGACGCCTCGCCCTTCGCCGAGCCGATGGCACGGGTGTACGAGGCGGTGGGCGAGGGACGGACCGGTGAGGCGGACGAACTCGTGCGGCGGACCGTGGCCGAGGCCGCGGCCCAGCTGGGCCCCGACCACGGCGAAGTGCTCCGGATGCGCGAACTCGCCGCCTATATCGCCTACTTGGCCGGGGAGCCGGAGCGTGCCTTCGGTCTGTCCCTCGACGTGGCGTGGGCGTACCGCCGGGCCGGGGACGCGGAGGCGGCGTACAGCGGCCTCCAGGGCGCGGCCACGGCCTGGCGGGCCGTCCGGGACCCCGCCCTCGGGCAGGACCTGGGCCGCGGCCTCCTCGGCCTGTGGAGCGACCTCGTGGCCGAGGGCGGTCCGGCCGCCGAGGAGGCGGAGGAACTGGAGTCGGCCCGGGCCCGTATGGACCGGCTGGCGGCACGAGCGGCCCGGGCCGAGGGGACCACCGGCGCCTAGGGTCTTGCGTCCGGATCAGGCCGGACCCCGCGAGCCCGGCATGATCCAAACGGCAGGCCCTAGTCGGACAGCTCCCACACCGCGTGGGCGAGGGCGTCGCTGTTGCGGTTCAGGGCGGTGTCGTCGATGTTGGACGTCGTGTCGCAGGACGAGTGGTAGCAGCGGTCGAAGGACTGCCCCGACGTGCCGCCCCACTTGGCTGCCTGCGCGGCGGTCTTCGTGCGGCCGGCCCCGGTGAACAGCCCGCCCACCGGCACGCCCGCACTCTTGAAGGGCGCGTGGTCGGAGCGGCCGTCGCCCTCGGTCTCGATCTCCGTCGGGACGCCGAGTCCGGCGAAGTAGTCCTTGAACGTCTTCTCGATCGCCGGGTCGTCGTCGTAGACGAAGTAGCCGGCGTTCGGGGAGCCGATCATGTCGAAGTTCAGATAGCCGCTGATCTTCGCGCGGTTGGCGCTGGACAGGTTGTTGACGTAGTGGCGCGAGCCGACGAGTCCCAGCTCCTCAGCGCCCCACCAGGCGAACCGCAGATGCTTGGCGGGCCGGTAGGCGGCCCGGGACACGGCGAGCGCGGTCTCCAGGACCGCCGCCGAACCGGATCCGTTGTCGTTGATGCCGGGTCCCGCGGTGACGCCGTCGAGGTGCGAGCCGGCCATGAGCACCTGGTTGGTGTCGCCGCCGGGCCAGTCGGCGATCAGGTTGTAGCCGGTGCGGCCGGACGCCGTGAACTGCTGGACGGTCGTCGTGTAGCCGGCGGCGTCCAGCTTGGCCTTCACGTAGTCGAGGGACGCCTTGTGGCCGGGGCGGCCATGGGCGCGGTTGCCGCCGTTGGCGGTCGCGATGGACTGGAACTGGGTGAGGTGCGCCTTCACGTTGGCCACGGGGATGTCGGGCGCGGCGGCGAGGGCCTCGGCCCCCGGCGCCGCGCCCGCTATGGATCCGCCGGTGAGCAGGAGGGCGACCGCGACGGCACCAGCCGCCGTCGCGCGCCCGGAGACGGAGAGCTTCATGTGGGGGGCTCCCGAAGTCCAGGGGGATCCTGTGGGATGGCCACAGGGGATCCGGGTGAATGGGGTGACTGGATGGTCAGGCGGAATCTGACTTTCCGTCAAGAGTGCCGTTCGGACAGCGAGCCCTCCGGTCCGGGAGTCACTGCACGCAGAACTCGTTGCCCTCCGGGTCGGTCATCGTGACCCACTCGCCGCCCGGCTCCTTCACCCGCCGCAGGACGTTCGCCCCCAGCTTCTCCAGCCGTTCCACCTCGGCCTCGCGCCGCCCGGCCCCCGCGTGGACGTCCAGGTGCAGCCGGTTCTTCACCGTCTTCGCCTCCGGCACCCGCTGGAACAGCACCCGGCGCCCCAGACCGGTCCCGCTGTCCTCGTCGTACGGGTCCTGCGGATGCCGTACGGCCACCAGGTCCCGGAACGCGAGCCGCCCGTGGAACTCGACGGTGGCCTCCCTGGGCAGCGCGCCCAGGTTCAGCAGCCTTTCGATGAGCGCGTTGTTGTCCTCGACCTCGTAGTGCAGCGCGGCCGCCCAGAAGTCGGCCTGGGCCTGCGGATCGGCGCAGTCGATGACGAGTTTCCAGTGCAGCGGCGCGGGTTCGCTTCCGGGTTCCTGAGTCATGCGACCACTTCTAGAGGGCCGTTGCCCCGGGCGCAACGGATATCGCCAGTCGGCGTAAAGCAGGCGTTTGGGCGCGGGCGGAGGGGTGAAGGCGGCCGGTCGGGCGGAGGTGTTCGGGTGGGACGGAGGGCGGAAGCGGCCGGTCGGGCGGCGGTGGTCCGGCGGGACGGAGGGTGAAGGCGGCCGGTCGGGCGGACCGTCAGGCGTCCACGGCCGCCGACGCCGGCTTCTCCGCCGACCGCGGGGCGCGGGCGATCGCGGCGGCCACCCTGGCCCGCCGCGCGGAGCGCCACGCGTCCGCCGTGAGCAGCGTGAGCGCCAGCCACACCAGCGCGAACCCGGCCCACCGCTCGGCAGGCATGGCCTCGTGGAAGTACAGGATGCCGAGCAGGAACTGGAAGACCGGCGCCAGGTACTGGAGCAGGCCCAGCGTCGACAGCGGCACGCGGATCGCCGCCGCACCGAAGCAGACGAGCGGCAGGGCGGTGACGACACCGGTGGCCGCGAGCAGGGCCATGTGCCCGGCGCCCTCCGTCGCGAACGTCGACTCGCCCCGCGTGGACAGCCACACCAGGTAGGCCACGGCGGGCAGGAACTGGATGGCCGTCTCGGCGGCCAGCGACTCCACTCCGCCGAGATTGACCTTCTTCTTCACGAGCCCGTACGTGGCGAACGAGAAGGCGAGGGTGAGGGAGATCCACGGCGGCCGGCCGTAACCGATCGTCAGGACCACGACTGCGGCGAAGCCGACCCCGACCGCCGCCCACTGCACGGGCCGCAGCCGTTCCTTCAGGAGCAGCACGCCCATGGCGATGGTGACGAGCGGATTGATGAAGTACCCGAGCGACGCCTCGACGACATGGCCCGAGTTCACGGACCAGATGTAGACGCCCCAGTTGACCGTGATCACCGCGGCGGCCACCGCGACCAGGGCGAGGCGCCGGGGCTGCCGCAGCAGCTCGCCCGCCCAGGCCCAGCGCCGCACGAAGGCGAGGGCGACCGCGACGAACACCAGGGACCACGCCATCCGGTGGGCGAGGATCTCGACGGCTCCGGCCGGCTTGAGCAGCGGCCAGAAGAGGGGGACCAGCCCCCACATGCCGTAGGCCGCGAATCCGTTCAGCAGCCCTATGTGCCGCTCGCCCCTGGACTTCCCGGCCACGGTCCCTCCTTCACGCTCTCACCCCGGCCGCGGCGCCTGCCGCGACCTGCTCGAAGGTAACGCCGAAAGCCCCTGCCTGTCATGTCCGTATCGCCATACGGTCATGACAGACAGGGGTTTCGTCGCCGCGTTGGCCTGAGGGGGTCAGTCCTTGAGCGCGGCGGCGATCGCGTCGGCGAGCGGCGTGGTCGGTCGGCCCGCCAGCCGGGAGAGGTCGCCGCTGTCGACGACGAGCTCGCCCTTGGCGATCGAGGTGTCCACCCCCGCAAGCACCGCGGCGAACGGCGCGGGGACCCCGGCACCGGTCAGGATGCCGGTCAGCGCCTCGGCGGAGACGGGGTTCTCGGCGATCTCCCGGCCGGTCTGCCGGCTGAGCTCCGCCGCGTACTCGCCCATGCTCCACGCGACGTCGCCGCCCAGCTCGTACGTCCTGTTCTCGTGTCCCTCACCGGTCAGCACGGCGACGGCCGCGGCCGCGTAGTCGGCGCGGGAGGCCGAGGAGATACGGCCGTCACCGGCGGCGTGCGTGACGGCGTTGTGCGCGAGCACGGGGGCCAGGTTCTCCGTGTAGTTCTCGTGGTACCAGCCGTTGCGCAGCAGCACGTACGGCAGGCCCGACGCGAGCAGCACCTCCTCGGTGGCCCGGTGGTCGTCGGCGAGGGCGGCGGTCAGGGTGCCGGGGGCGCTGGTGTAGGCGAGGAGGGCGACGCCGGCGGCCTTCGCGGCCTCGATGACCGCCCGGTGCTGGCCGACCCGGTCGTTGCCGACCTCGCTGCCGGAGATCAGCAGCACCTTGTCACCCGCGGCGAACAGTCCGTCGAAGGTCTCCGGCGCGTTGTAGTCGGCGACGGCGATCCGTACGCCGCGTTCGGCGAGGTCGGCCGCCTTCTCGGGGGTGCGGGCGACGGCGGTGACCTGCTCGGCCGGCACCTTCTCCAGCAGCTGCTCCACGACGTGGCGGCCCAGGTGCCCGGTGGCTCCGGTGACGACGATGCTCATGATCAGAACTCCTTGTGGGGTGCGGTGTCACCAACCCTAGGAGTAGCGCTAACTGAAGGAAAGTACCCACTTTGAAGTAAGGTACGGGTATGGCAGTAAGTACCGTGTCGACCGTACCGAACACACCGCGCCGGCCCCGTACGGCTCCCGGCAAGTACACGGACGGCGAGGAGATGTGCCCGTACCGCCGGGTGCTGGAGCACGTCACCAGCCGCTGGGGCGTCCTCGTCCTGATGGAACTGCTCGACCGTCCGTACCGCTTCAGCGAACTGCGCCGGACGATCGGGCGCGTCAGCGAGAAGATGCTCACGCAGACCCTCCAGACCCTGGAACGCGACGGCCTGGTCCACCGCGACGCCAAACCGGTGATCCCGCCCAGGGTCGACTACTCCCTGACCGACCTCGGCCGCGAGGCCGCCGAGCAGGTGCGCGCCCTCGCCCTGTGGACCGAGCGCCGGATGGACGACGTGCAGCGGGCGCGCGCCGCCTACGACAGCCGTAGGAGCGAGGCGGCGGCCGAGCGGGACTGACGGCTCCGGGCGGGGGCGGACGGCGCGCGCGAAGCGCGGTACGTGCCGGACGCGGCCGAGGGGGGGCGGCCCGGAGACTCGCTCGCGCTCCCGGCCGCCCTCACCCTCCGCCTCGGACCAGGAGGCCGGTCAGCCCAGGACCGTCCAGGTGTCCCCGCCCGCCAGCAGCGCGGCCAGATCGCCCTTGCCGTTCTGCTCGATCGCGGTGTCGAGCTGCTCGGACATGAGCGTGTCGTACACCGGCCGCTCCACCGAGCGGAACACCCCGATCGGCGTGTGGTGCAGGGTGTCCGGGTCGGCCAGCCGGGACAGCGCGAACGCCGTGGTCGGGGACGCGGAGTGGGCGTCGTGGACCAGGATCCGCGACTCGTTCTCCGGGGTCACCGCCACGACCTTCAGGTCGCCCGTGGCGGCGTCCCGCACGACACCGCGCGAACGGTCCGACCCGAAGCGGATCGGCTGCCCGTGCTCCAGCCGGATCACCGCCTCCTCCGCCTGCTGCTTGTCCTTCAACACCTCGAAGGCGCCGTCGTTGAAGATGTTGCAGTTCTGGTAGATCTCGATGAGCGCCGTCCCCTGGTGGGCGGCCGCCTCCCGCAGCACCTGCGTGAGGTGCTTGCGGTCGGAGTCCACCGTGCGCGCCACGAACGACGCCTCGGCGCCGAGCGCGAGCGACACCGGGTTGAAGGGCGCGTCCAGCGAGCCCATCGGCGTCGACTTGGTGATCTTGCCGATCTCGGAGGTCGGGGAGTACTGGCCCTTCGTCAGGCCGTAGATCCGGTTGTTGAACAGCAGGATCTTGAGGTTGACGTTGCGCCGCAGGGCGTGGATCAGGTGGTTGCCGCCGATCGACAGCGCGTCACCGTCACCCGTCACCACCCACACCGACAGGTCGCGGCGCGAGGTCGCGAGCCCCGTCGCGATCGCGGGCGCCCGCCCGTGGATGGAGTGCATCCCGTACGTGTTCATGTAGTAGGGGAAGCGCGACGAGCAGCCGATGCCCGAGACGAAGACGATGTTCTCCTTGGCCAGGCCCAGCTCCGGCATGAAGCCCTGCACCGCGGCGAGGATCGCGTAGTCACCGCAGCCGGGGCACCAGCGCACCTCCTGGTCGGATTTGAAGTCCTTCATGGACTGGCGGGCCGTGGCCTTGGGGATGAGCGAGAGCGCCTCGATCGTGCCCGTGCCTTCCGGGGACGTCTCAGGCATCGATGGCCTCCTTAAGAGCCTTGGCGAGCTGTTCCGCCTTGAACGGCATGCCGTTGACCTGGTTGTACGAATGGGCGTCCACCAGGTACTTCGCACGGACCAGGGTGGCGAGCTGGCCGAGGTTCATCTCGGGGATCACCACCTTCTCGTACCGCCCGAGTACCGCGCCCAGGTTGCGCGGGAACGGGTTCAGATGGCGCAGATGAGCCTGCGCGACCGCCTCGCCCGTGGTGCGCAGCCGGCGGACCGCGGCCGTGATCGGGCCGTACGTCGACCCCCAGCCCAGCACCAGGGTGCTCGCCTCGTCCGGGTCGTCGACCTCCAGGTCCGGGACCTCGATGCCGTCGATCTTGGCCTGGCGGGTGCGGACCATGAAGTCGTGGTTGGCGGGGGCGTACGAGATGTTGCCCGTGCCGTCCTCCTTCTCGATGCCGCCGATGCGGTGCTCGAGACCCGGGGTGCCCGGGACGGCCCACGGACGGGCGAGCGTCTGCGGGTCCCGCTTGTACGGCCAGAAGACCTCGCTGCCGTCGTCCAGCGTGTGGTTCGGGCCCTGGGCGAACTGCACGGTCAGATCCGGCAGCTCGTCCAGGTCCGGGATGCGCCAGGGCTCCGAGCCGTTGGCCAGGTAACCGTCCGACAGCAGCATCACCGGCGTGCGGTACGTCAGGGCGATCCGGGCCGCTTCCAGGGCCGCGTCGAAGCAGTCCGCCGGGGTGCGGGGCGCGACCACCGGGACCGGTGCCTCGCCGTTGCGCCCGTACATCGCCTGCAGCAGGTCCGCCTGCTCGGTCTTGGTCGGCAGACCCGTCGAGGGACCGCCGCGCTGGATGTCGATCACCAGCAGCGGCAGCTCCAGCGACACGGCGAGCCCGATGGTCTCCGACTTCAGGGCCACACCCGGCCCGGACGTCGTCGTCACCGCGAGCGAACCGCCGAAGGCCGCGCCGAGCGCCGCGCCGATACCGGCGATCTCGTCCTCGGCCTGGAAGGTGCGCACGCCGAAGTTCTTGTGCCGGCTCAGCTCGTGCAGGATGTCCGAGGCCGGGGTGATCGGGTACGAGCCCAGGTACAACGGCAGGTCGGCCTGCCGGGACGCGGCGATCAGGCCGTAGGACAGCGCGAGGTTCCCGGAGATGTTCCGGTAGGTGCCGACGGGGAACGCCTTCGTCGCCGGGGCGATCTCGTAGGAGACGGCGAAGTCCTCCGTCGTCTCGCCGAAGTTCCACCCGGCACGGTAGGCGGCGATATTGGCGGCCGCGATATCGGGCTTCTTGGCGAACTTCGCCTTCAGGAACCTCTCCGTGCCCTCGGTCGGCCGGTGATACATCCAGCTCAACAGACCCAGCGCGAACATGTTCTTGCTGCGCTCGGCCTCTTTACGGCTGAGATCGAATTCCTTCAGCGCCTCGACGGTCAAGGTCGTCAGCGGCACCGGATGAAGGCTGTAACCGTCGAGGGAACCGTCCTCCAGGGGCGAGGTCTCATAGCCGACCTTCTGCATCGCCCGTTTGGTGAACTCGTCCGTGTTGACGATGATCTCCGCACCCCGCGGGAGATCGCCGATATTCGCCTTGAGGGCCGCCGGATTCATCGCGACCAGCACGTTCGGCGCGTCGCCCGGGGTCAGGATGTCATGGTCGGCGAAGTGCAGCTGGAAGGACGACACACCCGGCAGGGTGCCGGCGGGGGCGCGGATCTCCGCGGGGAAGTTCGGCAGCGTCGAGAGGTCGTTGCCGAAGGACGCCGTCTCCGAGGTGAACCGGTCGCCGGTGAGCTGCATACCGTCGCCCGAGTCCCCGGCGAAACGGATGATCACCCGGTCCAGCCGGCGTACGTCCTTCGTCGTTCCCGCCGGTTTGCGCTGCTCTCCCACGACGGCTTCGTCGGCCTGCTCCGCTGGGCTACTGACCTGGCTGGTCACTGAACTGGACCTCCCTCGAGGCGGCTGTCTGGGCATGGCCTTCCGCAAGCCTTCCCAGGATCAACCCTACGTCCGCAAAGGTCGCCCTCCCGGGGCCATTCGCATGACGGACTTGATGATGAAAACGTGCCCCGCCTTTGCTCCCCATGATTCACACGCCCCCCGGCGCTGGACTTGAAGACGCTTTGAGTTCTTTGTTCGGTTGCCGAATCCCTGAGGGTCGATCGCGCGGCGTGGACCGATTACCCGCCGATTGCCCGCCCGGCCGCGGCGGAGTTCGATCAGGAGTTCAGATAGGTGAGGACCGCGAGGACCCGCCGGTGGTCCCCGTCGCTCGGGGACAGCCCGAGCTTGAGGAAGATGTTGCTGACGTGCTTCTCGACGGCTCCGTCGCTCACGACCAGCTGCCGGGCGATCGCCGAGTTGGTCCGGCCCTCCGCCATCAGCCCGAGCACCTCCCGCTCCCGCGGGGTGAGCCCGGCCAGCACGTCCTGCTTGCGGCTGCGGCCCAGCAGTTGGGCGACGACCTCCGGGTCGAGGGCCGTACCCCCCTGGGCCACCCGCACCACGGCGTCCACGAACTCCCTGACCTCCGCCACGCGGTCCTTCAGCAGATAGCCGACCCCGCGGCTGGACCCGGCCAGCAGCTCGGTGGCGTACCGCTCCTCCACGTACTGCGAGAGGACGAGTACCCCGAGTCCCGGGTGCGCCTTGCGCAGCTGGACGGCGGCCCGCACCCCTTCGTCCGTGTGCGTCGGCGGCATCCGGACGTCCGCGACCACCACGTCCGGCAGCTCGCCCTGGGCGTCCAGCTCCGTGATGGTCTTGATCAGCGCCGCGCCGTCCCCGACCCCCGCCACCACGTCGTGCCCGCGGTCGGTCAGCAGCCGCGTCAGTCCCTCCCTCAGCAGCACCGAATCCTCGGCGATGACCACCCGCACCCTGTCCTCCACGATCCTCGGCCCCCCGTGCCCTGGGATTCGGCCGAGCATCCCCCCGGCCCTGACGTCCTCGCGATCTCAGTATCCCGCTTGAGGCCCGCTCGTAGGGGGCCTGTGGACAACGGACCCGCTGACAAGAGGCCTGTGGACAACGGCCCTGTGGACAACGGCCCTGTGGACAACGGCCCTGTGGACAACGGAACGGGGGACGATCCGCCGGACGCGGTTCGGGCCGCGCGCCGCCGGGGGAGCCGCACGCGGATGCCGGTCGCCCGTACGGACGGCCGGCGGGGGGTGCTCGATGCTTGCTTCGTACTGTCACACGGCGTGTACGTCACACGGCGTGCTCGCACACCGCATGTACGTCACACGGCGTGCTCGGCACACGGCGGATCCGGCCCCGCGGTACCGGGAGCCGGATCCCTCGCTCAGCTCCCCGCTCGGCGCGGGGAGTGCTCTATACGGTCCGCCACGGCAGTTCCGCCGTGACGCGGGTCGGCCCGCCCGTCGGTGAGTCGACCACGAGGATGCCGTCGACCGCGTCCAGGCGCTCCGCGAGCCCCGCGAGGCCCGAGCCGGCCGACACGTCGGCGCCGCCGACCCCGTTGTCCACGACCTGCAGCATCAGCCGGTTCTCCACCCGCCACACGTCCACCGACGCCCAGGTGGCCCGCGCGTGCTTGCTGATGTTCTGCAGCAGCTCGGAGACCGTGAAGTACGCGATGCCCTCGATCGCCGGCACCGGACGCCCCTCCAGATCGACCTGGACCTCCACCGGCACGGTGCAGCGCGAGGCCACCGCCGACAGGGCCGCGTCCAGGCCGCGGTCGGTCAGGACCGCCGGGTGGATGCCGCGGGCCAGGTCGCGCAGTTCCTGCAGCGCCGTCTTCACCTCGCCGTGCGCCTCGTCGACCATCTTCGCCGCGGCCCGCGGGTCCTCCGCCAGCTTCTCCTTCGCCAGCCCCAGGTCCATCGCCAGGGCCACCAGACGGGCCTGCGCCCCGTCGTGCAGGTTCCGCTCGATGCGGCGCAGGTCGGCGGCGGCCGTGTCCACGACGGTCCCGCGGTCCGACTCCAGCTCCACCACGCGCGTGGCCAGCCGGGACGGCCCGAGCAGACCGTGCACCATCACCCGGTCGACCGTCGTCAGCGCCCGCACGATCCACGGCGTCGCCAGCGTGAAGACGAGCCCGACCAGCGAGGTGACCGTGATCTCAAACGGGTTGTCGAGATAGATGTTGTGCGTCTCGTCGCCGAACAGCTGCAGACCGTCCTGCCCCGCCCAGACCGGGAAGACCCAGAACCACAGCGGATACGTCAGCAGCGCCCACCCGTACGTCCAGAAGCTCACCGCGACGACGAAGGAGAAGACCGCCCACGGGAAGTTCACCACCGCGTACAGCAGCGCACGCCACGACGTGCCGCTCTTCAGCACCGCTCCGATCCACGCCATGAAGCCGCCCCGGCGGGTCCGCAGGGGCTCCGGCTCGCCCACGTCCAGATGAAGCAGGGCCCGCGCGCGGGTCCGCTCCAGGACGCCGAAGCCCCGGCAGCCGGCGAGGGCCGCCGCCAGCACCGGCACGCCCAGGAACGTCACCAGCAGGCCGGCGCCCAGCGACACCATCGTGACGGCGTACACGAACAACATGATGCTGATCGGCAGCCCCAGCAGGACGTAACCGAACTCCCGCCAGCTGCGTGCCTCGAACGGCGCGCGCAGCACGGCCGGCACCCGGTGCCGCCGCTCACCGTGCTCGGCAAGCCCGCGCTCGGGGTGGCCGAGCCCGTGCCCGTAGCCCTGTCCGTACTCCGTGGCCATCGGCGTCGTCCGTTCTCCTCGTCCCGTCAGCCCCCGTCCGGGGCTGTGCCGTCGTACCTCCACCCTCCTCGACCGCGGGTCCCCGGACCATGGAGACCGTCGGCGTCTCGAACGGGGGGTTTTCCCTACCCCTGGGCGGCGGCACGCGACCGCCACGGCAGCTCGGCCGTCACCGTCGTCGGGCCGCCGTCCGGCGAGTCCACGACGAACAGCCCGTCCACGGCACCCAGCCGGTCCGCGAGCCCCCGCATGCCCGTTCCGCCGTCCAGGCGCGCGCCGCCGCGCCCGTCGTCCCGCACCTGGATGAGCAGCCGGTCGTCCCGGCGCCACACGTCCACCGACGCCGACGCGGCCGCGCTGTGCTTGCTGACGTTCTGCAGCAGCTCGGAGACGGTGAAGTAGGCGATCCCCTCGATGGCCTCCGCCGGTCTGGCCGGCAGGTCCACGGTCACCTTCACCGGCACCGTGCACCGCGAGGCGACCGAGGACAGGGCGGCGTCCAGCCCCCGGTCGGTCAGTACGGCCGGGTGGATGCCGCGCGCCAGATCGCGCAGCTCCTGAAGGGCGAGCTTCACCTCGCCGTGCGCCTCCGCGACCATCTCCGCCGCCGCGTCCGGGTCCTCCAGCAGCTTCTCCTTGGCCAGGCCCAGCCCCATGGCCAGGTTGACCAGACGGGCCTGCGCCCCGTCGTGCAGATCGCGTTCGATACGGCGCAGGTCGGCGGCGGCCGTGTCGACGACGACCCCGCGGTCCGACTCCAGCTCGGCGATACGGCGCTCCAGCTCGTCGGACGGCGACAGCAGGCCGCGCACCATCGCACGGTCCGCGTTCGACAGGCCCCGCGCGATGAACGGCAGCACCGGCCACAGCACGAACAACGACGTCAGCGTGACGACGAAGGTGAGGATGCCCCAGGGCAGCCGGATGAAGTCGTACAGGGCCGTCCGCCAGCCCACCGGGTCCTTCAACGCCAGCCACAACTGCGGGAAGAAGCCGTCCCGCCCGCCGCGCAACGGCAGCCGGCTCGGCTCGTCCACCCGCACCCCGAGCAGCGCACGCGCGCGTGCCCGCTCCAGCCTGCCCAACTGCCGCGCCCCCATGAGCCCGGCCGCGAGCAGCGGGAACCCGATCACCGTCAACGTCAGGGCGGCACCGGTCACCAGCACCGTCATCACATAGACGAAGCCCAGCAGCGACAGCGGGAAGTTCGCCAGAAGGTGGGCGATCTCCTTCCAGGTGTGCCGGTCGTAGGCGAAACGGACGGGCGGCAGCGGCGGCTGCGTGGTCCCGGAGGGCACGGAGGCGCCGCGGGAGGAGCTGGGGCGTTCGGTCATACGGGTCAGCGTGCCGCGCCCGCCGCCGTCGCGCCATGGAGTGGACCGCCTCCGTACCCTGGGGAAAACCCCACCTCCGGGCGGGAGCAGCGGCCCGGAAGGAGCGTGACGGCGCGCCGCGAGACAGGTTCCTCGCGTCCCGCCGGTGCCCCGAGGCGTGACGGGCTGCTTACGGTGTCTTTAGCAGGGCCTAGACTCCCGTGCGTACAGATCGTCGAACAGCGTCGGCAGCGGGGTTCACGGCACTGTTCACGAGATCACGGTCGCAGGACACCGGCCCGGGCGGGTCGGACGAGCCCGGTCCTGGGACATCGGTCACGAGGTCAGGGAGCGAGGGGCGGACGTGTCGGAACAGACCGTCGTCGTCGCGGCGGATGCGTATGACGTCGTCGTCTCGGCGGACTACTTCCAGTCCTACTCGGTCGTCGGACTGCTGGCCGTCGTCGGCGTGCTGTTCGTCGCCGTCGCCTTCGGCGCGGGCCGCCTGCTGCGTCCCGTGGTCCCCACGCCCGAGAAGCTGCTCACGTACGAGTGCGGCGTCGACCCCGTCGGCGAAGGCTGGGCCCACACGCAGGTCCGCTACTACGTGTACGCCTTCCTCTACGTGATCTTCGCGATCGACTCGATCTTCCTCTTCCCCTGGGCGACGGTTTTCGCCGCCCCCGGCTACGGCGCCACCACGCTCGTCGAGATGTTCGTCTTCCTGGGGTTCCTGGCCGTGGGCCTGCTCTACGCATACAAGAAGGGCGTCCTGGCATGGACGTGACGCCAGACACCAACGAGCAGCCGGTACTGCTGCCGGAGCCGAAGCGGCTGGGCGCGCTCGCTCGCCTCGCCCCGGAACCGATGAAGGTGATCCTCAACTGGGGCCGCCGCTACTCGCTCTGGGTCTTCAACTTCGGCCTCGCCTGCTGTGCCATCGAGTTCATCGCCGCGTCGATGGCCCGCCACGACTTCATCCGGCTCGGCGTGATCCCGTTCGCGCCCGGCCCCCGTCAGGCCGACCTGATGGTCGTCTCGGGCACGGTGACCGACAAGATGGCACCGGCCGTGAAGCGCCTGTACGAGCAGATGCCCGAGCCGAAGTACGTCATCTCCTTCGGCGCCTGCTCGAACTGCGGCGGCCCGTACTGGGACTCCTACTCCGTCACCAAGGGCGTCGACCAGATCATCCCGGTCGACGTCTACGTCCCCGGCTGCCCGCCTCGCCCCGAGGCGCTCCTCCAGGGCATCCTCAAGCTCCAGGAGAAGATCGCCCAGGAGTCGCTCGGCGACCGCTATGCGACCCAGCGCCCGTCCACGGCCGCCCTCCAGAGCGGCTTGGTACGAGGGCCGGAGACCCCGGGCACCCGGCCGGCCGACGGCGGCGCCGGCACCGACGCCGGGGAGGCCGGGCGATGACGACGGTCGGCTGGCTGCCCACCCCGGTCGAGGAACTGTTCGGCCCGGACGCCACGGCCGAGGAGTCCTACGACGTCCTCACGGTCGACGTGCCCCCGGCCGCCTGGATCACCGCCCTGGAGACCGCCCGCGACACCCTGGGCTGCACCTACTTCGACTGGCTCAGCGCCGTCGACGAACCCGGCACCGGCTTCCGCGTCGCCGCCCACGTGGCCGCCCTCGCGCCGGTACGCCGTCTCCTCGTCCGCACCACCGTCCCGCACGAGGCGCCCACCCTGCCCTCCGCCGTCGGCGTCTACGCGGGAGCGGCCTGGCACGAGCGCGAGACGCACGAGATGTTCGGCGTGGAGTTCACCGACCACCCCGGCCTCGACCACCTCCTCCTCCCGGAGAACTTCGAGGGCCACCCCCTCCGCAAGGACTTCGTCCTGGCCGCCCGCGTCGCCAAGGCGTGGCCGGGCGCCAAGGAACCCGGCGAGTCCGAGCACGGCGGCCCCAAGCGCCGGCAGATGCTTCCGCCCGGCGTCCCCGACCCCAACGAGTGGGGCCCGCTGAAGGGCCAGCTCCCGCCCGCCCCGTCCCGCCCGGCCCGCGCCGCGGGACGCACCGCCGGGGAACGCCCCGTACGCCGCACCCGCTCCGCCACCGAGGGCTCCGCGAGCCAGGCGGGCGAGGCGCCGGGCGCGGTCGCGGGCCCTGCGGCGAGCCCTGCGGCGGAGGGAACATCCGCCGCCGGCACCCGCCCCCGCCGTACCCGTACGGCGGCCCGGGGCTCCGCCAGCCAGTCCACCCCGGTGCCGGAGGCCGAGACCCCGGCCGAACCCGGCGCCGCCGCACCCCCGGCCCGTCGGTCCCGGAGCGCGAGCGAGGGCTCGGCGTCCCAGCGCACCCCGGCCACCCCCCGGCGCTCCCGCAGCGCCTCGGAGGGCTCGGCCAGCCAGCGCCCGGCACCTGACGCGCAGGCCCCGGCGACCCCGGCACCGGCCCCAGCCCCGGAGTCGGAGGGCGGACCGGCTGCCGCAGCCCCGGACGCCGCCACCGCCTCCGGTACGGCGGCCGCCCCGGACGCGGTCGCCCCCGGCACCGCCGCCCCCCGGACGCCGCGCAGCCCGGACGCCCCCTGGCACCACGCCCGCCCGGCCTTCGAGGAGCCGACCCCCGACACCGCCGAGAAGCCCACCGGACCACAGCCCGAACCCCAGGGCGACCAGGACAGCCCGGACGGCCGGGATAACCGGGGTGGCCGAGACAACCGGGACGGCCAGACCGACCAGACCGAGCGGGACGGCAAGGGGAACCGGCGCGGCCAGACCGACCGGGACGGCCAACCCGACCGGGACGACCGGACCGACCGGCACGATCAGCGCGACCCCCGACCCGACGAAGGCACCGACCCCGCAGGAGGCCCGCGGTGAACGACGCTCTCGACGTCACCCTGCGACTCCTGATCGTCTTCGTCGTCTTCCTCACCTTCCCCCTGCTCGTCGGCCAGACCGAGCACAAGGTGATGGCTCATATGCAGGGCCGCCTCGGCCCCATGTACGCCGGGGGCTTCCACGGCTGGGCCCAGCTCGTCGCCGACGGTGTGAAGTTCGCGCAGAAGGAGGACGTGGTCCCGGCCGGCGCCGACCGCCGCATCTTCCAGCTCGCTCCTGCCGTGGCCCTCCTTCCCTATCTGCTCGTCCTCCTGGCCATCCCCATCGGCCCGGGCGAGGGCGCGGTCGGCGAGGTCGTCGACGCGGGGATCTTCTTCGTCCTGGCGGTCATGGGCGTAGGCGTCCTCGGCTCGCTCATGGCCGGTTGGGCCTCCGCCAACAAGTTCTCCCTTCTCGGCGGTCTGCGGACCGCCGCCCAGCTCCTCGCCTACGAACTCCCGATGCTGCTGACCGCCGCCTCCGTCGCGATGGCGGCCGGCACGGTCTCCCTCGTCGGCATCCTCGACGCGTTCGAGTGGTGGTGGCTGCCCTGGCAGATCGTCGGCGCGATCGTCTTCTTCGTCGCCGGTCTCGCCGAACTCCAGCGCCCTCCCTTCGACATGCCCGTCGCCGACTCGGAGATCATCTTCGGCGCCTACACCGAGTACACCGGTCTGCGCTTCGCTCTCTTCCTCCTCGCCGAGTACGCCGGGATCGTCGTCCTGTGCGGGCTGACCACCGTCCTGTTCCTGGGCGGCTGGCACGGCCCCTGGGGCGCCGATGGTCTCGGCTGGGTCTGGACCCTGCTGAAGACGGCCGTCCTCGCGTTCATCGTGATCTGGCTGCGCGTCACCTACCCCCGACTGCGCGAGGACCAGCTGCAGAAGCTCTCCTGGACCCTCCTCGTCCCCCTCTCGCTCGCCCAGATCGCCCTCACCGGCATCGTCAAGGTGGTGATCCAGTAACCATGGCCCCCATCCCCGGCAGTGGCCTGGCCAAGGGCCTGGCCGTCACCCTCCGCACGATGACGAGGAAGTCCGTCACCGCGCAGTACCCGGACACCCAGCCGGCCCTGCCGCCCCGCAGCCGCGGCGTGATCGGCCTGTTCGAGGAGAACTGCACGGTCTGCATGCTGTGCGCCCGTGAGTGCCCGGACTGGTGCATCTACATCGACTCCCACAAGGAGACGGTCCCGCCGGCGGCTCCCGGTGGCCGTGAGCGCAGCCGCAACGTCCTGGACCGCTTCGCCATCGACTTCTCGCTGTGCATGTACTGCGGTATCTGCATCGAGGTCTGTCCTTTCGACGCCCTGTTCTGGTCCCCGGAGTTCGAGTACGCCGAGACCGACATCCGTGACCTCACCCACGAGCGCGACAAGCTGCGCGAGTGGATGTGGACCGTCCCCGCCCCGCCCGCCCTGGACCCCGGTGCGGAGGAGCCCAAGGAGATCGCCGCCGCCCGTAAGGCCGCCGAGAAGCTGGCGGCCGCGCAGGCGGAACCGCGGACGGAACCGGGCACTGACACGCGGGAGGGCCAGGCGTGAGCCTCACCGCAGCGGCCGTCACCGCCCACGCCGTCGCCACCCAGACCGTGACCACGCACGCCCTGACGGTTCACGCGGCACCATCGGAGGGCTCGCACGGCTTTCTCTCGCCGACGGGCGTCGAGATCACGTTCCTGCTCGTCGGCCTGGTCACTTTCGGCGCCGCCCTCGTCACCGTCACCACCCGGCAGCTGGTGCACGCCGCCCTGTGGCTGGTGGTGGCGCTCGGCGGACTCGCCGTCGAATACCTCCTCCTGACGGCCGAGTTCATCGCCTGGGTGCAGGTCCTCATCTATGTGGGGTCCGTCGTCGTCCTCCTTCTGTTCGGTCTGATGCTGACGCGGGCTCCCATCGGCCGCTCCCCGGACGCCGACTCCGGGAACCGCTGGGCCGCCCTGGCCGTGGCCGCCGTCGCCGCGGTCACGCTCGTCTGGGTGGTCGTCGACGCCTTCCGCACCACCTGGATCGATCTGGACGGCCCCGCCGCCGGCTCCACCCAGGCCACCGGCGAGAGCCTCTTCCAGAACTGGGTCCTCCCCTTCGAGGGCCTGTCCGTCCTCCTCCTCGCCGCGCTGGTCGGCGCGATCGTCCTGTCCCGTAAAGCGAAGGCCGAGCCAGGCTCTCCCTCTCTGAACTCCCGAGCCACGCCCGCGAGTTCCCCTTCCGTCCCGGATTCCCGTAATCACCCGATCGGGCGAAATGGGGTTTCCGGGGGAACCGAACCCGGGACGCCCGAAGGAACCGAGCCCGAGACGCCCGAAGGAACCGCGCGGGCCAAGCAGGAAGGCGCCCGCTGATGCATCTCGCCTACCCCGCCGTGCTGTCCGCCCTGCTGTTCTGCACCGGCCTCTACGGCGTCCTCGCCCGCCGCAACGCGATCCTGGTCCTGATGTCGGTCGAGCTGATGCTCAACGCCGTCAACCTCAACCTGGTCGCCTTCGACGTCTGGCTCAGCCGGGCCGCCGCGGACACCCTCCACTCCGGTCAGGCCCTGACCCTCTTCACGATCACCATCGCCGCCGCCGAGATCGGCATCGGCCTGGCGATCGTGCTCGCCGTCCACCGCAACCGCGGCACCTCGGACATCGACCGGCTCCGCGACACCGCGGAGGGCCACGACCCCGATCACGACAGCCCCACCGCCGGGCGGGCCGAGAAGGCTGAGGCCACCGCGTGACCACGACCACCCTCGCCGTACTGGTCCCCCTCCTCCCCTTCCTCGGCGCCGCGGCCGGCCTGCTCCTGGGCCGTACGACCCCGGGCTTCGTCCGGCCCCTCGCCGTCCTGCCGACCCTCGCGTCGCTGGTACTGGCTGCCGTCGTCGCCGTGCGCCAGGGCGGCGACCAGGCGATCACCGCCGCCACCGAGCTCACACCCACCGGCTCGGTGCCGATCGAACTAGCCCTGGACATCGACGGCTTCGCCGCGCTGGTCGCCGTACTCGTGACCCTCGTCGCGACCTGCGTGCAGGTGTACTCCACGGGCTACCTCCGCGAAGACCGCCGCTACCCCTCGTACGCCGCGCTCGTCTCCCTGTTCACCTCCGCCATGCTGCTCGTCGTCTACTCCGGCGACCTGATGGTGCTGCTGGTCGGCTGGGAGATCATGGGCATCTGCTCGTACTTCCTCGTCGGTCACTACTGGGAGACCCCGGAGGCCCGAGCCGCCTCCATCAAGGCCTTCCTGGTGACCAAGCTCGGTGACGTCCCCTTCCTCATCGGCCTGTTCGCGCTCGCCACCGACGCCGGGTCCTTCCGCATCACGAAGATCCTCGGCACCGTCGCGAGCGGCGGCCTCGACCACCCGACCGTCATCGCGCTGCTGCTCCTCGCGGGAGTGGCGGGCAAGTCGGCGCAGTTCCCGCTGCACACCTGGCTGCCCGACGCGATGGCCGGTCCGACGCCGGTCTCCGCGCTGATCCACGCCGCGACGATGGTCGCCGCCGGTGTCTACTTCGTCGCCCGCCTCCTCCCGGTCTTCGAGGCCTCACAGGCCGCGATGGTCGTACTCGCCGTGATGGCCGCCGTCACGATGGTCGGCTCCGGCCTCGCCGCGCTCGCCCAGGACGACATCAAGCGCGTCCTCGCCTACTCCACGATCGGCCAGCTCGGTTACATGACGGGCGCCCTGGCCGTCGGCGATCGCGGTGCCGCCGTCTTCCACCTCCTCTCGCACGGCGCCTTCAAGGCCCTGCTCTTCCTCGCGGCCGGCGTGATCATCCACGCCGCCGGCACCAACTCGCTGGCTGTCATGTCCCGCATGGGCCATCTGCGCGACCGCGTCCCGGACGCCTTCTGGACGATGACCGTGGCACTCCTCGCGCTCGCCGCGATCCCGCCGTTCAGCGGCTTCTTCTCCAAGGAGTCCGTCCTCGGAGCGGCCGAGCATGTCGCCACCGGCCACACCGAGCACGCCCCCGACGCCGCCGGCTGGACCGTCCTGATCGCCGGAGTGGTCACCGCCCTGCTCACCGCCGCGTACGCGACCCGGCTGTGGCTGCTCGCCTTCCGCGGCCGGGGTGTCGAGGCCCCCGACCACGGCAGGCAGCCGCTGACGATGACCGTGGTGCTGTGGGTGCTGGCCGTGCCCTCCCTGGCACTCGGCGGATTCGCCTACCGCGTGCTCCCCGACTGGTTCGACGGCGACGACCTCGCCCCCGCCCTCACCACGTCCGTCCTCGGCACCGGTGTCGCCCTCATCGGCGGCATCGTCACCTACGCGGCCTGGCGGCACACGACCTCGCTGGCGATCGGCATCCCGCTGGGCGCGGTCGCCGCGCACCCCGAGGGCGACGCCGGGCAGGTCGAGGCGGAGGCCATCGCCAGTCACGCGCCCGTGTACGGGGGAGTGGCCTACGCACCCGACCCGGCGGACCCCGGGAGGCTGCTGCTCGGCCCGCTGCACCGCCACGCGGCCGTCGGCTTCCACCTCGACGCGGTCTACCGGACCCTCTTCGTCCGACCGGTCCAGGGCGGCGCCGCCCTCGTCCGGTTCCTCGACCGCGAGGTCGTCGACACCTACGTACGCGGCGCCGGCGCCCTTCCGCGCTGGCTGGGCATCGCCGTGCGACGCGCCCAGACCGGCAATGTGCAGACCTATGTGAGCGCGCTGCTCGCCGGCACCGTCGTCCTCGCGGTCGCCGCCGTCCTCGTCGCCACGGGAGCGTGAGCAGGCGTGATCGATATCAACGAGTCCGTGATGCAGTTCCTTCTGGCGTTCGTCGTCGTCGGGCCGCTCCTCGGCGCGGCCGCCGCTCTCCTGCCCGCCCCGCCGGGGCTGAAGGGGAAGTCACCCGAGCAGGCGGTGCTCCGGCACGGCGTGACCGTGACCGGCGTGGTGCTCATCGCGGCGATCGTCCTCGCGCTGGGCTTCGACCACGACCAGCCGTCCAAGATGCAGGCCGGCACGGACATCAGCTGGATCCCCGCACTCGACGTGCGCATCCACCTCGGCGTCGACGGCATCTCCCTCCCCCTTCTGGTCCTGACCGCGCTGCTGACCTTCCTCTGCGCGCTCTACTCGTACTTCAAGATGCCTTCCGGGCCCACCCCGAAGGCGTTCGTCGCCCTGCTGCTCCTGCTGGAAGGCGGCACCCTCGCCACCTTCGCCGTCCTCGACCTGCTGCTCTTCTTCCTCGCCTTCGAGACGGTCCTCATCCCGATGTACTTCCTCATTGCCCGCTGGGGCGGCGACGGCCGGGCCGCGGCCGCCTGGAAGTTCATCCTCTACACGCTGCTCGGCTCCGTCGTGATGCTGCTCGGCCTGCTCCTGATCGGTCTCAAGGCGGGCACGTTCGACATGGTGGCACTCGCCACTGACAACGGCCGGTCACTCACCGCGTCCGTGCAGGTCATCGCCGTTCTGGCGATCGGTCTCGGGCTGGCGGTCAAGACGCCGATGTGGCCCCTGCACAGCTGGCTGCCCGACGCCCACACCGCGGCGCCGACCGTCGGCTCGGTCCTGCTGGCCGGCGTCCTGCTGAAGATGGGCACGTACGGGTTCGTGCGCATCCTGCTGCCGATCGCCCCGGACGGCTTCGCCGACTTCGCGCCCTACCTCGCCGCGTTCGCGGTCGTCGGCATCGTCTACGGATCGCTCGCCTGCCTGGCGCTGGCCAAGCAGGGCGCGAAGGGCGACCTCAAGCGCCTCATCGCCTACTCGTCCGTCGGGCACATGGGCTTCGTCCTGCTCGGCATCGCCACGATGACCCCGACCGGCGTGAACGGCGCCCTGTTCGCCAACATCGCCCACGGCCTGATCACCGGCCTGCTGTTCTTCCTGGTCGGCGCGCTGAAGGACCGGACCGGCACGACCGACCTCGACACCCTCGCCCAGGAGACCGGCGCCGCGCTGTACGGCAAGGCGCCCCGCCTGGGCGGACTGCTCGCCTTCGCGGCGGTCGCCTCGCTGGGACTGCCCGGCCTCGCCGGGTTCTGGGGCGAGATGCTCGCGTTGTTCGGGGCGTTCGACCCCGCCGCAGGGCTCAGCCGCCCGGCCTTCCTCACCTTCATGGCGATCGGCGCCTTCGGCACCCTGCTCACCGCCGCGTACCTGCTCGTCGTGGTGCGCCGCGTCTGCATGGGCGCGGTCCCGCAGGACGCCCCGCGACTCGCCGACGTCCACAGGTACGAGTTCGCGGCCTGGACCCCCCTGGTCGTCCTCACCGTCGTCGCCGGCCTCTGGCCGAAGACCCTCCTCGGCCTCACCGACCCGGCCGTGCAGCAGCTCCTCGCAGGAGGCACCCGATGAGCTCCCCGGCCCAGCCCCTCGCCGAGTCCCTGGTCCAGTCCGTCGACTGGCTCGCCATCGCGCCGCCTACCGTCGCGGCCGCCGTGGCCCTCGCGGTCCTCGTCGCCGACCTGTTCGTCCCCGAGGGCAGGAAGGCCCTGCTGGGCTGGGCGTCCGTGGCGGGACTCGCCGCCGCCGCGCTCCTGCTGCTGCCGCTCCTGGACGGTGACCGCTCCACGTTCTGCCTCACCGGCGCCCCGGACGTGTGCAGCTACACCGCCGACCGCTTCACCCTCGTCATCCAGTTCCTCGTCCTCGGAGGTGCCCTTCTCGCGGCCCTCCTCTCGGTCACGGCGCTGAAGGACGCCAGGAAGGAACTCGCCGAAGGGGAGTACTGGTTCCTGCTGCTGTCCTCCGCCGCAGGAGCGGCGCTGCTGCCCGCCGCCCGCGACCTGGCGACCCTCGTCGTCGCCCTGGAAGTCGCCTCGCTCCCCGCGTTCGCCCTGGTCGGCCTCCGCCGCGGCGACCGCAGGTCCTCCGAAGCGGCCCTCAAGTTCTTCCTGTCGTCGGTCACCGCCACCGCGGTCAGCCTCATGGGCATCAGCTTCGTGTACGCCGCGACGGGCACCCTGCACCTCACCCGGCTCGCCGAACGCATCCAGGACGTCGACGGCCAGCTCCAGACGCTCACCCAGACCGGCGTGGTCCTCACCCTGGTCGGCTTCGCCTTCAAGACGGCCGCCGTGCCCTTCCACTTCTGGGTGCCGGACACCTACATCGGTGCGCCCCTGCCGGTCGCCGCCTATCTGTCGGTCGTCGGCAAGGCGGTCGGCTTCACCGGCCTGATCCTCGTCACCGTCGTCGCGCTGCCGACGTACGCCGACGTCTGGGGCCCGGCGCTCGCCGCGCTCGCCGCGCTCACCATGACCGTCGGCAACGTCGGTGCCCTGCGGCAGCAGGCCACGCGCGCGTACAGCGCGGTACGCCTGCTCGCCTGGTCCTCCGTCGGCCAGGCCGGCTACCTCCTCGTACCGATCGCCGCCGCCGCGTACTCCGGCGACGCGGAGCGTTCCATCGGCTCCACCGTGGCCTACGCGCTCATGTACGGCGCCGTGAACCTGGGCGCCTTCGCGGTGGCCGCACTCGTCGGCCGTACGAAGACCCTCAACCGCGTCAGCGACTACCGCGGCCTGTACGCCCGCAACCCCGTGTCCGCCCTGGTCCTGGCCTTCTTCCTGCTCTGCCTCGCGGGGCTGCCGCCGGGGATCATCGGCCTGTTCGCCAAGGTCACCGTCTTCTCCGCCGCCGTCGACGCGGGCCTGGGCTGGCTGGCCGTGGTGATGGCGGTCAACGTCGTGATCGCCCTCTTCTACTACCTCCAGTGGACGGCCCTGCTGTTCCGCGCCCCCGAGGGCGAACAGGTCAGGCACCTCCCGGTCGCGCCGGTGACGGCGGCGATCGCCCTCGCCGGCGTCATCGCCGTCGCCCTGTCCGGGGCACCCCAGCTGGTCCTGCGCTTCGCCGACACCGGGCTCTTCTGACCCCGCGGCCGGGCACGCGCGCGTGCCCGCGTACACCGGGGCCTCACCCGGACGGCCCAGGGATGGTGGCGGCCGACCAGGGAACCCGTGACCTTCGCCTGGCGTTGACCAGTACAGAAGGGTCCACTGGACGTGACACCACGGCACCGGTGGCGTCGCAGACGACCAGTGAAGGTTCCCCTGCCGCACCACTTGGAGGGCGTACCGTGCACCGCCGGCACAACGGGCTCAGGACCGCAGTCCTCCTCGGGGGACTGTCCGCGCTCATCATCGTCATCGGCAGTTTCTTCGGCCGGATGGGGCTCGTCGTCGCGGTCCTGGTCGCCCTCGGGACGAACGCGTACGCGTACTGGAACAGCGACAAGCTCGCCCTGCGCGCGATGCGGGCCCGCCCGGTCAGTGAATTCGAGGCGCCCGGGCTGTACCGGATGGTCCGAGAGCTCTCCACCCAGGCCCGCCAGCCGATGCCCCGTCTCTACATCTCCCCGACGGAGGCGCCGAACGCGTTCGCGACCGGCCGCAACCCTCGCAACGCCGCCGTGTGCTGCACCGAGGGCATCCTGCGCCTCCTCGACGAGCGGGAGCTGCGCGGTGTCATCGGCCACGAGTTGAGCCATGTGTACAACCGCGACATCCTGATCTCGTCGGTCGCCGGTGCGCTCGCCTCGGTGATCATGTTCCTGGTCAACTTCGCCTGGCTGATCCCCATCGGCCGCTCGGACGACGACGACGGACCCGGCATCCTCGGCCTGCTGCTGATCATGATCCTGGGGCCGCTGGCCGCCTCCCTCATCCAGCTGGCCATCAGCCGGTCCAGGGAGTACGAGGCGGACGCGTCCGGAGCCCAGCTCACCGGAGACCCGCTCGCTCTGGCCGGCGCCCTGCGCAAGCTGGAGACGGGCACCAAGCAGCTGCCGCTGCCGCCCGAGCCCCGTATCGAGACCGCCAGCCACATGATGATCGCGAACCCGTTCCGCCCCGGACAGGGGTTCGCCAAGATGTTCTCCACCCACCCGCCGATGGCGGAGCGCATCGCCCGACTCGAGAAGATGGCAGGCCACCAGTGAAGACCATTTTGAACGTCATCTGGCTCATCCTGAGCGGCTTCTGGCTGTTCCTCGCCTACATGGTGGCGGGCCTCGTCCTGTGCATCACCATCATCGGCATCCCGTTCGGCGTCGCGGCGTTCCGTATCGGCGTCTACGCCCTGTGGCCCTTCGGGTACACCACCGTGGAGCGGCGTGACGCGGGAGCCCCCTCCTGCGTCGGCAACGTCCTGTGGCTGGTCCTCGCGGGCTGGTGGCTGGCCATCGGCCACATCGTCACGGGCCTCGCCCTGTGCGTGACGATCATCGGCATCCCGTTCGGCATCGCCAACTTCAAGCTGATCCCGGTGTCGCTGTTCCCGCTCGGACGCGAGATCGTGCCGACGGACAGGCCGTTCGCGACGACCTGGTAGGCGGGGGGCCACGGCCCACTGCGCACCCTTCGGCGTTCGCGACTGTCCACAGTCCGCCGGTTGTCCACAGCCCCGGCCGGTTGTCAGTGGCGGCTTGCATCATGAATGCATGACCGAAAACGAGCAGTTGCTGACGAGGGTGGCGGCCGCGGCCCGCAACTCCCTTCCGTGGGGCTGGCCTACACTCCCCGAGCCGGTGGACGCGGCCACGGTGGCCCGTGCCGAGGAGGCCCTCGGCTTCAGCCTGCCCCCGCTCCTCGCCGACCTCTATCTCCGCATAGGCGACGGTGGATTCGGCCCGGAGTACGGCCTGTTGCCGCTGCTCGACAACCCTCCCGCCGGCGAGCCCGCCGCCGTCCCGCAGTACCTCGCCAACAGGGATGCCGGCCGCAGGAACCCCGACTGGCCCTGGCCCGAGGGGGTCCTGCCGATATCCCACTGGGGCTGTGCGATGTACGCCTGCGTGGACTGCCGCACCCCGGAGGCCCCCGTCCTCCTCTTCGAGCCGAACGCCGACGACGCCGCCCACGCCTGGTACCTGGATGCCCCGAGCCTCGCCGACTGGCTGCGCGCCTGGCTCGACGGCACCGGCTGGTACGAGGAGGAGAACGACGACATGGACCTGACCCCGTGGGCGGACTTCCCCCTGCGCACGGCCTCCCCGCACCCCACCGCCTGAGGCGAGGACGTCACGCCCCCGCCCTACGCCCGGGGTGACCGCCGCCCCATCCACCACCGCACCGCGAACAAGGCCACCCCCACTGCCAGCACGCCCGCGCCCACGACGACCGAGATCACCGGAAGAGAGAAGGCCAGCACCGCACACCCGATGAGCCCCACGGCCGGCACGACACGGGAACGCCGGGCCGCGTCGAGCGTCCAGGCCGATGCGTTGGCCACCGCGTAGTACGCGAGCACACCGAAGGAGGAGAAGCCGATCGCACCCCTCACGTCCACCGAGGCGGCGAGGACCGCGACCACCGCGCCGACTGCCAGCTCCGCCCGGTGCGGCACCTGGAAGCGCGGATGCACGGCGGCCAGGACGCCGGGCAGATGCCGGTCACGGGCCATGGCCAGCGTCGTACGGGAGACACCCAGGATCAGGGCGAGCAGCGACCCCAGCGCCGCGACGGCCGCGCCGACCCTCACCACGGGAGCCAGCGCCGGTGCTCCGGCAGCGCGCACGGCGTCGGTCAGCGGCGCACCCGCGGCCCCCAGCCCTTCAGCCCCGAGCACGGAGAGGACGGCCACCGAGACGAGCGCATAGACCACCAGCGTCACGCCCAGGGCGAGCGGGATCGCCCGGGGAATCGTGCGGGCGGGGTCCCGCACCTCCTCGCCCAGGGTCGCGATCCGCGCGTATCCGGCGAACGCGAAGAACAGCAGGCCGGCCGCCTGGAGGACCCCACTCACGCCGCCCGTGGCCCCGGCCCCGAGGAGTCCGGCGTCCGACCGGCCGGAGCCCAGGCACACGACCACCACACCGGCCAGGACAGCCAGGACCACCGCCACGATGACCCGCGTCAGCCAGGCGGACTTCTGCACGCCGCCGTAGTTCACTGCGGTCAGCGCCACCACGGCCGCGACCGCCACCGCCTGCGCCTGATCGGGCCAGACATACGCCCCGACCGTCAACGCCATCGCCGCACAGGAGGCCGTCTTGCCGACCACGAACGCCCAGCCCGCGAGGTACCCCCAGAACTCCCCGAGGCGCTCCCGGCCGTACACGTACGTCCCGCCCGAGGCCGGGTAGCGGGCGGCCAGCCGTGCCGACGACATGGCGTTGCAGTACGCGACGACGGCGGCGACCGCGAGCCCGGCGAGGAGGCCGGAGCCGGCCGCGCGGGCGGCCGGGGCGAGCGCCGCGAAGATCCCGGCCCCGATCATCGAGCCGAGCCCGATGACGACGGCGTCCCCGACCCCGAGCGAACGCCGCAGCCCAGGAGAGGCGGAGGTGGACCGAGTCATGGCCCGACCCTACTGACCGCCGCAACCGGCGGGCGCCGACGATACGTCCTGTTCACCAACGGAGCAGCAACAGTGGGCGAACGAACGCGCCGGAGATCACAGTGCCTGAAGAAGTGCGGGCATGGCGCGGAGGGGCAGGTTCAGAGGTATGACGATCATCAGCTGGATCTTCCTGGGGCTGCTGGCCGGAGCCATCGCCAAGTTCCTGCTGCCGGGTCGCGACCCCGGCGGCTTCATCGGCACGACGCTCATCGGTGTCGCCGGCGCGTTCATCGGCGGCTGGATCTCGGCCCGCTGGCTGGACCACCCGATCAGCAAGGACTTCTACGACGGCGCCACGTGGGTGTCGGCGATCGGCGGTTCCCTGGTGCTGCTGATCGCGTACCGGATCTTCTTCGGCCACTCACGCGACTGACAGGCGCGCCCGTGCCCGGAACGCGCGAAGGGTGAGCCCCCGCAGGAGCTCACCCTTTCCGGCCTCAAGAGCTGGGCTCAGTTCACGATCACCGGTAGTTCACGAACTGCAGCGCGAAGTCGAAGTCCTTGCCCTTCAGTAGGGCGATCACGGCCTGAAGGTCGTCCCGGCTCTTGGAGCTGACGCGCAGCTCGTCACCCTGGACCTGCGCCTTCACGCCCTTGGGGCCCTCGTCGCGAATGATCTTCGCCACCTTCTTCGCGTTCTCCTGGGAGATGCCCTCCTCGATCGACGCGAAGATCTTGTACTCCTTGCCCGAGAGCTGCGGCTCGCCCGCGTCCAGGGCCTTCAGCGAGATGCCGCGCTTGATCAGCTTGGACTGGAAGACGTCGAGGACGGCCTTCACCCGGTCCTCGGAGTTCGCCTCCAGGAGGATCTTCTCCCCGGACCACGAGATCGAGGCACCCACGCCCTTGAAGTCGTAGCGCTGCGAGATCTCCTTGGCGGTCTGGTTGAGGGCGTTGTCGACCTCCTGCCGCTCGACCTTCGAGACGATGTCGAAACTGGAGTCGGCCATGTCCTGTGGCTCCTTGTATCGGGGTGCGAATGGGTGCGTGTCGGCGGGCGTGGGGGTGGCCGCCGAGCCCGGGGCGGACCTCGGGCCGCATCCCGACAAGCCTAGCCACCCCGGGTCCCCCGGGTGGCGATCAATCGGGTGGCGAAGCACCCCTCGGCATCGGGTATTGTTTACGTCGTTGCCAGGGAGCACCGCCGCAGAGCGGTTCGAACGGCAGCGACCCCGGCGGTGTGCCCGAGCGGCCAAAGGGAGCAGACTGTAAATCTGCCGGCTCAGCCTTCCCAGGTTCGAATCCTGGCGCCGCCACGCTGAGAAAGTTGAAACGAGACCTCCTCCGAACTGCGGAAACGCGGGACGGAGGGGGTCTCGTTCGTTGACCGGCTCGAGCCGATCGTTATGGGCGCTTCTTCCCAATGTGTCTCACCCTGATTCGGGTGCTGACCAGTCCGTGTGGGGCAGGCGTGGGGCAGCTTCGGCCCCTAGCTGCCGCTCCGCAGTGCCCGCTCGATGCGGGCGTTTGCTGTGGCCGCACCGCCGTCCAAGCACTTGGCGTACACCCGGAACAACACGGCCACGCTGTGGCCGGCGCGGGCAGCTACCTCCTGCGGCTCCACTCCGGAGCTGAGCCATGTGGATACGGCAGCGTGGCGAAGATCATATGGACGCTTGGCGAGAGGTGACGCGCACTGAGCGGGCGTAAGAGCACGCGCGCGGGCTTCCGCCCAGACCTCGCCGTATCCGGTGTCCTGGATGAGCCCGCCGCGCTGCGTCCGGAACAGCCGCCCGTCAGGGGCGACTCCGTACGCGGTGACGTGCCAACGGAGCAGCCTCACGAGATCGGGCGGGATCGGCACGGTGCGTACCGCTTTCCGGGGCCGGTGCTTGAGCCCTCGTCGGTCGTGTGCCTCACCGCTGTCCGTCCAGGCCGACCCCGAGCGCGGGCGGGTCTCTCGGAGTCGCAGGGTGCCCCATCCTCGCCGTGGCAGGTCGCAGTCTTGGAGACGGAGGCCGACGACTTCCGCCGGCCGTGCCGCCGCGTAGTACATGCAGCCGAAGAATGCGACCAGGCGCCGCCCACGGGGGCTCTGCGTGCGCACGGCATCGAGCAGCGCGAAAGCCTGCCGGGGGTCTGGCACTGAGGCGGGATCCAGTTCTTCGGCTACCTGCTCCGGAGCTTTCCACTGCACCTGAGGCAGGGGGTTGTCCGTCAGACGGCCGGCGTCGACGGCGTAACCGAGGGCGTTGTGGAAGATGGCCCGCTTCCGCCGGATGGTCGACGCGGACGCCGTGGCGCCGTCCAACTTCTTGGTCAGGGCGTCCAGGGCCGCGCGCACGTGCATCCGGTCGGCCAGCGCGGAGGTGGGCAGCGACTTCCGCTCGAACCACGCCAGCACGGCTGCCACATCGTCCGGGGGTTCCTGGTCACGGCGGCTCACGTTGAACGCCCAGCTATAGAGAGCCGTCCGCACAGTCTTGGCGTCGGCCATTCCCTTGGTGTTCGTGACAAGCGCCGGCGTCACCGTGGCCATGGCCTCCGCGAGCGTCCGGCGGGTCGAACCGGGGGAGTGCTGCCACTTCATCTCGATGTACTCGCGGGCATGCTGATACCAAGTCACATCGTTGCGCTTCCGCAGCTCGGAGACCGGCGCCCCGGTGGACTCGTCGAACGGCTCGCCAGCGTGAGCCGCTCTCAGCAGCTCGGCGCGGCGGCCCTCTGCCAGCGTCTTGGTGCGGAACGTCTGGGAGTGCGGAGTCTCGCCCGTCTTCCAGCGCAACTCTGCCGAGGTCTGCCCTCTGTCCTTCCGCTGTCGGACGGACCAGATACGAACGTCGTATGTCTTACCCACTTGTGGCCTTCCTGTGGGTGGGGCCCGGCGTGAGAGCCGGGCCCCATTTCGATCAGTAGGCGGGTGCGTCGAGGTTGTTCAGCCAGTCGTCCAGGTCGCTTCGGCGTACACGGAGATGGCCATTTGGCAGCTTCACGAGCCGGGGGGCTTGCCCACGGGCACGCATGCGGTAGAAGGCGGTGCGACTCATGCCGATCTCGCTGAGGACGTCGGGGAGCTTGAGCATCTGGGGGCGTGCCACGGTGCGACTCCTTGACGGGGTGAGAAGGCGGGGCTCTTGGCCCCCTTCTGGGAAGTCCGCTACATCCGCTACGCCGCTACATCGCAGGTCAGCGGGGGTGTTTTTGTAGCGGAGGGGTGGCGTGTAGCGGCTACGCATGCGCTGCGTCGTTGTGGGCGTAGCCGCTACACGCTTGGGTGCCGCTACAGATTCATGGCCTCTGAGCTGGGCTGTAGCGGTGTAGCGGATGTAGCGGAGTCCTGGGGAGGGGGCGGGCAGTAGCGGGCCCACGCGTCCGCGAGGTCCTCGGCGTGGAAGCCTTTGAGGACTCCGCCGGCGGTTCGGATGTTGCGGGATCGGACGGGGGTGTTGTCGGCGGTCATGTACTCGGCGAGCATCCGGGCAAGGCGCCGGTTGTCGAGCGGTTTGCCGTCGAGGTCGGCCCACGGGGCGTCGTCGAGGGCGTTGAGCCGGTCGAGGATGGCGATGGTGGGCAGCTTGTCCACGCCGATCAGGACGTGGTCGCGCAGGTCGGTCAACAGGCGGATGCCGAGGCTGTGTTTGTCGGTGGTCTGCGCGGCCTTGACGAGCGTGACGCACGCGTCGCGGGCACGTTCGGGCCACTTTCCGCCGACGGCGTCCGCGATGGCGAGCAGTGGCTCCCATACGTCCGCAGGCCGGTCGGTGACTCCGTCGGGCATCTCGGGCCAGGCTCCGAGCACGAACCCGCGTGCTTGCTCGGCCCAGTCGGCGAGCCGGTCACGGAGCTTGTGGCCCTCGGCTTCGTGGATGCGGGCGCGGAAGGGTTCCACGCGTTCGTTGCGGGCTCGCCGGCGCATGCGGACGACGATGGAGCGGGTGAGGATCGTGTCCGGCAGGGAGCCGAGTCCGGCGACTGCGACCGCGCAGTACGAGGGGAAGGCTTGCACGGTCTGGTTGCCGCCGTCGCCGATGCACCGGTAGGTGACGCCGGTGCGGCGGTGTCCGGCGTTGAGGAAGCCGCGCAGGTCCTCGTTGTCTCCCGCCTTGGGGCCGAAGATGGTGTCGATCTCGTCGAACAGGATGGTGGGCCGTCCGTCCACGCCGGACACGGCCCGGAACAGGGCGGCGGCGGACGCGTTGACCGCGACCATCGGGTGCGGCACGAGGGTTTCCACGATCTCCAGTGCCCGCGACTTCCCCGACCCCGGTTCGGGGGACAGGAACGCGAGACGCGGGGTGGAGTCGAAGCAGTCGAGCAGGTGGGCGTGGGCGTCCCACAGCGCGACCGCGACGTACGCGGCATCGGTGGGGAAGACGTTGAAGCGCCGGTGGAAGGCTTCCACCTCGTCGAGCAGCGCGGCGCCGTCGATGGACTTGGGCGTCATGCGGCGGTCCTCCTTTCCAGGGTCGTCGGGGAAGCTCCCGTGCAGCCGGACGCGTGCGCCTCGTACTCGTAGATCAGCGCGGCCACCGTGCGGGGACCGGTGGCGGTGCCGGTCTGTCCGCAGGTGCAGGCGTAGGCGGCGGTGGGGGTGTCGCCGTGCCGTGTGGACCAGCGGGCGCCGTCCCAGTGGTGGCGGTAGACCGGTGGGGCGTAGATGCGGATGCCGGGCCGCTCGGGCGTCGGGTCTTCTGCGTCGTGGCGTGCCTCGTTGCTCCGGAACCGCTCAGAACGAAGAGCAGTGACGACGCCCTGACGGGCGGCGCCTTTCGGCTCGCCCACGGCCACCGCATCCACCGCTTGTGGGGCGGTGTGCGGGCCGGTGGGGGTCTTGGTGGGGCAATCCAGGGCGGGGCGAGTCGGGGCCGTCATGCCGCCTCCCTCGGGGTGGCGTGGGCGATGACCCAGTCCAGGGCGCTGCGGATGGTGGTGCGGCACTCGGCCGGCGGCAGACCCGTAGCCTCCCCCGCCCCCTGGATTGCCTGCTCTGCAACCTCTCGCGGCAGGTCACCCCACGCGACGAACCGGGCCACCTTGCAGGCGCTCTTGTGCAGGGCGCTGTTGCGCCCGCCGTCGGTTGCGGCGGCGATGACGGCGCACTCACGTTCCAGCGCCACCCGCGCGGCACGCGTGCCGTCATGGACCCGGACGGGCACCGGGGCGGGCCGGTCCGGCTCGGTGAGCAGTGCGGCGAGCCAGACCGGCAGTTCCGCGACAGGCACGTCGTGGGCGACCTCGTACGCGCCGTCCGGGGTGGTGCTGCCGGGGGCGACGACGTAGCCGCCCCACGCACGGGTGTCGATGTGCGGTCCGAGACGGTCCACGCTGCACTTCAGCCTGACCCCGGCGGGGGTGGTGAAGTAGAGGTGTTCACCGCGCGCGGTCCGCACCTGGTAGGTATCCGGGAGCACCTGCCCGGCGCGCTCGCAGAGCGCTTGCAGAGAAGTGGCGCCGTCAGGCGCTCCTTTCTGCTCTTCCGCCTTGACCGGGTCCAGGTCGATGACGAGCAGCCCGGCCGGACCGGTCGCGATCCCGACGTTGTACGGCCGGTGCGCCCACGCTGCGTGGATCAGGTTCGGGTCGGTGGTGGCGCGCTCTTCCGGGGTGCGGTGCCCGCCGGCGCACCGGCCGGTGCCGGGGCAGGCCCGTTCGGCGTGCCCGGCCGGCCGCTTGCTGCCGGGGTGCAGCGGGATGACGGGCCAGCCGCGTTCGGCCGCCGTGAGAGCGGATGCGAGCAGCGGCAGGCACTCCAGGTTCACCGTGGGAATGCTGGTCATGCCGCCACCTCCAGCCCGGAGGCGAGCAGGACCAGGGCGGCGCGGCCGATGTGCTGTGCGTAGGCGGGCGGGATGCACTCGCGGATGCCGTCGCGGTTCATCCACGGCACCTCCAGCACCTTGCGGGCTAGGGGCACACCAGAGAAGTTCCCGACGAACTGCCCGTAGTGCCCGGCCGGAACCGGGCGGCCCATCTTGGCCTGCGGCACGAGGTGGGCGGGGTGGTCCGGCTGCGCGAGGTGAAAGCCGCCGCCGGTCTCGAAGAAGCGGTGCCGGTAGTTGGCGAGTCGGAACATCTGCCCGCACAGCATCACCGGAGCGCGGAGCTTGGGCACCGCGCCGCGCACGTTCTCCAGCACCCACGGCCGCCCGGTCGTCTCGAGGGCGGCGCGGGTGGGGGCGATCAGGTCGGGGTGGTCGTTGGACTGGATGCGCTGGCACTCGCTGTCGTGCTGGCACGGGGGTGAGGCGTGGATGAAGTCGAACGCGGCCCCGTGTTCGAGGACGAACGCGATCGCGTCGGCCTGCACGAACGGGAACGGGTAGCGGGGCTGCGGGGCGAGGTCAACGCCGGTCACGTCGAACCCGGCGTCGTCATAGCCCTTGGCCGCGCCGCCCTGGCAGCAGAACAGGTCCAGTAAGCGCGGGCGCCGGCCGCGCACTCGCCGGAAGACGGTCGGTTGGGTCATGCTGGGAGACCTCCACAGGTCTGTTGACGGTCTGGTGGAAGGCGGCGGCCCCGGTTCTTGGTCGGATGGGGGCCGCCGTCGTTGTGCGGGTAGGTCAGGCGGCAGCGGACTCGTCGCCGCGCGTCGCGGTCAGGCAGCCATCCGGGGTGCGGACGACGGCGCCGCTCGTGGTGAGGGCCTTGACGGCCTTGGACACGGCGCCCTTGGACAGGCCCGTGAGCGTGACCAGGTCCTTCTGCCGGACCGGTTCGTCGGTGGTCTCGATGGCCTTGAGCACGCGGGCGGCGGCGCCGTCCGTGGCGGGGGTCGTCTCGGGAGCGGTGTCCCTGACGAGAGTGAGAGTCGGGGCGCCCGCGGCTTCGACTGTCGGCGCGACCGAGCGGGACCACGGGGTGCGGTCGGGCAGGGCAATGACCACGGACTTGTCCATGTAGCGGACCTTGACGGGGTCCGGCTTGCGCTTGCCGTCCCGGATCAGCGCCACACCGGGCACGGGCAGCTCGTCGGCGTTCCAGCCCTTGGCCTGTGCGTCCTCACCGAGGACCACGCGCGCTTCGGCCGGCGTGCGGACCGCGAGGCAGATGGAGACGCCGATCTGCGGGGCGATCTGCTTGGGGATGCCGTCCCCGATGGTGGGCTTCTGCGTCATCCACCACAGGTCGATGCACGCCGCCCGCCCCATCCGGGCGATGGACTCCAGCGCCGGGAGCGCGGACCGCTTGACCGTGCGCGTCTTCCCCTCCCCGGCCTCGACCTCGTACGGAACGCTGTCGGCGGCCGTCATGACCTCGGCGCCCTCATCCACGACCACGGTGATCCGGGGCCGGTCCGCCGTCGGGGTCCACGTGTCCTGGCCCTTGGGCAGGATGGAGAGCCGTTCCAGCATCTCCGTCTCCAGCTCGTCGGTCACGTCGATGACCTCGCGCGGGGTGGAGGCGACGCGGGCCCGGTGGTCCCACAACCGGCCTTCCACGCGCTTGAGATCGATGATGACGAGCGCGTTCGTCGCACCCTCGGACGCGTCGTACAGCAGCGGCCGGGAGGCGACCGACTTGCCCGCACCGGAGCGTCCGGCGATCAGCAGCCGTTCCCCGAGCGGCACGGTGACCTGCTCGCCGGTGACGGTGTCGATGCCGAGGGAGCGTCGCTGGGGTGTCCACGTCAGGTCGTCGCCGTCGGCCGCGCTGCGGGTGCGCAGGGTGAGTTCGGCCCAGCCGCCTTGCTTGCCTGCCTTGATCTGCATGCGCAGGCTCGTGCGGGCGCCGAGCAGGTTGCGGACGTGGTCCTCGGCGGCGCGGAGCTTGGTCGCGGTCCACGTGCCGTCGAGCCGGACGGCGCACACGATCCCGGCCTCGGTCAGCCTCGGCCGGCCGGTCAGCGTGCCCGCGAGGCCGCGCTGTTCGGCGTGCTCCTTCCAGTGCTGCGGCTGAAGACGCTTCAGCAATGCCGACTCTTCGGCGGTGGGCTTGAGTCCGCTGGTATCGCGCTCGCGCACCGCGATCCACACCGACAGGGCGGTGACGGCCGCGACAACGGCCACGGCCGACCACACCCACGCGCGGGCGGAGACCTGCGGCAGCCACACGTACCCGGCGGCCCCGAGCGTGGCGGCGGTCTTCGTGGCGAACAGCCACATCGGGTCCGGGACGCGCCGCTTGGCGGTGCGCAACTCGCGCTCCGCGCGGTGGCGCAGGGGGGTGACGCCCTCGGGGTCGATGACGCGTGCGGTGGCCAGAGCGCGGCGAGCATCGCGCACCAGCGGCTTGCGTTCGGCGCGCAGGGCGCGGCGGCGTTCGGCTTCCTTGCGCCAGTGGTCGGCCGTCCAGCGGGCGGCGGTGGCGGCGTACTGGCGGTGGGTGCGCCAGACTTGTCCGTGACTCACGGGTGTCCTCATTTCCGGGATCAGTGGGTTGGTGGTGACGGGCCCTGCGACGGCCCGTCACCACACGCGCGGTGTTACGCGGAGTGAGCAGGTTTCCGGTTTCCTGGTTTCCGACGGGGTCCCTACGCGTGCGCGCGCGAGGACGGAAACTTCCGTCACCCTGCGTCGCTACTGGGCCTCAGGCGGCCGAACAGGCTTCCGAGGGTCAAACCCCACCCGGAAGGGGCCTCAGGCGCCCTGCGAGGCGCCTACGGCCTCGGGGTGGTTCAGCGAGCCTTCCGGCCGCGCCGGGTGGGGCTCTTGGTGCTGTCGCCGACGGCGCGGACGACGGTGACGACGGACCAGCCGAGCACGAGCGCGATGAACGCGAGCATCGCGAGGTTCGCGGCGATGGCGGTCAGCGCGCCGACGAGCAGAGGGCCGAAGTAGACGCCGGCCGCGACCGCACCGGCCCCGACCCCGGAGCCGAGCGCGACGCGCTGCACCGTGCGGTCCGGCGGCGCCTGGTGGATGTGCACCACCTGCGGCCCGGACGGCTGCCGAGCGGGCAAGGCGGCGGGGTCGGCGTAGACGTGGCTGCCGTCGGGGAGCTGAACGACGGTCAGCGGGCGGTGTGCGGGGAGCTGTTCCATGACGCACCCTCCGGGGCGTTGTCGGGGAAAGCGCAGGTCGAGCACATGCCGAGGGACGGCGGGATGACGTATCCCGCGTCACGGCGGCAGGCGGGGCAGATGCGGCGGGCGGCGTTGGCCTTGGCCAGTGCCGCCCGCCGGGCCGGGGTCATCGGACGGACCGGCTTGGCGCGGTCGATGCGGTACAGGTAGGCGACCAGCGGGCCTCGCCGTCGGCGGGGTCGTTCGAGCTGTGCGGCCACGTCCTGGCCGCCGGGGCGCAGGCCGAGGGCGCGGAGTTGGCGGCGGGTGGCGTAGCCGTCCGGGGCGAACCGCCACCGGTAGACCGGCAGCGTGCTCATCACACGGCCTGAAGGCCGCGCTCAGCGCGCAGGGTGTCGCGCAGAGTGCGGGCGTTCGCCGGGGAGGTGCGGACCTCACGTCGGATGCCCTCGGCTGTCAGCCGGGCGTCCGGCCAGTCGGCGGTCGCCTTGCGGGCCTCGGCCAGCAGCTCGTCCGGGGTGCGCTTGGGTCGCGGGGTGCGGGCAATCTCGGGCACGCGGCCCGTGGCACGGCGCGGTCGGGTCGACTCGGCCGCCGCCGTACGCCGCTCGATCGGGGCCGGGGTCGTCTGCTCGATCGCCGGGAGCGGCTTGGCCGGGATGTTCGACTTGATGAAGCCGACCGCCACCGGTCGGGGCAGTGCCGTCACGTTCGGCGTGATCCGCTCCGGGGTCGATACCGGCAGGTCAGAACTAGACCGATTCCTCTCGGTTCCGGTCGATTCCTCCGCATTCATGGTCAGGGGTGCAACCGGGGCGGGGCGGTGGTGCAGGACCTTCGCAACGAGGTCGGAGCCGAAGTAGATCGACCCGACCGGCAACGAGGTAGCGAGCAGCACGAGCGCCCAGTTCGCCGGGTCCCAGTCAGCGAGTCGGCCCCAGTCGACCGTGCGGCCGTGGAGCTTCGGGACCAGGCCGTGCACGTAGTTCAGCACGAGCGAGGCGATCGTGTAGGCGGCCAGCACCCGCAGCGCGAACACCCGATCCCGCCCGGCGAGCACGAGGGTGGCGATCAGGGCCAGGGCCATGAGGCCGTCAACCACGAACGGGTAGAGCGTCGCGGCGGTGTGGTCGGCGCCGATGGCGCCGGCGATGTCGCGCAGGGCGTTCCAGGACACCCGGAACGCCATCGCCACCACGACGACCAGGGCGAGCACGAGGGTAGTGCGGCCCTTGCGGTGCAGGTTCATGCGGCACCGCCGGTCTGGCCGGAACGGCCGTTGAGGTGGGCGCGGTGCGCGGCGAGCACGCGCCGGCGGGCCCGGCGGATACGCCGCTCGTCCAGCTCGCACGGCGTGCGGTCGATGACGATGATCTGCGCGTCCAGCAGTTCCATCTCCGCGCGGATGACGGGCATCTCGCGGTCGATGGCGTCCAGCTCCGCGTCCGTGGGCTCCATCCACGGCTCGAACGCGGTAACAGCGTCCTGAACAGTCACGATGTGTTCCATTGGGTCTTGTTCCTCTCAGCCAGGAACGGCCCGAACAGTGGCCCCGGTGTTCCAGCACCGGGGCCACGCGCCGTTGAAGTCGGTAGATCCGGCTCCCCTCAGCGCCGCTCGTACGAGACGAGCAGCGGAGGCAACCGGCGCGGCGAGAGCCGCGAAGGTCGATGCGTGTCCAGTCACGTCGTCCGCCTTTTCAACTCGGGGAGGCGGGGCCCACCTATGCAGTTTTCAAGTCACGGTCGCTACCGGCGGACGCGGTAACCCCTGGTCAGAGGGGCTCCCGTCTTCACGGGACCCGTCGGCACTGTCAGCGCAATCGGGCACACTTAATGGTGTTGCACCGCTTGCTCAACTTGTTGGTACAAGCTGATGCAGTGATGCTGCACCCACGGACGGTGAGTCGTCAAGCCTTTTGGAGCCGCATGTACCAACAAGTTGCGCGAGTGCGTCATGATGGGGCCATGAGTAAGCAGCCGAAGTACCGGCAGTTGGCCGACGTCCTGCGACGGGAGATCGACAACGGCACCTATCCGCCGGGCTCTCGGCTCCCGTCCGAGAGCGAGCTTTCCGCGCGCTTCGACGCGTCGCGGAACACGGTCCGGTCCGGTCTGGCCCTACTGGTCTCGCAAGGGCTCATCACGTCAAGCCAGGGACTCGGGTACGACGTCGCCAAGCACGAGGTGTTCGAGCTGAACGCTTCGCGCTTCGAGAACCTGGAATTCCCGCAGAACGGCGACGCCTACAACACTGACGTGACGAACGCCGGCCGTCGGCCGTCACAGACGTTCAGGGTGGAACTGACGCCTGCCCCTGACTTCGTCGCTGAACGTCTGAAGGTTGAGGCAGGAGCGACGACGGTGCTGCGGTTCTGCCATCGGTTCGTTGACGAAGTGCCGTGGTCCACGCAGGCCACGTACTACCCCGAGTGGCTCGTCGAGCGGGGCCCGCGTCTCACGGAACCCGGCGATATCGCAGAGGGGACAACGCGCTACCTCGCGAGCCTCGGTATCAAGCAGGTTGGCTACTTCGACGAGATCTCAACGCGGATGCCCACGCCAGACGAAGCGCGGTTGCTGGAGATTGGGGCGGGTGTGCCGGTCATGCTCTGGACCCGCACGGGCTACTCGGAAGATCGTCCGATCCGTTGCACTACGACGACCTTCCGGGGTGACTTGAACCGCATGAACTACGAGATCGGTGACCTGTCCGGCCGACACGAGAACGAGCCTCAGTGAGAATCCTCCCCGCTCAACCTGACGACGTGGCCAAGCTGCTGGCCTTCCGTGAAGAGGCCGCGGCTTGGCTCACGCGACTTGGCAGCGACCAGTGGCAACGCCCATACCCCGCTGACCGTCTGCTCGCGACCATCGAGGCAGGCACCGTCTTCATGGTCATGGACGGCAATGCCACAGCTGCGACTATCACTCTCACTCCCGATGCCGAAGAGGGGCTCTGGACGGAACAAGAGCTGTCGGAGCCCTCCATGTTCGTCAACAAGCTCACCGTGGCGCGTACCCATGCAGGACAGAACGTTGGTGGTCGACTGCTCGAATGGGCAGGGGATCGCGCCTACCGTGCTGGGGCCAAGTGGCTGCGATTGGACGCGTGGTCCACGAATGAAGGACTCCAGCGGTACTACCTGCGTCAAGGTTTCAGGTATGTACGCACGGTCCGCGAGGGGGGCGCTGTGAACGGTGGACCTCGCGTTTCAGGGTGGCTTGCCCAGCGGGTCGCCAGCCCGGCAGAGCATGGTTTCGACGATCTAACGCCACTACCGCAAATCCTCGCGCCCTAAAGCGAACGCGCATCCCGGCTTTAGCTTAATCGCCAAACTTTACCCGCCGCGTACTTGTCTACGAATCTATTCCATTCCTGAGTTCGGAGGTGCCTCTCGGATAGTGGGAACTTTTCCCACCAGCGCCGTATCAATAGTTCAACCTCATCTCGCCTATCCGCCATTGAGTCAGAGTAGAGTGCGACAAGCGACACGACTACAAATGTTGACCTGGCGCCGTAAACGTGAAGCATGCGGATTTTGATTGTTGAGTCGCCCTTTTGGTGGACTGCGCTCAAGACTTCAAATACGGCATTGGGTGTAGCGTCTTCACACCATATTGGCAACGCGACCCGCATAACCCCGTACAGTGGTCCACCGCTGCACCATTGGTGGTAAAGTTTGAGCAACTCGGCCGCAGTTCTGGACGTGGCTATGCTTGTGGCGACGTTACGTGCAGTGCTGGGCCACTGATCAGAGTTAGCATCACATACTGCTTCGGCGATCGATGTGACGGTTTCGACTGAGCCGAACCGTACGGCGTCGTCCAGTAGTCTAATTGCGTCAGTATAGCCTCGCCTGCTCGAAGCGATACTTCGCCACAAAGCTACCGTGTCGTCCCCATTGAAATGAGCGGCGGCGAGGGAAAGTAATCTTGCGGCGTCGTTAAACCTTTCCTGTGCGTGGGCGGCGAAGACTTGCTCGGCGACCTCTGCAGGGCTGTAAGGGAACTCGTTGTCCGCCTGATTCTCGATGCGTTCGGCCAACTTCTCCTCGGCTGCTGCAAGTTGGCGTTGCAGTTCGGAGCAACGTTCTTCCGCATCCCGGCGGAGGTCACTAACATCGGCTAGTTGCTGTTTGAGATTTTCAATCTCAGCTCGCAGTCCTTCACTTTCCTCTTTTTGCCGATGGTTTTCTCCTGAGAGGGAGAGGAAGCGGGCTTCGCTTTGTACACGGTCAGCGACCCAGTCCCCTCGCAGCAGCTCCAGTTGGCGCTCGGCTTCACGAGCGACATCCTCCTTTTGGTCCAGCAGTAGCTCCAGTGCCTCCTGCTGCCTCCGGAGATTTTTGATTGTCCGATGTGACCTGTCGACCTCGTCTCGCAAATTCTCTACTTCGAATGCTTGGGGGTCAGAAACCCTCAAGGCTGCAAGACGAAGCCGGTGCACCCTCGACCGTGTCTCTTCGGTTAAGGGGGCTCCTCTATGACGTTCCAGTTCACTGAAGAGGCGGTTCACGAAGTCTTGGTTAGCGACGCGGCGGCCGTTGAGGTACCTAGATACGGTGCTCTTGTCCATTGCGATTCTTGCCGCGTACCTCTGCTGTGGTATGCCTAGTCCGTTGAACAGGGTTGTCAACGCCGTTGCCAGTGCCGCAACCTCAGGGAGCTGGCTGACCTCGATCTCCGAGCGGCGTCCCTGTGACCTGGAGATATCGCTCATTACTCTGGCCTCCTGCACGAGCTGCTACTTGCAGTTGATTGGCAACCGTTGATGACTTCAGCAATCGCTCTGCCTGCGCGACGCTCGTGTCCACCAAGCCCGGTTGCTGAATGAGGTGTGACAAACGGTGATGGAAAACCTGCACCATTTCGCGGGATATGGACGGAGTATGCAGCGCGCCCTCCTCCTGACCATCGGCATCATCCCTGTTGTGCTGGTCACAGTGTCCGTCCTGCCTGCAGTGCTTGTCCTTCCATTCCTGGGATCCGGCGGGGTTCAGCGAGCTGAGCGGCTACTGCTTCAGCTGGTGTCCTGGACCAAGGTGCTGCTCCAGGGCACTGAGGACAGGAGGCGTTGATGCGTTGGTGATCTCTCTGTGCGGCGCAGCACAGTAACCGCCAACGGGCCGATAGTCGTGTGCGGGGCATCCGTGGGGTGCTGCGACGTTGGGTGACGCAAAGCGCAGCTCACCCCACAACCGTCGCGCAGACTGTAAATCTGCCGGCTCAGCCTTCCCAGGTTCGAATCCTGGCGCCGCCACGCTGAGGGAAACCCCCTCTGTCCAGGTTGCTTACCTGGACAGAGGGGGTTTCTTGTTGCCCCTCTTCGTTCGATTCTCCATGGACGCGACGTGGACGGGACGCGGACGGGTCTCATCTCGTCCCGCCCGTATCCCCCCGCTGATCAGCGTGTGTCCCCCAGGTGTCCTTGGGGGTGAGCATGATCACTCCCGCACGTTCCACTGCCGTAGGGCTGCGTCGATCCGGGTGTTGGCGTGCGGCCACGGCGGGCCCAGCGTGATGAGCGGCGTCAGCGCACCGGGCCCTCCGCCCCGCACATCACCTCAGTCGCTGAAGTCCCCGCCCATCGACGGCAGTTCCGTCAGCCCAGTGGCTGTCGGGACGGTGCTCGTGCCGCGGAGCAGGACGCTCGGCTCCGCCGCCCCGATGCCCAGGTCCGCTTTGCCGTCGCCCGTCACGTCGCGCAGGCGGAGGGTGTAGCCGAAGCTCACGTCCGAGTCGGCCGCGCCCTGCACCGTCTGCGGGATCCAGGAGGAACGCGCACCGCTCAGGCCGCCGGATCCGCCCCGGAAGACGTGGACGCCACCTTGGTCCTCCATGCCGTTCACGTCCTCGTGCGGGACGCCGACCGCCAGGTCCGCGTAGCCGTCACCGTTGGTGTCGGCGGCCGAGACGTCGTAGCCGAAGGTGTCGCCGGTCTCGGGGGAGCCGGAGACGCCGGAGGTCGCCTGCGTGAACGTCGTCGAGCCGTTCGGGCCCGACGAGGTGCCGCGCCAGACGGTCACCGCGCCCTTGCCGTGGTCGTGGTCGGGCTGGGCGAGGGCGATGTCGCCGTAGCCGTCCTTGTCGAAGTCCCCGATGGCGGCGTTCGCGCCGAGGCCGCCGTTCCAGTCGCTGTCGAGGGTCTTGGACGTGCCGGAGGCCAGGCCGGTGGAGGTGCCCTTGAGGAACCAGGCGCGCAGCTGTACGGCGCTGTCGGAACCCTGCTCGCCCAGGACCACGAGGTCGGTCTTGCCGTCGCCGTTGACCTTTCCGGCGGCGAGGCCGTACGAGTCCCAGATCGCGTCCGGCTTGTCGATCTCGGAGACGCTGCCGGTGGTGCCCGACCTGGTGAACGGGCCCCGGTACAGCCACGCGTCCCCTCCGCCGAGGACCGTGAGGTCGGGCGAACCGTCGCCGTTGAAGTCGCCGGCGGCGAGGTCGCCTCCGAAGTGGGCCTGGGAGCCGCTCGCGCCGGACTTCGGGCTGATGGTCGTGCCACCGGACAAACCGGAGGCGGAGCCCCACACCACGGTCACCGTGCCGCGGTACCGGGTGCTGCCCACATGCTCCGTCGAGTTGCCGACGACCAGGTCCGCGTACCCGTCCTTGTTGAGGTCGGCACTGGTGAGGCTCTCGCCGAACGTGTCGTCCTCCTCACCCGCGCCCGGGATGCCGGAGGTGTCCTGGTCGATGACCTGGGTGTGCGAGGTGTCGAGGCCGCCGGCCTTGCCGTAGACGACGGTGACGGCGCCGCCGGGGTGGTTGAACCGTTCGTAACCGCCGTACGCCACGTCGCGGTATCCGTCGCCGTTGAAGTCGTCGTAGTGCTTGGCGACCGCCGGCGAGGCCGGCGTGCTCAAGGCGAGCGGGGTCAGGGCGGAGGCGAGGAGTGCGGCCGTCAGGACCGCGGGGGTGGGTCTGCGCATGAGGGCTCCTTGGGTCAGCCGGTCAGGTCGCGGCCGAGGCTGGGGTCGCCGGTGGTGGAGATGCCGAAGGCGCTCGGGCCGTACGCCGTCGCGCCGGAGGTCGTGATGCCGGAGGCCGAGCCCTTCAGGACGGTGACGTTGCCGTTGAAGTCGTTCTCGCCGTCCGAGCCGGCCAGCAGGTCGGCCCTGCCGTCCTTGTTCAGGTCGGTGAGCAGCGTGCCGTCGCCGAAGAAGTCGTTGCGCTCGCCGCTGCCGGGGACGCCGGCGGCGTTCTGGGTGAGCGTGACGGCGTCGGACGTGAGGCCCCGGGCGGTGCCGTAGAGGATGCGGACGGCTCCGCTGACGACGTCGTCGGTCGAGTCCTCGGGGTCGCCGAGGGCCAGGTCCTTGTAGCCGTCGCCGTTGATGTCGCCGGCGGACGGGATGCCCGGCCAGGGCAGGCCGGCACTGGAGGAGACGCCGGAGGACGAGACGTACGAGATACGGGCGTGGCCGGTGGCCGCCAGGTCGCCACCGGTCGCGGTCTGCGTCCAGCCGGTGACGATGTCGCCGTAGCCGTCCTTGTTCAGGTCGGCGATGGCGAGCTTGGTGCCGTACGGCAGTTCGCTCTTCCTGGTCGGAGCCGAAGCCGTGCCGTAGTACAGGTGGTTGTGGTCGAGGTAGCGCTCCGAGCCGATCTTGGCGTGGCCGCCGATGACCAGGTCGGCCTTGGCGTCGGTGTTCACCTTGCCGGCGGTGAGGCGCAGGACGCCCGCGCCGCCGGTCCACGACGTCGTGTACGTGATCTTCGCCCCGGTCGAACCTGACCTGCTGAAGGCGCCCTTGATGATCCACTGGGTGGTGCCGGTGGCGCCGACCGCGAGGTCGGGCCTTCCGTCGCCGGTGAAGTCACCGATCGCGAGGGCCTGTCCCCAGTTGTCGTGCCGGGTCGGCGCCGGGTCCTTCACGGTGGTGGCCCCCTTCAGGCCGCTCGCCGAACCCCAGACGATCACCACCGCGCCGGCGCTCTCGTCGTCACCGACCGACTCGTGCGGGGAACCGACCACCAGGTCGCTGTAGCCGTCCTTGTTCAGGTCGCCGACCGCCACCGCGGCGCCGAAGGAGTCCTCCTCCTCGGCGGATCCGGGGACGTCGGAGCTGTTCTGGCTGACGGACGCGGTACGGCCGACGCCGCCCGGTCCGCCGTACACGATACCGACGGCGCCCGCGTGCCACTTGCCGCCGACGGTGGCCTCGGGGGCCGGGGCGACGGCGTCCTTGTAGCCGTCGCCGTTGAAGTCGGCGCTGTACTGGCCGGTGGCGGCCGCCGCCGGGGTGGCCGCCGCAACCGAGAGCAGACCGCCCGACAGCGCGGCCAAGGTGGTCATCGCGAGGGCGAGTCGTAGGTGCTGCTTGTGCATGGAGGTATCGAGAGGGGGCACGCGGGTTCTCCTGGCTGCGGCATGCGGGATGCCGGGCTCAGGGCATCCGCGGTCGATATGCGATCAAGAGACTCACGTCGAGGCCCGAGGGTTGTATGTGCCTTCGCATCATTTCTCGAGGTTCGACAGATGGTGATGGCCGCGGTTCACCACCAGCGAGAGCAGGACACCCGGCACGGCCGTCAGCCGAGGTCGCCGTCCCCTCGGGCTGAAGGGGGACCGGTGACCTCGACGTGGGCGGGACGCAGCAGGCGGTCACCGACACGGTGGTCGGGGCGCGGGATCTCGCACAGTGCAGGCCGGTCGCCTCAGCTGGGACGTGGTGGGCGAGGGCCTGGTGGATCGGGCTGATGAGCCCGCCACGCTGGGAAACCCCTCCGTACTACGGAAACGTAGCGCGGAGGGGTTTTCGCGTTCCCGGTGCTCCGTTCCAGCCGGGCACACTGGCCCCATGGCCACGCCTCGCAGACGCTGTCCCGAATGCCGTCGAGAGATCGCCGTCGTCGCCGGCCGGTTCGCCCGGCACGATCCGCCCGGCGCGCGGGAGAGCGGGGAACTCGTGTCGTGCCCGGGGTCCCGGCGGCAGACACAACTCGGTGCCGCTCAGCCCGCCTTGGACGGGTACGTCGTGCCCGACTTCCCCGGGCAGTTGCCGTTGTTCTGAGCGGCACCGCGGGACGTGTCTCAGTTGCCCGCCACGGACCTCACGGCGACCGACACGGGAGTGGAGCCGCTGATCAGCTCGAGCGTCAGGCCCGCGGTCGCCGGAGTGTCCAGCAACTCCGCCAGGACGGCGGCCACATCGTCCCGGGGGATCGGGCCGCGGCCGGTGTGGGCCTCCAGGCGGACCAGGCCCGTCCCGGCGTCGTCGGTCAGCATGCCGGGCCGCAGGATCGTCCAGTCCAGGGCCTCCTGGGAGCGGACGTACGCGTCGGCCTCACCCTTGGCGCGCAGGTAGACGTCGAAGATCTCGTCGCCCTCGTGCGCCGGGTCGGCGCCCATCGAGGAGACGACCAGGAAGCGGCGTACGCCCGCCCGGACCGCCGCGTCCGCGAAGAGGACCGCGGCGCCCTTGTCCACGGTGTCCTTGCGGTCGGCCCCACTGCCCGGGCCCGCGCCGGCCGCGAACACCGCCGCGTCGGCACCCCGGAGCCGCTCCGCGACCTCCTCGACCGACGCCGACTCCAGGTCCAGCACCACGGGTTCGGCACCGGCCTCTCGCAGATCGTCGCTCTGTTCGGCCTTGCGGATGACTCCCGCGACCTCATCACCGCGCGCGGAGAGCAACTGCTCCAGCCGCAGCGCGATCTGACCATGACCACCAGCGATGACAATGCGCATGCCTTCGACCGTACGCCGGGCCGACCTCATCCGCCGCACGACGCCCGCCAGTCACCCACGTCAGCGCACACATCGATGTGCACGGCAGGGGAGCGTTCTCACGAGACGTCCCCTCGCCCCTGCCGTGGCAGCCCGAGTTCCGTTGCCGCGGCCGAGTCGCGGTACTCGCGTACGGCCCCCGCCAGTCACCCACGTCAGCGCACACATCGGCGTGCACGGCAGGGGAGCGTCCTCACGAGACCTCCCCCCGCCCCTGCCGTGGCAGCCCGAGTTCCGTCGCCGCGTCCGAGTCGCAGTACTCGCGTACGGCGCTCGTGCGGGCCACCACGCGGCCGCGGTGCACCACGATCCGGCTGTAGGCCAGGGACAGCGCCGCCGCGAGGCGTTCCCCGCGCACCGCGAGCAGTTCGGCCGGGAAGCCCGCCTCCACGCGGACCTCCGGCAGGCCCAGCACCGCGCGCGCCGACGCGCTCACGCAGTCGTACGCGTCCTCGGGACGCAGCCCGTGGCGGGAGGCGAGCAGATAGGCGGCCTCGAACGGGTCCCCGCGGCCCACCGGGTTGGAGACGTCCTGCAGGGCGCCGCTGCCGGCGGCGACCCGGACCCCGGCGGCGCGCAGCAGCCGTACGGGCGCCGTGCCGCGGCGTTCCGCGCCCCCGCAGCCGCCCTGAGGGAGGCACACCACGGTGACCCCGGCCGCGGCGAGCTGGTCGGCGGTGCGGGAGGCCACGTCCGTGGGCAGGCGGCCCAGGCCGCCGCAGGGGCTCAGCGTGACGCCGGGGCGCAGGCCGCCCGCCATCGCGGCGAGACGGGACAACCGGGCCGGGTCCGTGGCGTCGGTGTGCAGATCGACGGGGCAGCCGTGCTCGGAGGCGACCTCCAGGACGGCCTCGACGTATCCGGTCGGGTCGGGGTCCAGGTCGGGGCAGCCGCCGACGACCGAGGCGCCCATCTTCAGCGCGTCCCGCAGTATGGCCAGCCCGTCCGCCCCCGCCACGCCGGTCAGCAGCCGGGGCATGGCGACCGTCGTCAACTCCGTGAGCCCGCGCAGCGAGCGCCGTGCCTGGAGGACCGCGGCGAGTGCGTTCAGCTCCTGGACGTCGCCCACGTGCACGTGGGCCCGCAGCGCGGTCGCGCCGTGTCCGAGCTGGAGCAGGGCGGCCTCGGTGGCCCGGCGCTGGACGGCCTCGGCCTCGTAGGACACGGGCCCGTCCCGGTCGTCGGCGGAGAGGGCGGTGTCGGCGTGGGCGTGCGGTTCGGCCGGGGCCGGCAGGAGCAGGTACCCGCTCAGGTCCACACGGGACCCGCACGCGCGTGTGCCGTCCCCGGTCAGGCTCCCGGCCGTCCCCACCGCCTCGATGCGCCCGCCGCTCAGCCGTACGTCGACGGTCCGGCCGTCGGTGAGGCGTGCGCCGCACAACAGGAGGGTGCCCGGGTCGGCGGGTCCCGACGAGGAGGACGAGGGGGGCGGCTGGGGGTGGCTGTCGGGCATCGCGCTCCAGGGGCTCGGGCTGCGCATCGGTGCTGCGGGACCCTGCCGGGGCACTGCGCCGGGCATGCAAGATCACGCAGAGTGAGTCGAGCCTAGGGTGGCCGTGCGGCCCTGGCGCGCAGGAGCGCAATAGTCGTACCGGCGTGGTCCGTCGTGGAGCGGGGTCGCGGCACGGTCCTGGAGTCGGGCGTTCGACCCGGTGTTCGGGTGCGGACGGGGGCCGGGAAACGGATTTGGGCGAACGGCGGCAGACCGTGTAATGTCTTCATCGCTCGCCCCAATAGCTCAGTCGGCAGAGCGTCTCCATGGTAAGGAGAAGGTCAACGGTTCGATTCCGTTTTGGGGCTCTGGTGTGAAGGGTTCCCGTCGCAAGACGGGGCCTGTCGCATCACAGCGGTGTAGCTCAGTCGGTAGAGCAAGCGGCTCATAATCGCTGTGTCACCGGTTCAAGTCCGGTCACCGCTACTGACAGTAGCCGATTGCGGGGTCGGTCCTTCGATCGGCTACTCTTTCTTGCGTTGAATCAGTCCATCCGTTCGTCTTAGGAGCACTCACGTGGCTGCCACCGACGTCCGCCCGAAGATCACGCTGGCCTGCGTGGAGTGCAAGGAGCGGAACTACATCACCAAGAAGAACCGGCGTAACAACCCGGACCGACTGGAGATGAAGAAGCACTGCCCGCGTTGCAACGCGCACACCGCGCACCGCGAAACGCGATAAATCAGGCTCGTACGCGAGGCCGTCCCCGATCGTGGGGGCGGCCTCGCGTCGTTTCCGCTCCGGTTACCGGTCGGTTCCGGCCGCCGGGCATCGGAGCGGGATGCGCGCAGCCGCGTCAGGACATTCGCAGCAGACAGCAGGAGGTGCCGGGCCATGGCGCTCGACCAGTCCTTCGTGGGGCGGAGCTACCCGCCCACCGAGCCCTACGAGGTGGGGCGGGAGAAGATCCGTGAGTTCGCGGTGGCGGTGGGGGACGCCAACCCGGTCTACACGGACCCGGAGGCCGCCAAGGCGCTCGGTCACCCCGATGTGATCGCCCCGCCGACCTTCGTCTTCGCGATCACCTTCGCGGCCGCCGGGCAGGTCGTCGCCGACCCGCAGCTGGGCCTGGACTACAGCCGGGTGGTGCACGGCGACCAGAAGTTCGCCTACACCCGCCCGGTGCGCGCCGGTGACCGGCTCTCCGTGACCTCGACGATCGAGGCCGTCAAGACGATGGCGGGCAACGACATCCTGGACGTCCGCGGCGAGGTCCACGACGAGGCCGGCGAGCACGTCGTGACCGCCTGGACGAAGCTCGTGGCGCGCGGGGCCGAGGAAGGGCAGGGCTGAGACCGATGACGGCGAAGATCGCGTACGACGAAGTCGAGGTCGGCACCGAGCTGCCCGCCCAGAGTTTCCCCGTGACCCGCGCCACGTTGGTGCGGTACGCGGGCGCCTCGGGCGACTTCAACCCGATCCACTGGAACGAGAAGTTCGCCAAGGAGGTCGGGCTGCCGGACGTCATCGCGCACGGCATGTTCACGATGGCCGAGGCGATCCGGGTGGTCACCGACTGGACCGGCGACCCCGCGGCGGTCGTCGAGTACGGCGTCCGCTTCACCAAGCCCGTCATCGTGCCGAACGACGACAAGGGCGCCACGATCGAGGTCAGCGGCAAGGTCGCGGCCAAGCTCGACGACAACAGGGTCCGGGTGGACCTGACCGTGATGAGCGCCGGGCTGAAGGTGCTCGGCATGTCCCGGGCGGTCGTCCAGCTGGCGTGACGCACACGCGCGCGTGGGGGGCGTCCCGCCTTGCGGGGCGCCCCTTCGCCGTACCGAGCCAAGCCCCGAGAATCGCCCTTGACTTAGTTAGTGATTGAGTACTAACTTCAAAGCATGGTCAGGATGAGTGCGGAGGAGAGGCGCGAGAGCGTCGTGCGGGCGGCCATGGCCGAGTTCGCGCGGGGCGGCTACTACGGCACCTCCACCGAGTCGATCGCCAAGCGGGTCGGTGTCTCGCAGCCGTATCTCTTCCGGCTCTTCCCGGGCAAGCGGGCGATCTTCCTGGCCGCCGCCGAGCAGTGCGTGGAGGACATCCACCGGGTGTTCGCCGAGGCCGCCGAAGGGGTGGAGGGCGAGGAGGCCCTGCACGTCATGGGTGAGGCCTATCACCGGATGGTCTCCGAGCAGCCCGAGCGGCTGATGATGCAGATGCAGATGTTCCTCGCCGTGGCCGCCGCCGAACAGGAGGGCGACCACGAGTTCGGCGAGGCCGTGCGGGCCGGCTGGATGCGCCTGTGGGACACCGTGCATCTGCCTCTGGGAGCGGACGTGCAGGAGACGACGACCTTCATGGCGTACGGGATGCTCATCAACTGCCTGGTGGCCATGGGCTTCCCGCCCGAGCACCGGGTCTGGGCGGGTATGCAGTCCGCCGAGCGGGACGAGGGCGGGAGCGGGTCGTAGGGGAGGGCGGCGGGGATCGCCGTGCTTCTTCATGGCCGCAGAAGTTAGTGATCAATAACTATCAAGCGGAATCGCACACTCCTGGGGGAGCGATGTCACACCGGACCGATCAGAACGCGGGGGCCACGAACCCGCGCGGGGCCGTATGGGCCCTGGTCATCACGAGCATCGCCGGATTCATGGCGGCACTCGACAACCTCGTCGTCACCACCGCGCTGCCCTCCATCCGGGAGGACCTGGGCGGTGGACTGCACGACCTGGAATGGACGGTCAGCGCCTACACGCTCACCTTCGCCGTCCTGCTGATGTTCGGCGCGGCGCTCGGGGACCGCTTCGGCCGCCGCAGGCTCTTCCTCGTCGGCATCACGATCTTCACCGCCGCGTCCGCCGGCGCGGCCCTCGCCCCCGGCATCGACTCGCTGATCGCCGCCCGCGCGGTGCAGGGCGTCGGCGCCGCGATCATGATGCCGCTCACCCTCACCCTGCTGACGGCGGCGGTGCCCGCGGCCCGGCGCGGGATGGCGTTCGGCATCTGGGGCGCGGTCAACGGGCTCGCGGTCGCGTCCGGCCCGCTCATCGGAGGCAGCCTCACCGAGCACATCTCCTGGCAGTGGATCTTCTGGCTGAACGTCCCGCTCGGTGTCGCCCTGCTGCCGCTCGCCCGGCTGCGCCTCGCCGAGTCGCACGGCACCGGCGCCCCGCTCGACCTCCCCGGCACCCTGCTGGCCAGCGGCGGACTCTTCGGCATCGTGTACGGGCTGGTGCGCGGCCCCTCCGACGGCTGGACCGGGCGTCTGGTCCTGACGGGCCTGTTCGCGGGCGGCGCGCTGCTCGCCGGGTTCGTCCTCTACAGCACCCGGGCCCGCAACCCCATGCTGCCCATGCGGCTGTTCCGCTCCCGCGCCTTCGCCGGGATCAACGCCGCGAGCCTGCTGATGTTCCTCGGCATGTTCGGGTCGATCTTCCTGCTCAGCCAGTACATGCAGGGTGTGCTCGGCTACTCGCCGACCGAGGCGGGGCTGCGGATGCTCCCCTGGACCGGCATGCCGATGCTGGTCGCGCCGGTCGCGGGCATCCTGGCCGACCGCATCGGGGGGCGGCCCGTGGTCGCCACGGGACTGTTCCTCCAGGCCGCCGGTCTCGCCTACATGGCGTCCGTGGTCACCGTCGACGTCTCCTACGCCGCCCAGCTGCCCGGTCTGATCATCAGCGGGGTCGGCATGGCGCTGTTCTTCGCGCCCGCCTCCCATCTGGTCATGTCCAGCGTCCGCCCCGCGGAACAGGGCATCGCGTCCGGCGCCAACAACGCCCTGCGCGAGGTCGGCGGCGCACTCGGCATCGCGATCATGGGCTCGATCTTCGCGGCCCAGGGCGGCTACGAGACCGGCCAGACCTTCGTCGACGGGCTGCGGCCCGCCCTGGTCACCGGCGCCGCCGTGGTGGCCCTCGCCGGTGCCGCGGCCCTGCTCGTCCCCGGCCGGCGGCACGCCGTCGAGGCCGCCGGAGACGAGGCCGGGAGCCTGCCGGAGCGCGAGCTCCAGCCGGCGTCCCGGTGACCTCGCCCCACCCACGTCCGTCCATCGAGAAGAGAGGAACAGCCGTGCCCACGCTTCCCTGGACCACGCCGAACCCCGTCCCGCCCGGCGCCGACGCGCTCGTCTTCGCCTCCCGCTTCGAGACCCGCACGCTGTGGGGAGCGTTCGCCTTCTTCCTCCGCACGCCGGGCGTGTGGCGGCAGGTGAGCCGGGCGCCGGGGGCGTACGGCGCCACGCTGAAGGCCGAGGTCCTCAAGAAGACGTTCTGGACCCTGTCCGCCTGGGAGTCGCCGGCCGCGCTGAAGGAGTTCGCCCGCTCCGGCCCGCACGCCCCGACCGCCCGGGGACTGTCCGGGCAGATGCGGGACGCGCAGTTCGCGCGCTGGGAGGTGCCGGGCGACGCGCTCCCGCTGGACTGGACCGAGGCGCGCCGTCGGCTCACCTGACCGGCACGCGCGCGTGGAGCCCGTCACGGTCCCGGTATCCACAGGGGTGCCGGGGCCGTCGGCGCCGTCTCGTAGTCTTGGGCGCGTGCAGGTACTCCACGACGCCCCCCTCGCCCCGCTCACCACGTTCCGCCTGGGCGGCCCGGCCACCCGCCTGGTCACCGCCACCACCGACGCCGAGGTGATCGACGTCGTGCGCGAGGCGGACGCCGCGGGTACCCCGCTGCTGGTCATCGGCGGCGGGTCGAACCTGGTCATCGGCGACAAGGGCTTCGAGGGCACCGCCCTGGTCATCGCCACGCAGGGCGTCGAGCTCGACGGCACCACCCTGGAGCTGGCCGCGGGCGAGGTGTGGACCGACGCGGTCGCCCGCACCGTCGAGGCCGGGCTCGCCGGCATCGAGTGCCTCGCCGGCATCCCCGGCAGCGCGGGCGCGACCCCGATCCAGAACGTCGGGGCGTACGGCCAGGAGGTCTCCGCGAGCATCACCGAGGTGATCGCCTACGACCGCCGGGCCGGTGAGACCGTCACGCTGACGAACGGGGAGTGCGCCTTCTCGTACCGCCACAGCCGCTTCAAGTCCGACCCCGAGCGCTATGTCGTCCTGCGCGTCCGGTTCGAGCTGGAGGACGCGGACGGGCTCTCCGCGCCGGTCCGGTACGCCGAGACCGCCCGCGCCCTCGGCGTGGAGGTCGGCGACCGGGTGCCGCTGGCCGCCGCGCGGGAGACCGTCCTGAAGCTGCGCGCCGGGAAGGGCATGGTGCTCGACGCCGACGACCACGACACCTGGTCGGCCGGGTCGTTCTTCACCAACCCGATCCTGACCGACGAGCAGTTCGCGGCGTTCCGCGCGCGCGTGGGCGAGCGTCTCGGCGAGGGCGTGGAGCCGCCCGCGTACCCGGCGGGGGAGGGACACACCAAGACCTCCGCGGCCTGGCTGATCGACAAGGCCGGTTTCACCAAGGGCTACGGCAGCGGCCCCGCCCGTATCTCCACCAAGCACACCCTCGCCCTCACCAACCGGGGCGCGGCGACCACCGAGGACCTGCTGGCGCTGGCGCGCGAGGTCGTCGCCGGGGTCCACGAGGCGTTCGGGATCACGCTGGTCAACGAGCCGGTGACGGTCGGCGTCAGCCTGTAGACGCGCCGCCCGCAAGGGCGTCAGTAGGCCACCCCGACGCCCTGCTTCACCGTCCTCGCGTCCTGGGTCATCGCCAGCATCGCGTGGGCCACGTCCGCGCGGCCGATGAAGCGGCCCCGGGGCGGGGTCCCGCCGATCACCGTGCGGTACGCGCCGCCGAGCGGCTTGTCCTGGAGGCGGGGCGGCCGGACCGACGTCCACTCCACGGAACTGCAGGCGAGCTCCGCCTCCATCTCCCGCAGGTCGTCGTAGACGCTCTTGAGGACCTTGGAGACCACGGCGTGCATGGTCCGGTCCAGCGGGCCGTCCTCCGGCGCGGCCGGCCCCAGCGGCGCCGCGCTCACCACCAGCAGCCGGCGCGTGCCCTCGGCCTCCATGGCCCGCAGCACCGTACGGGTCAGCCGCGTGGTGATCCCGGCGTCCTTGCGGGTGCGCGCGCCGAGACCCGACAGCACCGCGTCCCGGCCGGCCACCGCGGGACGCACGGCCTCCGGGTCGGTCAGATCCGCGCGGAACACCTCCAGCCCCGCCCCCGTCACCGGAAGCCGCGCGGGATCCCGTACGACCGCCGTCACCTCGTGCCCGGCGGCGAGCGCCTGACGGACGATCTCCTGACCGATGCCTCCGGTGGCACCGAACACCGTGAGCTTCATGGCTCTCCCCGATTCCGAACGAGTAGTGGGTAAGTGTTCACTCCACCCATGCTTTGCCTCCAGGGTGGGTAAGTACTCACTCACCCGTCAACCCCCGGTAAGGTCCGTCGCGTGGAATCCGTGCAGAAGCCCGCCCGCGTCCGCATCCTCGACGCCGCCCACGACCTGCTGCTCACCGTCGGTCTCGCCCGGGCCACCACCAAGGAGATCGCCAAGGCGGCCGGGTGCTCTGAGGCCGCGCTCTACAAGTACTTCGAGAGCAAGGAGGAACTGTTCGTCCGCGTCCTCGGCGAGCGGCTGCCCCGCCTGACCCCGCTGCTCGGCACCCTCACGGCCGAGCCCGGCACCGGCACCCTGGAGGACAACCTGGCCCGCATCGCCGAGCAGGCCGCCCTCTTCTACGAGCAGAGCTTCCCGATCGCCGCCTCCCTGTACGCCGAGCCCCAGCTCAAGCGGCGGCACGACGAGGCGCTGCGCAAGATCGGCGCCGGCCCGCACGTGCCCATCGAGGCCCTCGACGCCTATCTGCGCGCCGAGCAGGCCGCGGGCCGCGTCCACCCCGGAGCCGACACCTTCGCGGCCGCCTCGCTGCTCCTCGGCGCCTGCGCCCAGCGCGCGTTCGCCTACGACGCCGGCCCGGAGGACGCCCGCCCGCCCGTGGCAGCCTTCGCCGCCCGGCTCGCCCGGACCCTGGTGGACGGAATCTCCGTTGCGCGGGACGCCGCCCGCCCGTGACCCTGACGCCATGAGGCATCGCACATGCGGCTGAGGCTGACCGAGTTCCGGCCCCGGACCGGGCCGCACGTCCACCGGGTCGTCCAGCCGAGGACAGCCCTGCGCCACACCTCGCTGACCGCGCCCGACCCCATCGGCCTGCTGATCGGCGACCACGACGGCCTGAGCAGGCTGGCCGCCCTCCTCTCCTTCGCGTCCCGCTCCCCGCACACGATCGTCCACGTGCCCCTGCGCGACGGCGTCCCGCCCGACGAGGGCCGGGGCGAGCCGATCGACCTCGTCCTGGCCCACCGCACCCTCGGCCTGCGCCCCAGCCGGTGGCCGGGACTGCGGCGCGCTCTGGGCCAGGGCACCCCACTGACCGTCCGCACCGACGAGGCCCGCACGGCACGGGACGCGCGCGCCTGGCAGGAGGCACGGGACCGCGACGACCTACGGCACACCACCCACGCGCGCACGCTCTTCCTGTTCGGCGGCCGGGAGGTGTTCGCCGATTCCGCCGAGGCGTTCGCCTACGCGGCCGGCTTCGGGCCCCGCCAGAAGCGCGTCGCCGAAGGGCGCCTCGCGTTCATGACGGGGCTGCCGCTGGCCCAGCCGCCCGGCGGCGGGCACCCGTTCGAGGTCCTGGTCTGCTTCAAGCCGTATCCGCCGTACGCCCACTTCGGACGGCCGGACCGGCCAGCCAGTCGTCCACGTCCGCCAGCAGCTTCTTCTTCGTCTCCTCGGGCGCGGCCGAGGCCCGTACGGACTGACGGGCCAGCTCCGCCAGCTCCGCGTCGCTGAAGCCGTGGTGATGCCGGGCGAGCTCGTACTGGGCGGCGAGCCGTGAGCCGAAGAGCAGCGGGTCGTCGGCGCCCAGGGCCATCGGCACGCCCGCCTCGAACAGGGTGCGCAGCGGGACGTCCTCGGGCTTCTCGTACACCCCGAGGGCGACGTTCGAGGCCGGGCACACCTCGCAGGTCACACCCCGGTCGGCGAGGCGCTTCAGCAGCCGCGGGTCCTCCGCCGCACGGACCCCGTGGCCGATCCGGTGCGCGTCCAGGTCGTCCAGGCAGTCCCGGACCGAGGCGGGCCCCGTCAGCTCGCCGCCGTGCGGCGCCGACAGCAGGCCGCCCTCACGGGCGATGTGGAAGGCGCGGTCGAAGTCCCGGGCCATGCCCCGGCGCTCGTCGTTGGAGAGCCCGAAGCCCACCACGCCCCGGTCCGCGTAACGGACGGCCAGCCGGGCCAGGGTGCGCGCGTCCAGCGGGTGCTTCATCCGGTTCGCCGCCACCAGGACGCGCATGCCGAGCCCCGTGTCCCGCGCCGCCGTGTCGACCGCGTCGAGGATGATCTCCAGCGCCGCGATCAGCCCGCCCAGCCGGGGCGCGTACGACGTCGGATCGACCTGGATCTCCAGCCAGCCGGAGCCGTCCCGCAGGTCCTCCTCGGCGGCCTCCCTGACCAGGCGCTGGATGTCCTCCGGCTGCCGCAGGCACGAGCGAGCGGCGTCGTACAGGCGCTGGAAGCGGAACCAGCCCCGCTCGTCCGTGGCCCGCAGCTTGGGGGACTCGCCTCTGGTCAGCGCGTCGGTCAGGGCCTCGGGCAGACGCACCCCGTACTTGTCGGCCAGCTCCAGCAGGGTCGTCGGCCGCATCGAGCCGGTGAAGTGCAGGTGCAGATGGGCTTTCGGCAGCTCAGAGACATCACGTACACGCTCCATTCCCAGATCCTGCCGCACGCCCGAGGGGTCCCGGTAGCGGTTTCCCCTTTAGTGGTCTTGCTCGCACAAACAAATGAGGGCGCCCCCGGAGATCCGGAGGCGCCCTCGGGCGGACGGGGACGTCAGTCCCGGGCCTCCGCCAGCAGCTTCTGGATACGGCTCACGCCCTCGACGAGGTCCTCGTCGCCGAGCGCGTACGACAGCCGCAGATAGCCCGGCGTGCCGAACGCCTCACCCGGGACGACCGCGACCTCGGCCTCCTCCAGGATCAGCTCGGCCAGCTCGACGCTGGACTGCGGGCGCTTGCCGCGGATCTCCTTGCCCAGCAGGGCCTTCACCGACGGGTAGGCGTAGAAGGCGCCCTCGGGCTCGGGGCAGACCACGCCGTCGATCTCGTTGAGCATCCGCACGATCGTCCGGCGCCGGCGGTCGAACGCCTCGCGCATCTTCGCGACGGCCTCCAGGTCGCCGGAGACGGCGGCGATGGCTGCGGCCTGCGCCACGTTGGAGACGTTGGACGTGGCGTGCGACTGGAGGTTGGTCGCGGCCTTGACGACGTCCTTCGGGCCGATGACCCAGCCGACCCGCCAGCCCGTCATGGCGTAGGTCTTGGCGACGCCGTTGACGACGACGCACTTGTCGCGCAGCTCGGGGAACAGGCCCGGCAGGGAGACCGCGGCGGCCTCGCCGTACACCAGGTGCTCGTAGATCTCGTCCGTGAGGACCCACAGCCCGTGCTCGAGGGCCCAGCGGCCGATCGCCTCGGTCTCGGCCTCGGTGTAGACGGCGCCGGTCGGGTTGGACGGCGACACGAAGAGGACGACCTTCGTCTTCTCGGTGCGCGCGGCCTCCAGCTGCTCCACGGAGACGCGGTAGCCGGTCGTCTCGTCGGCGACGACCTCCACCGGGACACCGCCGGCGAGCCGGATCGACTCCGGGTACGTCGTCCAGTACGGCGCGGGGACGATGACCTCGTCGCCCGGGTCGAGGATCGCGGCGAAGGCCTCGTAGATGGCCTGCTTGCCGCCGTTGGTGACGAGGATCTGCGAGACGTCCGGCTCGTAGCCGGAGTCGCGCAGCGTCTTCGCGGCGATCGCGGCCTTCAGCTCGGGAAGACCGCCCGCCGGGGTGTAGCGGTGGTACTTCGGGTTCTTGCAGGCCTCGACGGCGGCCTCGACGATGTAGTCCGGGGTCGGGAAGTCGGGCTCACCGGCGCCGAAGCCGATCACCGGACGCCCGGCGGCCTTGAGGGCCTTGGCCTTGGCGTCCACGGCGAGGGTGGCGGACTCGGAGATCGCGCCGATTCGGGCGGAGACCCGGCGCTCGGTCGGAGGGGTTGCAGCGCTCATGGCCCCATCGTTTCAGACAGGAAACGCGCCCGGCACACGGGTTTCACGGACTGAACATCCCCTGAACATCCGTCCGGATCCCGCCCTCGGCCAGCGCGATCTTGTCTCCGCGGACCGGCGCCCGTCCGGCGATCCTCCGGCGGCCGCGTCCTCATCGGCCACTTTCTGTTCGACGGGGCGCCCGGGACCACGTACACTCTCACCTCGTTGGCCTTCAGCAGCCGCCGCCGCACGGTGCACACCGAGCACTCGCGCGGATGCGGTACGTTGGGGGACACACAAAGGGTCGTAGCTCAATTGGTAGAGCACTGGTCTCCAAAACCAGCGGTTGGGGGTTCAAGTCCCTCCGGCCCTGCTACACACACCATCGCCAGGATGTGTGCGCATGTACGTACAGCAATGCACCGCCGTGCGGCTCAAACCGGGCGCGGCACGGCCACGACCCGGAATCAGGTGAGGACGAGTGACGGACGCCGTGGGCTCCATCGACATGCCTGATGCCCAGGACGAGGCGCCGGAGAAGAAGACGCGCAAGGGCGGCAAGCGCGGCAAGAAGGGCCCGCTGAAGCGGCTCGCGCTGTTCTACCGCCAGATCGTCGCGGAGCTCCGGAAGGTCGTCTGGCCGACGCGCAATCAGCTGACGACGTACACCACTGTGGTGATCCTCTTCGTCGTCATCATGATCGGTCTCGTGACCGTGATTGACTATGGGCTCGACCACGCAGCCAAGTACGTCTTCGGCTGAGCACAGAGCGAAGGGCGCCGCGGGTCACCGGCGCCCCTTTCGCATGTTCCACCCCTATGTATCCAGGAAGAAGCAGCCACCGTGTCTGACCAGAACCTGAACGACGCCGTCGAGCCGGACCAGTCCGTGGACGACGAGCTCGACATCGTCGAGGGCGCGGACGAGGACCTGGACGAGGTCGAGGCTGCCGACGCCGAGGCGGGCGAGCCCGCCGAGGAAGCCGCGGTGAGCGCCGAGGACGCTTCGGACGACGCCGAGGCCGCCTCGGTCGACGCCGAGGACGCGGACGAGGCGACCGAGGAGGAGGCCGAGCCGGCCGAGCCCGTCGACCCCGTCGCCGCCCTCCGCGAGGAGCTCCGCACCCTGCCCGGCGAGTGGTACGTGATCCACACCTACGCCGGCTACGAGAACCGCGTGAAGACCAACCTGGAGCAGCGCGCCGTCTCGCTGAACGTCGAGGACTACATCTTCCAGGCCGAGGTGCCGCAGGAAGAGGTCGTCCAGATCAAGAACGGCGACCGCAAGACGATCAAGCAGAACAAGCTGCCGGGCTACGTCCTGGTCCGCATGGACCTGACGAACGAGTCCTGGGGCGTCGTCCGCAACACCCCGGGCGTCACCGGCTTCGTGGGCAACGCCTACGACCCGTACCCGCTGACCCTGGACGAGATCGTCAAGATGCTCGCCCCGGAGGCCGAGGAGAAGGCCGCCCGCGAGGCCGCCGAGGCCGAGGGCAAGCCGGCGCCGCAGCGCAAGGTCGAGGTCCAGGTGCTGGACTTCGAGGTCGGCGACTCGGTCACCGTCACCGACGGCCCGTTCGCCACGCTGCAGGCCACGATCAACGAGATCAACGCCGACTCCAAGAAGGTCAAGGGTCTCGTCGAGATCTTCGGCCGTGAGACGCCGGTCGAGCTGAGCTTCGACCAGATCCAGAAGAACTAGCCGGCGTCTTCGCCAGAGCTTCCGAACAGGTCAGACCGGCTGTCCCGCAGCCTGTCTGACCTGCTCGGTTTCAGGCCGCGCATCTATACCCGTTATCGTTGTGCGGTATGCCTGCGTCCAGGAACGCCATCTGGGGGCGGGTAGGACCCGAAGAGAGGAACCGGAGAGCAATGCCTCCCAAGAAGAAGAAGGTCACGGGGCTCATCAAGCTCCAGATCCAGGCCGGTGCCGCGAACCCGGCCCCGCCGGTCGGCCCCGCGCTGGGTCAGCACGGCGTCAACATCATGGAGTTCTGCAAGGCCTACAACGCCGCGACCGAGTCGCAGCGTGGCTGGGTCATCCCGGTGGAGATCACGGTCTACGAGGACCGCTCCTTCACCTTCATCACCAAGACGCCTCCGGCCGCCAAGATGATCCTCAAGGCCGCGGGCATCGAGAAGGGCTCCGGCGAGCCGCACAAGACCAAGGTCGCCAAGATCACCGAGGCGCAGGTCCGCGAGATCGCCCAGACGAAGCTGCCCGACCTCAACGCCAACGACCTGGACGCCGCGTCGAAGATCATCGCCGGCACCGCGCGTTCCATGGGCGTCACGGTCGAGGGCTGACCTCCACCCCCCGTACGACAAGCAGAACGTGGGAGGGCCTGCTCGGCCCGGACCACGACTCCTAAGAACACACAGGAGCAGTAGTGAGCAAGCGCAGCAAGTCTCTCCGCGCTGCGGACGCCAAGATCGACCGGGACAAGCTCTACGCCCCGCTCGAGGCCGTCCGTCTCGCCAAGGAGACGTCCACGACCAAGTTCGACGGCACCGTCGAGGTCGCCTTCCGTCTGGGTGTCGACCCGCGCAAGGCCGACCAGATGGTCCGTGGCACCGTGAACCTTCCGCACGGCACCGGTAAGACCGCCCGGGTCCTGGTCTTCGCGACCGGTGACCGTGCCGAGGCCGCGCGTGCCGCGGGCGCCGACATCGTCGGCGCCGACGAGCTGATCGACGAGGTCTCGAAGGGCCGCCTGGACTTCGACGCCGTCGTCGCCACCCCGGACCTCATGGGCAAGGTCGGCCGCCTCGGCCGCGTCCTCGGCCCCCGTGGTCTGATGCCGAACCCGAAGACCGGCACCGTCACGCCGGACGTCGCCAAGGCTGTCAACGACATCAAGGGCGGCAAGATCGAGTTCCGCGTCGACAAGCACTCGAACCTGCACTTCATCATCGGCAAGACGTCGTTCGACGACACCAAGCTGGTGGAGAACTACGGCGCGGCCCTGGAGGAGATCCTCCGTCTGAAGCCGTCCGCCGCCAAGGGTCGCTACATCAAGAAGGCCGCCATCAGCACCACGATGGGCCCCGGCATTCCGCTCGACGCCAACCGCACCCGCAACCTCCTCGTCGAGGAGGACCCGGCCGCGGTCTGAGCCTTCCCGCTCACCGACGTCGGCGACGGGCCCCGCATCCTCGAGGTGCGGGGCCCGTTCCTCGTCCCGGCCCGCCGTGTCCGTGCCCTGGGTTAACGTGCCTTCACGGGAACCGCACGGGGGGACGTATGAGCAGCACGAGGGCGCACTGGCCGGCGCTGTGGAGCGCCCTTACGGCCGCGCTGACGGCCCTGGCCGCCTGCACCGCCCCCGACGGGTCCGCGGGCCCCGAGCGCACCGCGCCCGCCCCGGCCGTGACGCCCGCCCCGGCCGTGACGGCCGCCCTGCGCCAGGCCGAGCGCTCTACCGACCGCGCCGCGTCCTCGTACGTGGAGTCCACGACCACCCTGGGCTCCTCGCTCTCCATGACGGCCCGCGGCACCCTCGCCTGGCACGGCCCCCTCACCGGCACCCTGCGCATCCGGTACACGGGCGGCAGCACGGCCGACACGATGCGCCGCCTGGGCACCACGTCGATGGAGGCCCGCTACCTTCCCGACGCGTACTACGCGCGCATGGGCGAGGTGTTCGCCGGCAGGACCGACGGCAGGCACTGGATCAGATACGCCTATGACGACCTGGAGCGCCTCGCGGGCAGCTCCGGAGCGGACCTCGCCGACCGGATGCGCGACACCGCGCCGCACACCTCGGTGAAGCGGCTCCTCGCGTCCTCGGACGTTCGCAGGGTCGGTGAGGAGACCGTGCGGGGCACGCGGACCACGCACTACTCCGGCACCGTGCCGGGGGAGGGCGCGCACGCGCAGACCGTCGAGATCTGGGTCGACGACCGGGACCTGCTGGTCAAGAAGGTCGAGAAGGGCCGTACGGCCACGGGGGCGCTGACCCAGACCGCCTTCTACCGTGACTACGGCGTCGGGGTCACGGTCAGCAAGCCGCCGGCCGGGGACACCGCGGACCTCGGGGAACTGCTGGGGAGCGAGCCCGGGAGCTGATGCCGTAAGGGGCGATTTGCCTGACGGCGATGGCGTCCCGTACTCTCCTACAGAAGCCAAAGACCGCTGGTCGTTGCCGTGCGCTCGGATGAGGGTGCGGTGGCCGAAGGATCCGCTGAATAGCGGACGACCCGCGCAGGTGTCAGTGGAAGAACTCCCGGAGCGCGCACAGCCTGTGTGCGAGGCCGGTCGAGTCCGCCCCGTGCGCCTGCGCCGGGGCGTTTCGTTTTCCCCAGTCCTCCTTCGGGTCCGCGCGGTCAGAATCACCCGGAAGGAGGCCGAGACTCTATGGCGAGGCCCGACAAGGCTGCCGCAGTGGCCGAGTTGACGGAGCAGTTCCGCAACTCCAGCGCTGCCGTGCTGACCGAGTACCGCGGTCTCACCGTGGCGCAGCTCAAGACGCTGCGTCGTTCGCTCGGTGAGAACGCCCAGTACGCCGTGGTGAAGAACACGCTGACCAAGATTGCGGCCAACGAGGCCGGGATCTCGACGCTGGACGACCTGTTCAACGGTCCGACGGCTGTCGCCTTCGTCACCGGTGACCCGGTGGAGTCGGCTAAGGGTCTGCGCGACTTCGCCAAGGACAACCCGAATCTCGTCATCAAGGGCGGTGTCCTTGACGGCAAGGCGCTGTCCGCCGACGAGATCAAGAAGCTTGCGGACCTCGAGTCCCGCGAGGTTCTGCTCGCCAAGCTGGCGGGCGCTCTGAAGGGCAAGCAGACGCAGGCTGCTCAGGTCTTCCAGGCGCTCCCGTCGAAGCTCGTCCGCACCGTGGACGCGCTTCGTGCCAAGCAGGACGAGCAGGGCGGTGCCGAGTAATTCGGCTCGCACGATGACCGCCGCCGCCTGAGGCGGAGGTCGTAGCGGGCCAACGTACGCCCGCCAGCACATGTACATCCGGCACCTGCCGAATTAGTGGAAGGAAAGCCATCGTGGCTCTCACCCAGGACGAACTGCTCGCCGAGTTCGAGAACATGACCCTGATCCAGCTCTCCGAGTTCGTGAAGGCGTTCGAGGAGAAGTTCGACGTCACCGCCGCCGCTGCGGCCGTCGTCGCCGCCCCGGCCGCCGGCGGTGCCGCCGGTGGTGCCGAGGCCGTCGAGGAGAAGGACGAGTTCGACGTCATCCTCACCGGCGCCGGCGACAAGAAGATCCAGGTCATCAAGGTCGTGCGTGAGCTGACCTCCCTCGGCCTGAAGGAGGCCAAGGACCTGGTCGACGGTGCGCCGAAGCCGGTTCTGGAGAAGGTCAACAAGGAGGCCGCGGACAAGGCCAAGGAGTCCCTCGAGGGCGCCGGCGCCTCCGTCGAGGTCAAGTAAGACCTTCACGAACGCAGCGGCCCGCTAGGGCTGTAACGCGAGCGTACCGAGGAGCGATCATCCATTCGGGTGGTCGCTCTTCGGCGTTCCCGGGGTGCGGCCGCGGTTGCCTTGCGCCGCGTTCGTCGGGGGGTATGGTGATCTTCGTCGTGTCCCTGGTCGGCCCGGGGTTCGGGTATGAGGGCCTTGACGAACCGCACGCAGCGCGCAATTCTCAGGACGCGTCGTCACAAGGATCCGAATCCGAGGCATGGATCGACGGCGAAGAGGGCAGTATCAACGTGCGTTGAAGGCAGGCATGGCGCAGGCGTTGAGAACAATGAGGGTCTCTGAAAACCGGGACTGGACATCAGTGTGCCAAGTGGCTACACTGACCCTTTGCGCTGCCTGTTAGCTGTCCCCTGCCCGTCACCAGGGGTCTGCCCTCGCCTCAGTATCGCCGACCGGACATCTCCGACCTGGCCCAACGGTCAGATCGGGCGACGTCTGTCCCGATAGGGGAGTGAGGGGCCGGTACGCGCGTAGTGAGTCCGAGCCCTCGGAAGGACCCCCTCTTGGCCGCCTCGCGCAACGCCTCGACCGCGAATACGAACAACGGCGCCAGCACCGCCCCGCTGCGCATCTCTTTTGCAAAGATCAAGGAGCCCCTCGAGGTTCCGAACCTGCTCGCGCTGCAGACCGAGAGCTTCGACTGGCTGCTCGGCAACACCGCCTGGCAGAGTCGGGTCGAGGCGGCTCTGGAGTCCGGTCAGGACGTCCCCACCAAGTCCGGCCTCGAGGAGATCTTCGAGGAGATCTCCCCGATCGAGGACTTCTCCGGGTCGATGTCGCTGACGTTCCGCGACCACCGTTTCGAGCCCCCGAAGAACAGCATCGACGAGTGCAAGGAGCGCGACTTCACGTACGCGGCCCCGCTCTTCGTCACCGCCGAGTTCACGAACAACGAGACCGGCGAGATCAAGTCCCAGACGGTCTTCATGGGCGACTTCCCGCTCATGACCAACAAGGGCACCTTCGTCATCAACGGCACCGAGCGTGTCGTGGTGTCGCAGCTGGTCCGCTCGCCCGGCGTCTACTTCGACTCCTCCATCGACAAGACGTCCGACAAGGACATCTTCTCCGCCAAGATCATCCCGTCCCGGGGTGCCTGGCTGGAGATGGAGATCGACAAGCGCGACATGGTCGGTGTGCGCATCGACCGCAAGCGCAAGCAGTCCGTCACCGTCCTCCTGAAGGCGCTCGGCTGGACCACCGAGCAGATCCTCGAGGAGTTCGGCGAGTACGAGTCGATGCGCGCCACCCTGGAGAAGGACCACACCCAGGGCCAGGACGACGCGCTGCTCGACATCTACCGCAAGCTGCGTCCGGGCGAGCCCCCCACGCGTGAGGCCGCGCAGACGCTGCTCGAGAACCTCTACTTCAACCCCAAGCGCTACGACCTCGCCAAGGTCGGTCGCTACAAGGTCAACAAGAAGCTGGGTGCGGACGCTCCGCTGGACGCGGGCATCCTGACCGTCGAGGACATCATCTCGACGATCAAGTACCTGGTGAAGCTGCACGCGGGCGAGACCGAGACGGTCGGCGACAGCGGTCAGAGCATCGTCGTCGAGACCGACGACATCGACCACTTCGGCAACCGTCGTCTGCGCAGCGTCGGCGAGCTCATCCAGAACCAGGTCCGTACGGGTCTGGCTCGTATGGAGCGCGTCGTGCGCGAGCGCATGACCACCCAGGACGTCGAGGCGATCACGCCGCAGACCCTGATCAACATCCGGCCGGTCGTCGCCTCCATCAAGGAGTTCTTCGGCACCAGCCAGCTGTCGCAGTTCATGGACCAGAACAACCCGCTGTCCGGGCTGACGCACAAGCGTCGTCTGTCCGCGCTCGGCCCGGGTGGTCTGTCCCGTGAGCGGGCCGGCTTCGAGGTCCGTGACGTCCACCCGTCGCACTACGGCCGCATGTGCCCGATCGAGACGCCCGAAGGCCCGAACATCGGTCTGATCGGTTCGCTCGCCTCCTACGGCCGCGTCAACGCGTTCGGTTTCGTGGAGACGCCGTACCGCAAGGTCGTCGACGGCCAGGTCACCGACGAGGTGGACTACCTGACGGCCGACGAGGAGGACCGCTTCGTCATCGCGCAGGCCAACGCCACGCTCAACGACGACATGCGGTTCGAGGAGGCCCGGGTCCTGGTCCGCCGTCGTGGCGGAGAGGTCGACTACGTCCCCGGTGACGACGTCGACTACATGGACGTCTCGCCGCGCCAGATGGTGTCGGTCGCGACCGCCATGATCCCGTTCCTCGAGCACGACGACGCCAACCGTGCCCTCATGGGCGCGAACATGATGCGTCAGGCCGTGCCGCTCATCAAGAGCGAGGCCCCGCTCGTCGGCACCGGCATGGAGTACCGCTCCGCCGTCGACGCCGGCGACGTGGTCAAGGCCGAGAAGGCGGGTGTCGTCCAGGAGGTCTCTGCGGACTACATCACCACCGCCAACGACGACGGCACGTACATCACGTACCGTCTGGCCAAGTTCGCCCGCTCCAACCAGGGCACCTCGGTCAACCAGAAGGTCATCGTCCACGAGGGCGACCGGATCATCGAAGGCCAGGTCCTGGCCGACGGCCCGGCCACCGAGAACGGCGAGATGGCCCTCGGCAAGAACCTGCTCGTGGCGTTCATGCCGTGGGAGGGTCACAACTACGAGGACGCGATCATCCTGTCGCAGCGCCTCGTGCAGGACGACGTCCTCTCCTCGATCCACATCGAGGAGCACGAGGTCGACGCCCGTGACACCAAGCTCGGCCCCGAGGAGATCACCCGGGACATCCCGAACGTCTCCGAGGAGGTCCTCGCCGACCTCGACGAGCGCGGCATCATCCGCATCGGTGCCGAGGTCATCGCCGGTGACATCCTCGTCGGCAAGGTCACGCCCAAGGGTGAGACCGAGCTGACGCCGGAGGAGCGCCTGCTCCGCGCGATCTTCGGTGAGAAGGCCCGTGAGGTCCGTGACACCTCGCTGAAGGTGCCGCACGGCGAGACCGGCAAGGTCATCGGCGTGCGCGTCTTCGACCGCGAGGAGGGCGACGAGCTTCCCCCCGGTGTGAACCAGCTGGTGCGCGTCTACGTCGCGCAGAAGCGCAAGATCACCGACGGTGACAAGCTCGCCGGCCGTCACGGCAACAAGGGCGTCATCTCCAAGATCCTGCCGATCGAGGACATGCCGTTCCTGGAGGACGGCACCCCGGTCGACATCATCCTCAACCCGCTGGGTGTCCCGTCCCGAATGAACCCGGGACAGGTCCTGGAGATCCACCTCGGCTGGCTCGCCAGCCGCGGCTGGGACGTCTCCGGCCTCGGCGAGGAGTGGGCGCAGCGCCTCCAGGCCATCGGCGCCGACCAGGTCGCCCCCGGCACCAACGTCGCGACCCCGGTCTTCGACGGTGCGCGGGAGGACGAGCTGGCGGGTCTGCTCCAGCACACCATCCCGAACCGGGACGGCGAGCGCATGGTGCAGCCGACCGGTAAGGCGCGGCTGTTCGACGGCCGCTCCGGTGAGCCGTTCCCGGACCCGATCTCCATCGGGTACATGTACATCCTGAAGCTGCACCACCTGGTCGACGACAAGCTGCACGCCCGCTCGACCGGCCCGTACTCGATGATCACCCAGCAGCCGCTGGGTGGTAAGGCCCAGTTCGGTGGCCAGCGGTTCGGCGAGATGGAGGTGTGGGCGCTGGAGGCGTACGGCGCCGCCTACGCCCTCCAGGAGCTGCTGACCATCAAGTCCGACGACGTCACCGGCCGCGTGAAGGTCTACGAGGCCATCGTCAAGGGCGAGAACATCCCCGAGCCCGGCATCCCCGAGTCCTTCAAGGTGCTCATCAAGGAGATGCAGTCGCTCTGCCTGAACGTGGAGGTGCTGTCCAGCGACGGTATGTCCATCGAGATGCGTGACACCGACGAGGACGTCTTCCGCGCTGCGGAGGAGCTCGGCATCGACCTGTCCCGGCGCGAGCCGAGCAGCGTCGAAGAGGTCTGACGGGAGTCCGGCGGGGCCCTCACCCACAGGGCCCCGCCGACCCCCAGGCCCCCGTTTCAGACCACAGACTTACAACCCTGAGAGGGATTGACGCATAGTGCTCGACGTCAACTTCTTCGATGAGCTCCGGATCGGTCTGGCCACCGCTGACGACATCCGTCAGTGGAGCCACGGCGAGGTCAAGAAGCCCGAGACCATCAACTACCGCACCCTCAAGCCCGAAAAGGACGGCCTCTTCTGCGAGAAGATCTTCGGCCCCACCCGGGACTGGGAGTGCTACTGCGGCAAGTACAAGCGTGTCCGCTTCAAGGGCATCATCTGTGAGCGCTGCGGCGTCGAGGTGACCCGCGCCAAGGTGCGCCGTGAGCGGATGGGCCACATCGAGCTGGCCGCCCCCGTCACGCACATCTGGTACTTCAAGGGTGTCCCGTCGCGCCTCGGCTACCTTCTGGACCTGGCGCCCAAGGACCTCGAGAAGGTCATCTACTTCGCGGCGTACATGATCACGTACGTCGACGAGGAGCGCCGTACCCGCGACCTGCCCTCCCTGGAGGCGCACGTCTCGGTCGAGCGCCAGCAGATCGAGAACCGCCGGGACGCCGACCTGGAGGCCCGCGCCAAGAAGCTCGAGACCGACCTGGCCGAGCTCGAGGCCGAGGGCGCCAAGGCCGACGTGCGCCGCAAGGTGCGCGAGGGTGCCGAGCGCGAGATGAAGCAGCTGCGCGACCGTGCGCAGCGCGAGATCGACCGCCTGGACGAGGTGTGGACCCGGTTCAAGAACCTCAAGGTCCAGGATCTCGAGGGTGACGAGCTGCTCTACCGCGAGCTGCGTGACCGCTTCGGCACGTACTTCGACGGCTCGATGGGTGCCGCGGCGCTGCAGAAGCGCCTGGAGTCCTTCGACCTCGAGGAGGAGGCCGAGAAGCTCCGCGAGATCATCCGCACCGGCAAGGGCCAGAAGAAGACCCGTGCGCTCAAGCGCCTGAAGGTCGTCTCCGCGTTCCTGCAGACCAGCAACAGCCCCAAGGGCATGGTGCTCGACTGCGTGCCGGTCATCCCGCCGGACCTGCGTCCGATGGTGCAGCTGGACGGTGGCCGCTTCGCGACCTCCGACCTGAACGACCTGTACCGCCGTGTCATCAACCGCAACAACCGCCTGAAGCGGCTTCTCGACCTCGGCGCGCCCGAGATCATCGTGAACAACGAGAAGCGCATGCTCCAGGAGGCCGTGGACGCGCTGTTCGACAACGGCCGTCGTGGCCGGCCGGTCACCGGTCCGGGCAACCGTCCGCTGAAGTCGCTGTCCGACATGCTCAAGGGCAAGCAGGGCCGCTTCCGTCAGAACCTGCTCGGCAAGCGAGTCGACTACTCGGCGCGTTCCGTCATCGTCGTCGGCCCGCAGCTGAAGCTGCACCAGTGCGGTCTGCCCAAGGCCATGGCGCTGGAGCTCTTCAAGCCGTTCGTGATGAAGCGCCTGGTCGACCTGAACCATGCGCAGAACATCAAGAGCGCCAAGCGCATGGTGGAGCGCGGCCGCACGGTCGTGTACGACGTCCTCGAAGAGGTCATCGCCGAGCACCCGGTTCTGCTGAACCGTGCTCCCACCCTGCACCGCCTCGGCATCCAGGCCTTCGAGCCGCAGCTGGTCGAGGGCAAGGCCATCCAGATCCACCCGCTCGTCTGCACCGCGTTCAACGCGGACTTCGACGGTGACCAGATGGCCGTGCACCTGCCGCTGTCCGCGGAGGCGCAGGCCGAGGCCCGCATCCTGATGCTGTCCTCGAACAACATCCTCAAGCCCGCCGACGGCCGTCCGGTGACGATGCCGACCCAGGACATGGTCCTCGGTCTGTTCTTCCTCACCACCGACGGCGAGATGCGGGACGTGAAGGGCGAGGACCGCTCCTTCTCCTCCGTGGCCGAGGCGATCATGGCCTTCGACGCCGGCGAGCTCTCGCTCCAGTCGAAGATCGACATCCGCTTCCCGGTCGGCACCATCCCGCCGCGCGGCTGGACCCCGCCGGCGCAGGAGGAGGGCGAGCCGGAGTGGCAGCAGGGTGACTCGTTCCGTCTGCGGACGACCCTGGGCCGCGCGCTCTTCAACGAGCTGCTGCCCGAGGACTACCCGTTCGTCGACTACGAGGTCGGCAAGAAGCAGCTCTCCGAGATCGTCAACGACCTCGCCGAGCGCTACCCGAAGGTCATCGTGGCGGCGACGCTCGACAACCTGAAGGCGTCCGGCTTCTACTGGGCGACCCGTTCCGGTGTCACCGTGGCCATCTCCGACGTCGTCGTTCCCGAGGCGAAGAAGGAGATCGTCAAGGGCTACGAGGCGCAGGACGAGAAGGTCCAGAAGCAGTACGAGCGCGGTCTGATCACCAAGGACGAGCGCACGCAGGAGCTCATCGCGATCTGGACCAAGGCGACCAACGAGGTCGCCGAGGCGATGAACGACAACTTCCCGAAGACCAACCCGATCTTCATGATGGTGAACTCGGGTGCACGAGGCAACATGATGCAGATGCGTCAGATCGCCGGTATGCGTGGTCTGGTGTCGAACGCGAAGAACGAGACGATTCCGCGTCCGATCAAGGCGTCGTTCCGTGAGGGCCTGTCCGTGCTGGAGTACTTCATCTCCACGCACGGTGCCCGTAAGGGTCTGGCGGACACCGCCCTGCGTACCGCCGACTCGGGTTACCTCACCCGTCGTCTGGTGGACGTCTCGCAGGACGTCATCATCCGCGAGGAGGACTGCGGCACCGAGCGCGGTCTGAAGCTGCGGATCGCCAACCGCGGCGCCGACGGTGTGCTGCGCAAGGCGGACGACGTCGAGACCAGCGTCTACGCCCGCATGCTCGCCGAGGACGTCGTCATCGACGGCAAGGTGATCGCGCCGGCCAACGTGGACCTGGGCGACGTGCTCATCGACCAGCTGGTGCACCACGGTGTCGAGGAGGTCAAGACCCGTTCGATCCTGACCTGCGAGTCCCAGGTCGGCACCTGCGCGATGTGCTACGGCCGTTCACTGGCCACCGGCAAGCTGGTCGACATCGGTGAGGCGGTCGGCATCATCGCCGCCCAGTCCATCGGTGAGCCCGGCACCCAGCTGACGATGCGTACCTTCCACACCGGTGGTGTGGCCGGTGACGACATCACCCAGGGTCTGCCGCGTGTCGTCGAGCTCTTCGAGGCCCGTACCCCGAAGGGTGTCGCCCCGATCTCCGAGGCCACCGGCCGCGTGCGGATCGAGGAGACCGAGAAGACCAAGAAGATCGTCGTCACCCCGGACGACGGCAGCGACGAGACGGCGTACCCGATCTCGAAGCGCGCCCGTCTCCTGGTCAGCGAGGGCGAGCACGTCGAGGTGGGCCAGAAGCTCACCGTGGGTGCCACCAACCCGCACGACGTGCTGCGCATCCTGGGTCAGCGTGCCGTCCAGGTCCACCTGGTCGGCGAGGTCCAGAAGGTCTACAACTCGCAGGGTGTGTCGATCCACGACAAGCACATCGAGATCATCATCCGGCAGATGCTCCGCCGTGTGACGATCATCGAGTCCGGCGACGCCGAGCTGCTGCCCGGCGAGCTGGTCGAGCGCTCGAAGTTCGAGCAGGAGAACCGTCGTGTGGTCCAGGAGGGCGGTCACCCGGCCTCCGGTCGTCCGCAGCTCATGGGTATCACCAAGGCCTCGCTGGCCACGGAGTCCTGGCTGTCGGCGGCGTCCTTCCAGGAGACGACGCGAGTCCTCACGGACGCGGCGATCAACGCCAAGTCCGACTCGCTGATCGGCCTCAAGGAGAACGTCATCATCGGTAAGCTCATCCCGGCCGGTACGGGTCTGTCCCGCTACCGCAACATCCGGGTCGAGCCGACCGAGGAGGCCAAGGCCGCGATGTACTCGGCCGTCGGCTACGACGACATCGACTACTCGCCGTTCGGCACCGGCTCCGGCCAGGCCGTTCCGCTGGAGGACTACGACTACGGTCCGTACAACCAGTAAGCGAGCGATCGTGTGAAGGGCGGTCACCCCTCGGGGTGGCCGCCCTTCGGCGTGTCCGGGGCGGTCCGGGGGCCGGCTCGGGGGTCGCTCGGGGATTCGTCAGGGTCCGACCCCGATGCCCGAGGCGCCGGTTCGGCGCATGATGGAGGGACTCCGACCGTTACGGGGGAGGTGCTCCATGACTCAGCCGTCGTGGCCGCCGTGGCAGCCCTATCAGGGGCCCGGGCCGCAGCCGTGGCAGAAGGGCGCCGGCGGTGCGCCGCAGCCCTGGGCCCAGGCCGCCGCCCCCGCGATGCTCGCCTCGCACGCCGACCGTGAGCGCGCCGTGGACGTGCTCAGGGCCGGGTTCGGGGAGGGGCGCCTGGAGAAGCCCGAGTTCGACCAGCGGGTCGCGCGGGCCTACGCGGCCCGTACGGTGGGGGAACTGGCCCTGCTGGTGGCCGACCTGCCCCAGGGCCCCCTGCCGCTGCCTGCGCCCGTCACGCCGGTGCCGCGGACCTTCCTGCCGTACGACCGGCCGCGGACCAACGGCAAGGCGGTCGGGTCGGCGGTGTGCGGGGTGCTCTGCCTGATGAGTTTCGGCCTGGCCGGCATACCGGCCGTCGTGCTGGGGCACTCGGCCCGCGCCGAGATACGGCGCACGGGGGAGAGCGGTGACGGGCTCGCGCTGACGGGGCTCGTCCTCGGCTGGCTGTCGAACGTGGCGTGGGCCGCGCTGCTGACGCTGATGATCGTGGCCGCGGCCGTGTCCGCGTGACGGTGGGCGGGCGTGCGGTGAGAGGGCTGTGACGTGGCCGGATCGACCGGACGAAGATCGTCTGCGCCGTGTGGTCTTGACATCGGCCGTATGGCGATGCGGGCGAGACCCATTTGTTTTGACCGCAGCGAATGCGATAGGTACGCTCAGACCTTGTGCCTGGGGTGTGCCCTGGCTCCTGTGCGTGCCTTCAGACCGTGCAGCGAGCTGTGAGCGGCCACCGTGATCTGTGCTCTTTTCGCCTCGCGGCGGGAGTCCGCCGGATTCGACACACCCGACCGCGTGGGTCGGTGACGTTCCAGGTTAGCTTCACCATTCGGCACACAGAAACCGGAGAAGTAGTGCCTACGATCCAGCAGCTGGTCCGCAAGGGCCGGCAGGACAAGGTCGAGAAGAACAAGACGCCCGCACTCGAGGGTTCCCCTCAGCGTCGTGGCGTCTGCACGCGTGTGTTCACGACCACCCCGAAGAAGCCGAACTCGGCCCTGCGTAAGGTCGCGCGTGTGCGTCTGACCAGCGGGATCGAGGTCACCGCTTACATTCCGGGTGAGGGACACAACCTGCAGGAGCACTCCATCGTGCTCGTGCGCGGCGGCCGTGTGAAGGACCTGCCGGGTGTTCGCTACAAGATCATCCGTGGCTCCCTCGACACCCAGGGTGTCAAGAACCGCAAGCAGGCCCGCAGCCGCTACGGCGCCAAGAAGGAGAAGTAAGAATGCCTCGTAAGGGCCCCGCCCCGAAGCGCCCGGTCATCATCGACCCGGTCTACGGCTCTCCTCTGGTGACCTCCCTGATCAACAAGGTGCTGCTGAACGGCAAGCGCTCCACCGCCGAGCGCATCGTCTACGGCGCCATGGAGGGTCTGCGTGAGAAGACGGGCAACGACCCGATCATCACGCTGAAGCGCGCTCTTGAGAACATCAAGCCGACCCTCGAGGTCAAGTCCCGCCGTGTCGGTGGTGCGACGTACCAGGTTCCGATCGAGGTCAAGCCCGGTCGTGCCAACACGCTGGCGCTGCGCTGGCTGGTCGGTTACTCCCGCGCCCGTCGCGAGAAGACCATGACCGAGCGTCTGCTCAACGAGCTCCTCGACGCCTCCAACGGCCTGGGTGCCGCTGTGAAGAAGCGCGAGGACACGCACAAGATGGCCGAGTCCAACAAGGCCTTCGCGCACTACCGCTGGTAGTCGCTCCCACATCGAGACCGAGAGAAGACTGAAGCCTTATGGCTACCACTTCACTTGACCTGGCCAGGGTCCGAAACATCGGGATCATGGCCCACATCGACGCGGGCAAGACGACCACCACCGAGCGGATTCTGTTCTACACCGGTGTGTCCTACAAGATCGGTGAGGTCCACGACGGCGCTGCCACCATGGACTGGATGGAGCAGGAGCAGGAGCGTGGCATCACGATCACGTCTGCTGCCACCACCTGTCACTGGCCGCTCGAAGACAACGACTACACCATCAACATCATCGACACCCCCGGGCACGTCGACTTCACCGTCGAGGTGGAGCGTTCCCTGCGTGTGCTCGATGGTGCCGTGACGGTGTTCGACGGTGTCGCCGGTGTCGAGCCGCAGTCCGAGACGGTGTGGCGTCAGGCCGACCGTTACGGCGTCCCGCGTATCTGCTTCGTCAACAAGCTGGACCGTACCGGCGCCGAGTTCCACCGCTGCGTGGACATGATCTCGGACCGCCTGGGCGCCCAGCCGCTCGTCATGCAGCTCCCGATCGGCGCCGAGGCCGACTTCAAGGGCGTCGTGGACCTGGTCCGCATGAAGGCGCTCGTGTGGTCCGCCGAGGCCGCCAAGGGCGAGATGTACGACGTCGTCGACATCCCGGCCACGCACACCGAGGCCGCCGAGGAGTGGCGCGGCAAGCTGGTCGAGGCCGTCGCGGAGAACGACGAAGAGATCATGGAGCTGTACCTGGAGGGCCAGGAGCCCACCGAGGAGCAGCTGTACGCCGCGATCCGTCGCATCACCATCGCGTCCGGCAAGTCCAGCGACACCACGGTCACCCCGGTGTTCTGTGGCACCGCGTTCAAGAACAAGGGCGTCCAGCCCCTGCTCGACGCGGTCGTGCGCTACCTGCCGACCCCGCTCGACGTCGAGGCCATCGAGGGCCACGACGTGAAGGACCCCGAGCTGGTCGTCAAGCGCAAGCCGTCCGACGACGAGCCGCTGTCCGCGCTGGCGTTCAAGATCATGAGCGACCCGCACCTCGGCAAGCTCACCTTCGTCCGGGTCTACTCGGGCCGCCTGGAGTCCGGCACCGCCGTGCTGAACTCCGTCAAGGGCAAGAAGGAGCGCATCGGCAAGATCTACCGCATGCACGCGAACAAGCGTGAGGAGATCGAGTCGGTGGGCGCCGGCGACATCGTCGCCGTCATGGGCCTGAAGCAGACCACCACCGGTGAGACGCTGTCCGACGACAAGCAGCCGGTGATCCTGGAGTCCATGGACTTCCCGGCGCCGGTCATCCAGGTCGCGATCGAGCCCAAGTCCAAGGGCGACCAGGAGAAGCTGGGTGTCGCCATCCAGCGTCTCGCGGAGGAGGACCCCTCCTTCCAGGTTCACTCGGACGAGGAGACCGGTCAGACCATCATCGGCGGTATGGGCGAGCTGCACCTCGAGGTGCTGGTCGACCGTATGCGCCGTGAGTTCAAGGTCGAGGCCAACGTCGGCAAGCCGCAGGTCGCCTACCGCGAGACGATCCGCAAGGCCGTCGAGCGCGTCGACTACACGCACAAGAAGCAGACTGGTGGTACCGGCCAGTTCGCCAAGGTGCAGATCGCGATCGAGCCGATCGAGGGCGGCGACGCCTCGTACGAGTTCGTGAACAAGGTCACCGGTGGCCGTATCCCGAAGGAGTACATCCCTTCGGTGGACGCCGGTGCGCAGGAGGCCATGCAGTTCGGCATCCTCGCGGGCTACGAGATGACCGGCGTGCGCGTCACGCTGATCGACGGTGGCTACCACGAGGTCGACTCCTCCGAGCTCGCGTTCAAGATCGCCGGCTCGCAGGCCTTCAAGGAGGCCGCGCGCAAGGCCAGCCCCGTGCTGCTCGAGCCGATGATGGCCGTCGAGGTCACCACGCCCGAGGACTACATGGGCGAGGTCATCGGTGACATCAACTCCCGCCGTGGCCAGATCCAGGCCATGGAGGAGCGGGCGGGTGCTCGCGTCGTGAAGGGCCTCGTGCCCCTCTCGGAGATGTTCGGTTACGTCGGCGACCTGCGCAGCAAGACGTCCGGCCGGGCCAGCTACTCCATGCAGTTCGACTCCTACGCCGAGGTTCCGCGGAACGTCGCCGAGGAGATCATCGCGAAGGCCAAGGGCGAGTAACGCACCGCGTTCACACGCTTTAGGCTTGACTCCGGAGCCTCAGGGGGCATTCCACCGCAACAGCGGGCGGAATGCCCCGGGGCCCGGGCTTTCCAGCAAAGATCACCTGGCGCCGATGAAGCAAGGCGTTCAGAACCACTCCACAGGAGGACCCCGTGGCGAAGGCGAAGTTCGAGCGGACTAAGCCCCACGTCAACATCGGCACCATCGGTCACATCGACCACGGTAAGACGACCCTCACGGCCGCCATTACCAAGGTGCTGCACGACGCGTACCCGGACCTGAACGAGGCCTCGGCCTTCGACCAGATCGACAAGGCTCCCGAGGAGCGCCAGCGCGGTATCACCATCTCCATCGCGCACGTCGAGTACCAGACCGAGACGCGTCACTACGCCCACGTCGACTGCCCCGGTCACGCGGACTACATCAAGAACATGATCACGGGTGCGGCGCAGATGGACGGCGCCATCCTCGTGGTCGCCGCCACCGACGGCCCGATGCCGCAGACCAAGGAGCACGTGCTCCTGGCCCGCCAGGTCGGCGTTCCGTACATCGTCGTCGCCCTGAACAAGGCCGACATGGTGGACGACGAGGAGATCCTGGAGCTCGTCGAGCTCGAGGTGCGTGAGCTCCTCTCCGAGTACGAGTTCCCGGGCGACGACGTTCCCGTCGTCAAGGTCTCGGCGCTCAAGGCTCTCGAGGGCGACAAGGAGTGGGGCCAGTCGGTCCTGGACCTGATGGCCGCCGTCGACGAGGCGATCCCGCAGCCCGAGCGTGACGTCGACAAGCCGTTCCTGATGCCGATCGAGGACGTCTTCACCATCACCGGTCGCGGTACGGTCGTCACCGGCCGTATCGAGCGTGGTGTCCTCAAGGTCAACGAGACCGTCGACATCATCGGCATCAAGACGGAGAAGACCACCACCACGGTCACCGGCATCGAGATGTTCCGCAAGCTGCTCGACGAGGGCCAGGCCGGTGAGAACGTCGGTCTGCTGCTCCGCGGCATCAAGCGCGAGGACGTCGAGCGCGGCCAGGTCATCATCAAGCCCGGTTCGGTCACCCCGCACACCGAGTTCGAGGCCCAGGCCTACATCCTGTCCAAGGACGAGGGTGGCCGCCACACGCCGTTCTTCAACAACTACCGTCCGCAGTTCTACTTCCGTACGACGGACGTGACCGGCGTCGTGACCCTCCCCGAGGGCACCGAGATGGTCATGCCGGGTGACAACACCGAGATGAAGGTGGAGCTCATCCAGCCCGTCGCCATGGAAGAGGGCCTGAAGTTCGCCATCCGTGAGGGTGGCCGGACGGTCGGCGCCGGCCAGGTCACCAAGATCAACAAGTAATCTTGTCGGTCTGACCTGGTGGCTCCAGCGCGAGCACCTGAAGGGGCCCGCACGACTTCGGTCGTGCGGGCCCTTTCGCATGCCCGCGGGCAGCTCGGGACGGGGGTCCGTCAGGGGGTGCGGCGCAGTCCGTCGACGAGGACGGCGGCGAGCCGGCGGGCGTCGTAGCCGGGGTCGTTCTCCGCGCCGATGCACAGGTTGCCGACGCCGCGCAGCAGGGTGAGCGCCGTGATGTCGTCGCGGATCTCGCCGGCGGCGACCGCCGCGGACAGCAGGTCGGCGCAGACGGGCACCAGACGGTCCAGGAAGTAGTCGTGCAGGGCGGCGAAGCCGGACTGGTCGGAGCGCAGCACGGCGGCGAGGCCGTGCTTGGTCACCAGGAAGTCCACGAAGAGGTCGATCCAGCGGCGCAGGGCCGCGTGCGGGGTCGGGGCCTCGGCGAGCAGCGAGGGACCCGCCTCGGCGCAGGCGTCCACCTGGTGCCGGTAGACGGCGATGATCAGGTCCGCGCGGGTCGGGAAGTGCCGGTAGAGGGTGCCCGTACCGACGCCGGCCCGGGCGGCGATGTCACGCACCGGGGCGTCCACGCCCGAGGTGACGAAGACCGCGGCGGCCGCGTCGAGCAGCGTCTCCTTGTTGCGCCGGGCGTCCTTCCGCCGGGACGGGGCCGCGCTCGTGCCGCGCCGGTCGCTCTCGCTCACCGCGTCGCTCCTCGCTCTCTCACCGGGTCCCCGCATGGTCTCACGCAGGCGGAACGGGCACCGTCGTACGCCTGCCCTTGCAGAAACGGAACAACGTTCCGTATCGTGGGAGGCGTACCGGAACCTTGTTCCGCTTCCAGTGTAGGAGGCTTCCATGCAGTACCGCACGCTCGGCCGCACCGGTGTCCAGGTCAGCACGCTCGCGCTCGGCGCCATGAACTTCGGCGCCATCGGCCGCACCACCCAGGACGAGGCCACCGCCATCGTCGACGCGGCCCTGGAGGCCGGCGTCAACCTCATCGACACCGCCGACTTCTACGGCGAGGGCGAGTCCGAGGAGATGGTCGGCAAGGCCATCGCGGGCCGCCGCGACGACCTTGTCCTGGCCACCAAGGCCACCATGCCGATCGGGGAGGAGCGCAACCACCGGGGCAGCTCCCGCCGCTGGCTGCACAAGGCCCTGGACGACAGCCTGCGCCGCCTCGGCGTGGACCACGTCGACCTGTTCCAGATCCACCGCTGGGACCCCACCACCAGCGACGAGGAGACCCTGTCGGCCCTGACCGACCTCCAGCGCGCCGGGAAGATCCGCTACTTCGGCTCCTCCACCTTCCCCGCGTACCGCATCGTGCAGGCGCAGTGGGCCGCCCGCGAGCTGCGTCTGGGCCGGTACGTCACCGAGCAGCCCAGCTACTCGATCCTCCAGCGCGGCATCGAGGCGCACGTCCTTCCGGTGACCCAGGAGTACGGCCTCGGCGTGCTGGTGTGGAGCCCGCTCGCCTCGGGCTGGCTGTCCGGCGCGGTCCGCAAGGGCCGCGAGGTGGCCACGAGCCGCTCGAAGGTGCTGCCCGAGCGGTTCGACCTCTCGATCCCCTCCAACCAGGCCCGAAGCGAGGCCGTCGAGCGGCTGGCCGAGGTCGCCGACCAGGCCGGTCTGACCCTGATCCAGCTGGCCCTGGGATTCGTCAACGCGCACCCCGCCGTGACCGCCGCGCTCATCGGCCCCCGCACGCTCGACCATCTGCACTCCCAGCTCGCCGCCGCCGACACCGTGCTCTCCGCCGACGTCCTCGACGCGATCGACGAGATCGTCGCCCCCGGCACCGACCTGGCCCCGCAGGAGAAGTTCGACACGCCGCCCGCGCTGCTCGACGTGTCCCTGCGCCGCCGCTGACCGGGACGGACGGAACCTGATGTGCAGCACCCCCCGACCCAGCTTCGGGATCATGACCGCGCCTTCGCAGGTCGGTTACGACGACCTCGTCCGCGTCTGGCGCGAGGCGGACGAGGTCCCCGAGATCGAGCACGCCTGGCTGTTCGACCACCTCATGCCCATCTTCGGCGACCCCCAGGGGCCGGTCTTCGAGGGCTGGACGCTGCTCGCCGCCCTCGCGGCACAGACCGGGCGGCTCCGGCTCGGGGTGATGGTGACCAGCAACCGGTTCCGGGCGCCCGCGCATCTCGCCAAGATCGCGACGACGGTGGACGTCGTCTCCGGCGGGCGGCTGGACTTCGGCATCGGGGTCGGCTCACGGCCCCACCCCCCGGAGGCCCGGCGTGAGTACCCGGCCCACGGGCTGCCCTTCCTGGAGCCGGCCCGGGCGGTCGAGAGCCTCGCCGAGGCGTGCACGGTGATCCGCCGGCTGTGGACCGCGCAGGAGCCGTTCGACTTCCACGGCACCCATCACCGGCTGACCGGGGCGTTCGCCCGCCCCAGGCCCGTGCAGCGCCCGCATCCGCCGATCCTCGTCGGCGGCCGGTCGTCGGCGACGCTGCGCGTGGCCGCGGTCCACGCCGACGTGTGGAACGTCCCGGGCGGCGACATCGACGACGTGGTGCGGCGCAGCGCCCTGCTGGACCGGTACTGCGCCGACATCGGCCGCGACCCCGCGTCGATCGTCCGGTCGATCCACCTCCCGGTCGACACCGGCCGGCCCGACGCCGTACGGAACGCCGTGGGGGAGGCGCTGGAGGCGGGGTTCCGGCACGTCGTGCTCGGACTGCCGGCGCCGTTTCCCGAGGGCATCGCCCGGTGGGTGGCAAAGGAGGTGATCCGTCCGTCGGTGGGCTGAGCGCGGTCTGAACACCCCGCGCGTGCACGGGTATTGACGCGCCGCTCGGCCAGACCGTACCGTCCGCCCCATCCCTAATGTTTCGGATACGTTTTCGAAACATTCGAGAACGAGGACGGGAAAGGGAAGCCGCATGAGACCTCTTCGTTTCACCACCGTGGCCCTCGCCACCGCAGCACTCGCCCTGCCGCTCCTGGGCGGTTCGGCGTCCGCCGCCTCGCAGGCCGGTCCCAAGGCGCCGCCGCACTCCCACCCCGCGCCGGACCGGCTGCGCGCGGCCGCCCCCGAAGGTTTCGTGATCGGCTCGGCCGTGGCCGGCGGCGGCCACCACCTGGAGCAGGACTACCCGGACCCCTTCACGTACGACAAGGAGTACCGCAAGGTCCTGGGGCGGGAGTTCAGCTCGGTCTCGCCCGAGAACCAGATGAAGTGGGACTACATCCACCCCGAGCGCGACCGCTACGACTTCAAGCAGGCGGACGCGATCGTCGAGTTCGCCCGCAAGAACCACCAAGTGGTGCGCGGACACACGCTGTTGTGGCACAGCCAGAACCCCGGGTGGCTGGAGAACGGCGACTTCACCAAGGCGGAGCTGCGCGGCATCCTGCACGAGCACATCACCAAGGTGGTCGGCCGGTACAAGGGAAGGATCCAGCAGTGGGACGTGGCGAACGAGATCTTCGACGACCAGGGGAACCTGCGCACGCAGGAGAACATCTGGATCCGTGAGCTCGGTCCGGGGATCGTCGCGGACACGTTCCGCTGGGCGCACCAGGCCGACCCGAAGGCGAAGCTGTTCCTCAACGACTACAACGTCGAGAGCGTCAACGCGAAGAGCGACGCGTACTACGCGCTCGTGAAGGACCTGCGCGCGCAGCGGGTGCCGGTGCACGGCTTCTCCGTGCAGGGGCACCTGAGCACGCGCTACGGCTTCCCCGGCGACCTCGCCGACAACCTGCGCCGCTTCGACGCGCTCGGCCTGGAGACGGCGGTCACCGAACTGGACGTCCGCATGGACGTGCCGAAGGGCTCGCTCCCGACCCCGGCCCAGGAGAAGCAGCAGGCCGAGTACTACCAGCGGATGCTGCAGGCGTGCCTGGACGTCGACGGCTGCAACTCGTTCACCATCTGGGGCTTCACCGACAAGTACTCGTGGGTCCCGGTGTTCTTCGAGGGCGAGGGCTTCGCGACGGTCATGACGGACGACTTCGGCCGCAAGCCGGCGTACTACGCGCTGCGCGACACCCTGAAGGACGCCCGCCACGGCGACTGCGGGAAGGGCGGGCCGAAGGGGCCCGGGCACCGCGAGCACTGAGGCATCCCCGAACCACCGCCCCGGCCCGGTCGTCCGACACCGGCCCGGGGCGGTTCCACGTCCGCACTCCGTACACGTTGTCCAGATGGCGGACATTCGGGCCCGCCCCTTGGTATCCGCGTAACACAGGAGTAACACTGGAAGGGTTGGGCGACCCTTCGTATACGAAACCGGCGTACGAACGAGGCCGCCGACGTCCCGCGCGCGGCAACGGCGCCGAGCGCCCCCACCGGTGCCGTACCGGTGAAGCCGTGCCAGAAAGGGACCTGCCCCGTGACCTCCGTGTCCTCGCGACCCGACCCCAAGACCTCCCTCGACCGTCTGCGCGCCGAGGTGGAGCGCCGCAACCCCGCGGAGCCCGAGTTCCACCAGGCCGCCCGAGAGGTCCTGGAGACGCTCGCGCCCGTGCTCGCCGCGCGGCCCGAGTACGCGGAGCCGGGGCTCGTGGAGCGGCTGGTCGAGCCGGAGCGGCAGATCATGTTCCGCGTCCCGTGGCAGGACGACCAGGGCCGCGTCCACGTCAACCGCGGCTTCCGCGTCGAGTTCAACAGCGCCCTCGGCCCGTACAAGGGCGGTCTGCGCTTCCACCCCTCGGTGAACCTCGGCATCATCAAGTTCCTGGGCTTCGAGCAGATCTTCAAGAACGCGCTCACCGGGCTCGGTATCGGCGGCGGCAAGGGGGGCAGCGACTTCGACCCGCAGGGCCGCAGCGACGCCGAGGTCATGCGCTTCTGCCAGTCCTTCATGAGCGAGCTGTACCGGCACATCGGCGAGTACACCGACATCCCCGCCGGTGACATCGGCGTCGGCGCCCGGGAGATCGGCTACCTGTTCGGCCAGTACCGGCGCATCACCAACCGCTGGGAGGGCGGCGTCCTCACCGGCAAGAGCGCCGGCTGGGGCGGCTCGCTGATCCGCCCGGAGGCCACCGGGTACGGCAACGTGCTCTTCACCGAGGCCATGCTGCGCGCCCGCGGCGAGGACCTGGAGGGGCAGACCGCCGTCGTCTCCGGCTCCGGCAACGTGGCGATCTACACCATCCAGAAGCTGACCGCCCTTGGGGCCAACCCGGTCACCTGTTCCGACTCCAGCGGCTACGTCGTCGACGAGAAGGGCATCGACCTGGAGCTGCTGCGCCAGATCAAGGAGGTCGAGCGGGGCCGGGTGAGCGCGTACGCCGAACGCCGGGGCGCCTCCGCGCGGTTCGTGCCGGACGGCCGCGTCTGGGAGGTCCCGGCGGACGTCGCCCTGCCGTCGGCCACACAGAACGAGCTGAACGCCGTCGACGCCGACGCCCTGATCCGCAACGGCGTGAAGGCGGTCTCCGAGGGCGCGAACATGCCCACCACGCCGGAGGCCGTGCAGCTGTTCCAGCGGGCCGGGGTGGCCTTCGGCCCCGGCAAGGCGGCCAACGCCGGCGGGGTCGCGGTCAGCGCGCTGGAGATGACGCAGAACGCCTCGCGCACGTCGTGGAAGGCCGACCAGGTCGAGCGCGAGCTGGCCCGCATCATGACCGACATCCACACCACCTGCGCCGAGACGGCCGAGCGCTACGGCGCCCCGGGCGACTACGTGACCGGCGCCAACATCGCCGGATTCGAGCGGGTGGCGGACGCGATGCTGGCCCAGGGCGTCATCTGACGCACCGGGGAGGCGCGCGCACGGCGGCCCAGGGTTTGACCTGCGTCACGCTCGGGGTATTCTCTCCGGCTCGATTGGCCAGGCCCCTGCCCCGTATGGCAGACTAGCGGGGTTGCTCGGTCGAGTGTTGATGCTGCGCGCCTCCCGCCGGGAGGACCGGAAGCGAGTCCCACAGTACTCGTCGCCCTAACTGCCGAAAGGCAGCGCTGGGGCGGACGTACGGGAATCTTCCGGGAAGTGTCGGCGCGGCACCGACCAGGCACCCGGTGGGCCTCCTAGCTCCCGGCTTGCGGTTCCGGAAGGGCCGTGTTCCCACGCAGGGATGTTCGAACAAGGGACATCTGTGTCAGCGGGAGCGCGACACGCCCGACCGCGTGGGTCGGAGGAGGTCAAGGGAACACCGGGTTCCAGAGCGTATGAGAGACAGGACTACTGAGTAGCCATGGCGGGACAGAAGATCCGCATCCGGCTCAAGGCCTACGACCACGAGGTCATCGACTCTTCGGCGAAGAAGATCGTCGAGACGGTGACTCGCACTGGTGCGTCGGTCGCGGGCCCGGTGCCGCTGCCCACTGAGAAGAACGTGTACTGCGTCATCAAGTCGCCGCACAAGTACAAGGACTCGCGCGAGCACTTCGAGATGCGCACGCACAAGCGCCTGATCGACATCCTCGACCCGACCCCCAAGACCGTTGACTCTCTGATGCGACTCGACCTCCCGGCCGGTGTCGACATCGAGATCAAGCTCTGAGGCCGGTGATCTGAACGATGGCTAAGCAGATCAAGGGCATCCTGGGCGAGAAGCTCGGCATGACGCAGGTGTGGGACGCGAACAACCGCGTCGTCCCGGTCACCGTCGTCAAGGCGGGCCCCAACGTCGTCACCCAGGTCCGTACGAACGACGTCGACGGCTACGAGTCGGTCCAGATCGCCTTCGGCGAGATCGACCCGCGCAAGGTGAACAAGCCCCTCAAGGGCCACTTCGCCAAGGCCGACGTCACCCCCCGTCGCCACCTCGTCGAGATCCGCACCGCTGACGCCTCCGAGTACACGCTCGGCCAGGAAGTCACGGCCGAGGTCTTCGAGGCCGGCGTGAAGGTCGACGTCACCGGCAAGAGCAAGGGCAAGGGCTTCGCCGGTGTCATGAAGCGTCACAACTTCAAGGGCCTCGGCGCCGGTCACGGCACCCAGCGCAAGCACCGCTCGCCCGGTTCCATCGGTGGCTGCGCCACCCCGGGCCGTGTGTTCAAGGGCCTCCGCATGGCGGGTCGCATGGGCAACGAGCGGGTCACCACCCAGAACCTGACCGTCCACGCCGTTGACGCGGAGAAGGGTCTGCTGCTCATCAAGGGCGCGGTTCCCGGTCCGAACGGCGGCCTCGTCCTGGTCCGCACCGCGGCCAAGGGGGCCTGAGGTAACCGATGAGCACTGTTGACATCCTTTCGCCTGCTGGCGACAAGGCCGGTTCCGTCGAGCTCCCCGCGGAGATCTTCGGCGTAGAGAAGATCAGCGTTCCGCTGCTCCACCAGGTCGTCGTCGCCCAGCTGGCCGCTGCCCGTCAGGGCACGCACAAGACCAAGACCCGTGGCGAGGTCCGTGGTGGCGGCAAGAAGCCGTACCGCCAGAAGGGCACCGGTCGCGCCCGTCAGGGTTCGACCCGCGCGCCGCAGTTCGCCGGTGGTGGCGTCGTGCACGGTCCCGTGCCGCGTGACTACTCGCAGCGGACCCCGAAGAAGATGAAGGCCGCGGCCCTGCGCCACGCCCTCACCGACCGGGCCCGCAACAACCGCATCCACGTCGTCTCCGGCGTGATCGAGGGCGACAACCCGTCCACGAAGGCCGCCAAGAGCCTGTTCGGCAAGATCTCGGAGCGCAAGAACCTGCTCCTGGTCGTCGAGCGCGCCGACGAGGCCGCGTGGCTGTCCGCCCGCAACCTGCCCCAGGTCCACATCCTGGAGCCGGGCCAGCTGAACACGTACGACGTTCTCGTCTCGGACGACGTGGTCTTCACCCAGGCCGCGTTCGAGTCCTTCGTGTCGGGCCCGAAGGCCGATGACACCGAAGGGAGCGAGGCCTGATGGCTATCCGTCACCCCGCTATTGCCTCCAAGGCCGCGAAGAAGGCCAAGGCCGCTCGCGTCGCCAAGGCGCGCCGCCACGCCGCCGAGGGCAAGAACACCGTCGTCACTCCGGCGAGCAAGGCGTACACGGACCCCCGTGACGTCCTGCTGAAGCCGGTCGTGTCGGAGAAGAGCTACGCGCTCCTCGACGAGAACAAGTACACGTTCATCGTCGACCCGAACGCCAACAAGACCCAGATCAAGCAGGCCGTCCAGGCGGTCTTCGACGTCAAGGTCACTGGGGTCAACACGATCAACCGCGCCGGCAAGCGCAAGCGGACCCGCACCGGGTTCGGCCAGCGTGCCGCCACCAAGCGCGCGATCGTGACCCTCGCCGAGGGCGACCGTATCGACATCTTCGGCGGTCCGACCGCGTAAGCGGGTCGGATCGTCCGATATCGGACGAGGACTGAGAAATGGGAATCCGCAAGTACAAGCCGACTACGCCGGGCCGTCGTGGCTCCAGCGTCGCCGACTTCGTCGAGGTCACGCGGTCCACGCCGGAGAAGTCGCTGGTCCGCCCCCTGCACAGCAAGGGCGGCCGTAACAACGCCGGTCGTGTGACCGTTCGCCACCAGGGTGGCGGACACAAGCGCGCCTACCGCGTGATCGACTTCCGTCGTCACGACAAGGACGGCGTGCCGGCGAAGGTCGCGCACATCGAGTACGACCCCAACCGCACCGCGCGCATCGCGCTGCTGCACTACGCCGACGGCGAGAAGCGCTACATCCTCGCCCCGCGCAACCTGCAGCAGGGTGACCGCGTCGAGAACGGTCCCGGGGCCGACATCAAGCCGGGCAACAACCTGGCCCTCCGCAACATCCCGGTCGGTACCACGATCCACGCGATCGAGCTCCGTCCCGGTGGCGGCGCCAAGTTCGCCCGCTCCGCCGGTGCCTCCGTGCAGCTGCTCGCGAAGGAGGGCCAGATGGCCCACCTCCGCATGCCGTCCGGTGAGATCCGCCTGGTCGACGTGCGCTGCCGCGCCACCGTCGGCGAGGTCGGCAACGCCGAGCAGAGCAACATCAACTGGGGCAAGGCCGGCCGCAAGCGCTGGCTGGGCGTCCGCCCGACCGTTCGCGGTGTGGCGATGAACCCGGTTGACCACCCGCACGGTGGTGGTGAGGGCAAGACCTCCGGTGGTCGCCACCCGGTCTCCCCGTGGGGTCAGAAGGAAGGTCGTACTCGTGCTCCCAAGAAGGCGAGCAACAAGTACATCGTCCGCCGCCGCAAGACGAACAAGAAGCGCTAGGAGCGGGTTTAGATGCCGCGCAGTCTCAAGAAGGGGCCCTTCGTCGACGACCACCTGATCAAGAAGGTGGAAGCCCAGAACGAAGCCGGCACCAAGAACGTCATCAAGACCTGGTCCCGTCGCTCCATGATCGTGCCGGCCATGCTCGGCCACACGCTCGCGGTGCACAACGGCAAGACCCACATCCCGGTGTTCGTCACCGAGTCGATGGTCGGCCACAAGCTCGGCGAGTTCTCGCCGACGCGCACCTTCCGGGGCCACGTCAAGGACGACCGGAAGTCGAAGCGCCGCTAGTAGCGGATCGCATTCAGACACGTAAGAAACTGAAGGGACAACCATGGAAGCCAGGGCCCAGGCGCGGTACATCCGCGTCACGCCCATGAAGGCCCGCCGCGTGGTGGACCTCATCCGTGGCATGGACGCCACGGAGGCCCAGGCTGTTCTGCGATTCGCTCCGCAGGCAGCCTCCGTGCCGGTCGGCAAGGTGCTCGACAGCGCCATCGCCAACGCCGCGCACAACTACGACCACACGGACGCCTCCTCGCTGTTCATCAGCGAGGCGTACGTCGACGAGGGCCCGACCCTGAAGCGGTTCCGGCCGCGCGCCCAGGGCCGTGCCTACCGGATCCGCAAGCGGACCAGCCACATCACCGTGGTCGTCGCCAGCAAGGAAGGAACCCGGTAATGGGCCAGAAGGTTAACCCGCATGGGTTCCGGCTCGGTGTCACCACGGACTTCAAGTCCCGGTGGTACGCCGACAAGCTGTACAAGGACTACGTCAAGGAAGACGTCGCCATCCGTCGGATGATGACGTCCGGCATGGAGCGCGCCGGCATCTCGAAGGTGGAGATCGAGCGCACCCGTGACCGCGTCCGTGTGGACATCCACACCGCTCGCCCGGGCATCGTCATCGGCCGCCGCGGCGCCGAGGCCGACCGCATCCGCGGTGACCTGGAGAAGCTGACCGGCAAGCAGGTCCAGCTGAACATCCTCGAGGTCAAGAACCCGGAGACGGACGCTCAGCTGGTGGCCCAGGCCGTCGCCGAGCAGCTCTCCTCCCGCGTCTCCTTCCGCCGTGCCATGCGCAAGAGCATGCAGTCGGCGATGAAGGCCGGCGCCAAGGGCATCAAGATCCAGTGCGGTGGCCGCCTCGGTGGCGCCGAGATGTCCCGCTCGGAGTTCTACCGCGAGGGCCGCGTGCCCCTGCACACGCTCCGCGCGAACGTGGACTACGGCTTCTTCGAGGCCAAGACGACCTTCGGCCGCATCGGCGTGAAGGTCTGGATCTACAAGGGCGACGTCAAGAACATCGCCGAGGTCCGCGCCGAGAACGCCGCTGCCCGTGCGGGTAACCGCCCGGCGCGCGGCGGTGCCGACCGCCCGGCCCGTGGTGGCCGCGGTGGCGAGCGGCGCGGTCGTAAGCCGCAGCAGGCTGCCGGTTCCGAGGCCCCCAAGGCCGAGGCTCCCGCCGCCGCTCCGGCTGAGAGCACCGGAACGGAGGCCTGACCGTCATGCTGATCCCCCGTAGGGTCAAGCACCGCAAGCAGCACCACCCGAAGCGCAACGGTATGTCCAAGGGTGGAACGCAGGTTGCGTTCGGCGAGTACGGCATCCAGGCGCTGACCCCGGCCTACGTGACGAACCGCCAGATCGAGGCGGCCCGTATCGCGATGACCCGCCACATCAAGCGTGGCGGCAAGGTCTGGATCAACATCTACCCGGACCGTCCCCTCACCAAGAAGCCGGCCGAGACCCGCATGGGTTCCGGTAAGGGTTCGCCGGAGTGGTGGATCGCCAACGTCAAGCCCGGACGCGTCATGTTCGAGCTGTCGTACCCCAACGAGAAGATCGCCCGTGAGGCCCTGACTCGCGCAGCCCACAAGCTGCCGATGAAGTGCCGGATCGTCAAGCGCGAGGCAGGTGAAGCGTGATGTCGGCCGGTACCAAGGCGTCCGAGCTGCGCGAGCTGGGCAACGAGGAGCTTCTGGCGAAGCTCCGCGAGGCCAAGGAAGAGCTGTTCAACCTCCGCTTCCAGGCGGCCACGGGTCAGCTCGAGAACCACGGTCGGCTGAAGGCCGTCCGCAAGGACATCGCGCGGATCTACACCCTGATGCGCGAGCGTGAGCTGGGCATCGAAACGGTGGAGAACGCATGAGCGAGAGCAACGTGACTGAGAACAAGGAAGCTCGCGGTTTCCGCAAGACCCGTGAGGGTCTGGTCGTCAGCGACAAGATGGACAAGACCGTCGTCGTCGCCGTCGAGGACCGCGTCAAGCACGCGCTGTACGGCAAGGTCATCCGCCGTACCAACAAGCTCAAGGCGCACGACGAGCAGAACGCCGCGGGTGTCGGCGACCGCGTCCTCCTCATGGAGACCCGGCCGCTGTCCGCGACGAAGCGCTGGCGCGTCGTCGAGATCCTCGAGAAGGCCAAGTAATTCCTGCGGGGAACATCCCGCAGGTCAGTTCCGCCAGGCTCGGCAGGGGTGCTCGTCCTGAGCCCCCTGCCGGGAACCGGCAGACAAACAGGAGATAGACGTGATCCAGCAGGAGTCGCGACTGCGTGTCGCCGACAACACTGGTGCGAAGGAGATCCTTTGCATCCGTGTGCTCGGTGGCTCCGGTCGCCGCTACGCGGGCATCGGTGACGTCATCGTCGCCACCGTCAAGGACGCGATCCCCGGTGGCAACGTGAAGAAGGGTGACGTCGTCAAGGCGGTCATCGTTCGCACCGTCAAGGAGCGCCGCCGTCCGGACGGCTCGTACATCCGCTTCGACGAGAACGCCGCCGTCATTCTGAAGAACGACGGCGACCCTCGCGGCACCCGTATCTTCGGCCCCGTCGGCCGTGAGCTGCGCGAGAAGAAGTTCATGAAGATCATCTCGCTCGCGCCGGAGGTGCTGTAAGCATGAAGATCAAGAAGGGCGACCTGGTCCAGGTCATCACCGGTAAGGACAAGGGCAAGCAGGGCAAGGTCATCGCGGCCTTCCCCCGCGAGGACCGTGTCCTGGTCGAGGGTGTCAACCGGGTCAAGAAGCACACCAAGGCCGGCCCGACCGCCAGCGGTTCGCAGGCCGGCGGCATCGTCACGACCGAGGCCCCGATCCACGTCTCCAACGTCCAGCTGGTCGTGGAGAAGGACGGCAACAAGGTCGTCACGCGTGTCGGTTACCGCTTCGACGACGAGGGCAACAAGATCCGCGTTGCCAAGCGGACGGGTGAGGACATCTGATGGCTACCACCACCACTCCGCGTCTCAAGACGAAGTACCGCGAGGAGATCGCGGGCAAGCTGCGTGACGAGTTCAAGTACGAGAACGTCATGCAGATCCCCGGCCTCGTGAAGATCGTGGTCAACATGGGTGTCGGCGACGCCGCCCGTGACTCGAAGCTGATCGAGGGCGCGATCCGCGACCTGACCACCATCACCGGTCAGAAGCCGGCCGTCACCAAGGCCCGCAAGTCCATCGCGCAGTTCAAGCTGCGTGAGGGCCAGCCGATCGGTGCCCACGTCACGCTCCGTGGCGACCGCATGTGGGAGTTCCTGGACCGCACCCTGTCGCTCGCGCTGCCGCGCATCCGCGACTTCCGCGGTCTGTCCCCCAAGCAGTTCGACGGCCGTGGCAACTACACCTTCGGTCTCACGGAGCAGGTCATGTTCCACGAGATCGACCAGGACAAGATCGACCGCGTCCGGGGTATGGACATCACCGTGGTCACCACGGCGACCAACGACGCTGAGGGCCGCGCGCTCCTTCGTCACCTCGGCTTCCCCTTCAAGGAGGCGTGAGCGAGATGGCGAAGAAGGCTCTGATCGCTAAGGCTGCTCGCAAGCCCAAGTTCGGTGTGCGTGGCTACACCCGCTGCCAGCGCTGCGGCCGTCCGCACTCCGTGTACCGCAAGTTCGGCCTGTGCCGCGTGTGCCTTCGTGAGATGGCTCACCGTGGCGAGCTGCCGGGCGTGACCAAGAGCTCCTGGTAATCCCCGCTTTCAGGGATAACCAAGGCTCTCGGTAAGCAGACAGGGCGGCAGGACGCCCAGCCCGCATGCCTTAGGCTTGTGGGGTTGGGCGTCTGTCGCCGCCCGTACGACTTACTACGCCGTAGGTCCACCGCGCCGCACCCGTCCCGTCTCGGATCGGGGAGAGGGATGGCGCACCAGGAAACCCCGGCGAGAGAGGCCGAAGGCCAATTCATGACCATGACTGATCCGATCGCAGACATGCTTACGCGTCTGCGGAACGCGAACTCGGCGTACCACGACACCGTGGCGATGCCGCACTCGAAGATCAAGTCGCACATCGCGGAGATCCTCCAGCAGGAGGGCTTCATCACGGGCTGGAAGGTCGAGGACGCCGAGGTCGGCAAGAGCCTCGTTCTCGAGCTGAAGTTCGGCCCGAACCGTGAGCGCTCCATCGCGGGCATCAAGCGGATCTCCAAGCCCGGTCTCCGGGTGTACGCGAAGTCCACCAACCTGCCGAAGGTGCTCGGCGGCCTGGGCGTGGCCATCATCTCCACGTCCCACGGTCTCCTCACCGACAAGCAGGCCGGCAAGAAGGGCGTGGGTGGGGAAGTCCTCGCCTACGTCTGGTAGCAGAAGGGAACGGAGGAAACAGCTATGTCGCGCATCGGCAAGCTCCCCATCGCGGTTCCCGCCGGCGTGGACGTCACCATCGACGGCCGTACGGTCAAGGTCAAGGGCCCCAAGGGCGAGCTGACCCACACCGTCTCGGCGCCGATCGAGGTCGCCAAGGGCGAAGACGGCACCCTGTCGGTGACCCGCCCGAACGACGAGCGTCAGAACAAGGCCCTCCACGGCCTGTCCCGCACGCTGGTGGCGAACATGATCACCGGCGTGACCCAGGGTTACGTGAAGAAGCTCGAGATCAGCGGTGTCGGTTACCGCGTGACCGCCAAGGGTTCGAACCTCGAGTTCGCGCTCGGTTACAGCCACCCCATCACGGTCGAGGCCCCCGAAGGCATCACCTTCAAGGTCGAGGCGCCCACGCGTTTCTCGGTCGAGGGCATCGACAAGCAGAAGGTCGGCGAGGTCGCGGCCAACATCCGCAAGCTGCGCAAGCCCGACCCGTACAAGGCCAAGGGCGTCAAGTACGAGGGCGAAGTCATCCGCCGCAAGGTCGGAAAGGCGGGTAAGTAAGCCATGGCATACGGACAGAAGATCCTCAAGGGCGACGCCTACAAGCGCGCCGCGATCAAGCGCCGCCACATCCGGATCCGTAAGCACATCAACGGAACGGCGGAGCGTCCGCGTCTGGTCGTTACCCGCTCGAACCGCCACATCGTGGCCCAGGTGATCGACGACATCAAGGGTCACACCCTGGCGTCCGCGTCCACCCTGGACACCTCGATCCGCGGTGGCGAGGGCGACAAGTCCGCGCAGGCCAAGCAGGTCGGCGCCCTGGTCGCCGAGCGCGCCAAGGCCGCCGGTGTCGAGGCTGTCGTGTTCGACCGTGGTGGCAACCAGTACGCCGGGCGCATCGCCGCCCTGGCGGACGCCGCCCGCGAAGCCGGGCTCAAGTTCTGAGCCTGCCGTAGCTAGCGGAAACAGAGAGAGGTAAATCCAATGGCTGGACCCCAGCGCCGCGGTGGCGGTGCCGGTGGCGGCGAGCGGCGGGACCGGAAGGGCCGTGACGGCGGCGCAGCTGCCGCCGAGAAGACCGCGTACGTTGAGCGCGTCGTCGCGATCAACCGCGTCGCCAAGGTTGTGAAGGGTGGTCGTCGCTTCAGCTTCACCGCGCTGGTCGTGGTGGGCGACGGTGACGGCACCGTGGGTGTCGGTTACGGCAAGGCCAAGGAGGTGCCGGCCGCCATCGCCAAGGGTGTTGAGGAGGCCAAGAAGCACTTCTTCAAGGTCCCCCGTATCCAGGGCACCATCCCGCACCCCATCCAGGGTGAGAAGGCTGCCGGCGTCGTCCTGCTCAAGCCCGCGTCCCCCGGTACCGGTGTTATCGCCGGTGGTCCGGTGCGTGCCGTGCTCGAGTGCGCCGGTATCCACGACGTGCTGTCGAAGTCGCTCGGCTCCGACAACGCCATCAACATCGTGCACGCGACCGTGGAGGCCCTGAAGGGCCTGCAGCGTCCCGAGGAGATCGCGGCCCGCCGTGGTCTGCCGCTCGAGGACGTCGCCCCCGCGGCCCTGCTGCGTGCGCGTGCCGGGGCGGGTGCGTAATCATGGCGCAGCTGAAGATTACGCAGGTCAAGTCCTACATCGGCAGCAAGCAGAACCACCGCGACACCCTGCGGTCCCTTGGTCTCAAGGGCATCAACACGCAGGTCGTCAAGGAGGATCGTCCCGAGTTCCGCGGCATGGTGCACACCGTCCGCCACCTCGTGACGGTCGAGGAGGTCGACTGATCATGGCGGAGCAGAACCCGCTGAAGATCCACAACCTCCGTCCGGCCCCCGGCGCCAAGACCGCGAAGACCCGTGTCGGTCGTGGTGAGGCGTCGAAGGGTAAGACGGCCGGTCGTGGTACCAAGGGCACCAAGGCCCGCTACCAGGTTCCGGAGCGCTTCGAGGGTGGCCAGATGCCCCTCCACATGCGTCTCCCGAAGCTGAAGGGCTTCAAGAACCCGTTCAAGACCGAGTACCAGGTCGTCAACCTGGACAAGCTCGCCTCCCTCTACCCCGAGGGCGGCGAGGTCACGGTCGCGGACCTGGTCGAGAAGGGTGCCGTTCGCAAGAACAGCCTCGTCAAGGTGCTCGGCCAGGGCGAGATCTCCGTGGCGCTGCAGGTGACGGTCGACGCCGTCTCCGGCTCCGCCAAGGAGAAGATCACCGCCGCCGGCGGCAGCGTCACCGAGCTCGTCTGAGTGCATCAGGCGTCTTGATGACTTGAGCGATCCCGACCGGGGATACCCCACAAATGGGGTATCCCCGGTTGGTCGTTCCTAGGGGGGCGGTCTCGCCGGTAAGGTGGCCTGCACTGCCCACTTTCACCGGGTGCTCCCCATGGGGCACTCTGAGCGGCAGCTGACCGTTAGCTAAGTCGTTCCCTATCAGTCGAACCTCAGACCGTCACCCTTGACGCAGTTGCGCGGGGGTCGCAGGAGGCACCGTGCTCACCGCGTTCGCCCGGGCGTTCAAGACGCCCGACCTGCGCAAGAAGCTGCTCTTCACGCTCGGCATCATCGTGATCTACCGGATCGGTACCCACATCCCGATCCCCGGCGTCGACTACCGGGCCGTTCAGGTCTGTATCGACCAGGCGAGCACGAACCAGGGCATCTTCGGCCTGGTCAACATGTTCAGCGGCGGCGCGCTGCTGCAGATCACGATCTTCGCGCTCGGCATCATGCCGTACATCACGGCGAGCATCATCCTGCAGCTGCTGACCGTCGTGATCCCGCGTCTGGAGGCCCTGAAGAAGGAGGGCCAGGCGGGTACCGCGAAGATCACGCAGTACACCCGTTACCTCACGGTCGCGCTCGCCATCCTCCAGGGCACCGGCCTGGTCGCCACGGCCCGCAGCGGCTCGCTGTTCCCGCAGTGCGCCGTCGCCGGCCAGATCGTCCCGGACCGCTCCATCTTCACGACCATCACGATGGTCATCACCATGACCGCCGGTACGGCCGTCGTCATGTGGCTCGGCGAGCTCATCACCGACCGCGGCATCGGCAACGGCATGTCGATCCTGATGTTCATCTCGATCGCCGCGACCTTCCCGGCCGCGCTGTGGGCCATCAAGCAGCAGGGCGACCTGGCGGACGGATGGATCGAGTTCGGCACGGTGATCCTCGTCGGCCTGGTCATGGTCGGCCTGGTGGTCTTCGTCGAGCAGGCCCAGCGCCGAGTGCCCGTGCAGTACGCCAAGCGCATGATCGGCCGCCGTTCCTACGGCGGTACCTCGACGTACATCCCGCTCAAGGTGAACCAGGCGGGTGTGATCCCCGTCATCTTCGCGTCGTCGCTGCTCTACATCCCGGCACTGATCGTGCAGTTCTCCGGATCGACCGCCGGATGGGCCGCCTGGATCCAGCAGAACCTGGCCTCGACCTCGGCCCCGATCCACGTCGCGCTGTACTTCCTGCTGATCGTCTTCTTCGCCTTCTTCTACGTGGCCATCTCGTTCAACCCCGAGGAAGTCGCGGACAACATGAAGAAGTATGGTGGCTTCATCCCGGGCATCCGGGCTGGCCGACCGACCGCTGAGTACCTGTCGTACGTACTCAACCGGATCACGTGGCCGGGCTCGCTGTACTTGGGTCTGATCGCTCTCGTGCCGACACTGGCGTTGGCAGGTTTTGGGGCAAACCAGAACTTCCCGTTCGGCGGGACCAGCATCCTGATCATCGTGGGTGTCGGTCTTGAGACGGTGAAGCAGATCGAGAGCCAGCTCCAGCAGCGCAATTACGAAGGGTTCCTCCGCTGATGCGAATCGTCCTCGTCGGGCCGCCGGGCGCCGGGAAGGGAACGCAGGCCGCGTTCCTGGCCAAGAACCTGTCGATCCCGCACATCTCCACGGGCGACCTGTTCCGCGCCAACATCAGCCAGCAGACGGACCTCGGCAAGCTCGCGAAGTCCTACATGGACGCGGGCGTCCTGGTGCCGGACGAGGTCACCATCGGGATGGCCAAGGACCGCATGGAGCAGCCGGACGCCGAGAACGGCTTCCTGCTCGACGGCTTCCCGCGCAATGTGTCGCAGGCCGAGGCGCTCGACGAGATGCTCCGCTCCGAGGGCATGAAGCTCGACGCGGTGCTGGATCTCGAGGTCCCCGAGGACGAGGTCGTCAAGCGGATCGCCGGACGGCGGATCTGCCGCAAGGACTCCAGCCACGTTTTCCACGTCACGTACAGCCCGCCGAAGCAGGAAGGCGTCTGCGACGTCTGCGGCGGCGAGCTGTACCAGCGGGACGACGACTCCGAGGAGACCGTCCGCAAGCGGCTCGAGGTCTACCACACGCAGACCGAGCCGATCATCGACTACTACAAGGCGCAGGGGCTGGTCGTGACCATCTCCGCCCTCGGCAAGGTCGAGGAGGTCACGGCTCGCGCCATGCAGGCGCTGAAGCGTGACGTGGACGCCACGTAGGAGTCACCAGCTCGTACGGCGCAGCCGCGGTTCCCGGTCAGGGGGCCGCGGCTGCTGCGTGGGGCGGGGTGTGGCTCCGCCCTTATGGTTGAGAAAAGTCCCGCAGTCCGGTCCGAGAAAGGCCCCGCCGCCATGGTGCAGATCAAGAACCCCGAGCAGATCGCCAAGATGCGTGAGGCGGGGCTGGTCGTCGCCGCCATCCACGCGGCCACCCGGGAGGCCGCGGTGCCCGGGGCCAGCACCAAGGATCTGGACGAGGTCGCGCGCAAGGTGCTCGCCGAGCACGGCGCCAAGTCGAACTTCCTGGGCTACGGCGGCTTCCCGGCGACGATCTGCACGTCCGTGAACGACGTCGTCGTCCACGGTATCCCCTCGGAGAACGTCGTCCTCAAGGACGGCGACATCATCTCCATCGACTGCGGCGCCATCGTCGACGGCTGGCACGGCGACGCCGCCTACACGGCCTTCGTCGGTTCCGGGCACGCCCCCGAGCTGGTGGAGCTCTCCCGGGTGACCGAGGAGTCGATGTGGGCCGGCATCGCGGCCATGAAGCAGGGCAACCGCCTCGTGGACGTCTCCAGGGCCATCGAGACGTACATCCGCCGCCAGCCCAAGCCGGGCGGCGGCCGCTACGGGATCATCGAGGACTACGGCGGCCACGGCATCGGCACCGAGATGCACATGGACCCGCACCTGCTGAACTACGTCGAGCGCCGGCGCGGCAAGGGCCCCAAGCTGATCCCCGGCTTCTGCCTGGCCATCGAGCCGATGGTCTCCCTGGGCACCCCGAAGACCGAGGTCCTCGAGGACGACTGGACCGTCATCACGACGGACGGCACCTGGTCCTCCCACTGGGAGCACTCGGTCGCACTGACCGAGCAGGGCCCCCTGGTCCTGACGGCCCCCGACGGCGGCAAGGCCAAGCTGGCGGAGCTGGGCGTCACGGCGGCTCCCGATCCGCTTGCGTAAGGATCTCCCCTGTGGGGCAGACTTCCCCGATTCGTGTTTCCGGGTGCCCTGACGTAGACTGACTCGTCGGCTCTTGTGTACCCGCATGTCCGCATGCGCTCCCACAGAGTCGATCAAGGTAGTCGATTCGAAGGGCGAAGCGTGGCCAAGAAGCAAGGTGCCATCGAGATCGAGGGCACTGTCGTCGAGTCTCTTCCGAACGCCATGTTCAAGGTCGAGCTCCAGAACGGCCACCAGGTCCTGGCACACATCAGCGGCAAGATGCGTATGCACTACATCCGCATCCTCCCTGACGACCGGGTCGTGGTGGAGCTGTCTCCGTACGACCTGACGCGTGGCCGGATCGTCTACCGCTACAAGTAGATCTTGCCCGGGCCCCGGTTCCTCCGGGGCGTTGGCACTGACCCGGAGAACCTCACCCCATGAAGGTCAAGCCGAGCGTCAAGAAGATCTGCGACAAGTGCAGGGTGATCCGCCGTCACGGTCGGGTCATGGTCATCTGCGACAACCCGCGCCACAAGCAGCGCCAGGGCTGACGTACGACCACACCCCTCTGCACCGCTATCGCAGAGATTCGCGCGACGCGAGCTGAATTGTTCATACGCAGAGCCCCGGCGAAGTCATCGCCGGACACCCCCGGTTCGGAGGCCGGGGACCCAGTTCGTACCTGGTACGGCGGCTGGGAACCGGTTCTGCGGAAGACCTCCGACAACCACCAGGAGCCATTGAATGGCACGCGTTTCCGGTGTTGACATCCCGCGCGAAAAGCGCGTGGAGATCGCCCTCACCTACGTGTTCGGCATCGGCCGGACTCTTTCGCAGCAGACGCTGGCCGCCACCGGCGTCGACCCGAACACCCGCGTTCGCGACCTCTCCGAGGAGCAGCTCGTCGCGATCCGCGAGTACGTCGACAACAACATCAAGACCGAGGGTGACCTCCGTCGCGAGATCCAGGCCGACATCCGCCGCAAGGTCGAGATCGGTACCTACCAGGGTCTGCGTCACCGTCGCGGTCTGCCCGTCCGCGGTCAGCGCACCAGCACCAACGCGCGTACCCGCAAGGGCCCGCGTCGCGCCATCGCCGGCAAGAAGAAGCCGGGCAAGAAGTAGTCCTCAGCGGACTTCGCAGTCCAGCGGTCTTCGCTGTAGGACCGACCACCTCCCGTAGGAGTACAGATGCCCCCCAAGGGTCGTCAGGGCGCTGCCAAGAAGGTGCGCCGCAAGGAAAAGAAGAACGTCGCTCACGGCCACGCGCACATCAAGAGCACGTTCAACAACACGATCGTCTCCATCACGGACCCGTCGGGCAACGTGATCTCCTGGGCCTCCGCCGGCCACGTCGGCTTCAAGGGCTCCCGGAAGTCCACGCCGTTCGCCGCGCAGATGGCCGCCGAGTCGGCTGCCCGCCGCGCCCAGGAGCACGGCATGCGCAAGGTCGACGTGTTCGTCAAGGGCCCGGGTTCCGGTCGTGAGACCGCGATCCGCTCCCTGCAGGCCACGGGCCTCGAGGTCGGCTCCATCCAGGACGTCACCCCGACCCCGCACAACGGCTGCCGTCCGCCGAAGCGCCGTCGCGTCTGACGCACGCTTCACCGGGCTTTTCGGGCGGTACGGCTCCTCGGGGCCGTATCGCCCGTACCCTTGCAGTACCCGTCCCTCTTGCCGGGGGCGGTTTCCGTCGGACGTCAAATAGCGGGCGTCCACGAAAGAAGGATCTGATCCACACATGCTGATCGCTCAGCGTCCCTCGTTGACCGAAGAGGTCGTCGACGAGTTCCGCTCCCGGTTCGTGATCGAGCCGCTGGAGCCGGGCTTCGGCTACACCCTCGGCAACTCCCTGCGCCGCACCCTCCTGTCGTCGATCCCCGGAGCCGCTGTCACCAGCATCCGCATCGACGGTGTCCTGCACGAGTTCACCACCGTGCCGGGCGTCAAGGAGGACGTCACCGACCTGATCCTCAACATCAAGCAGCTGGTCGTCTCCTCGGAGCACGACGAGCCCGTCGTGATGTACCTGCGCAAGCAGGGCCCGGGGCTGGTCACCGCCGCCGACATCGCGCCCCCGGCCGGTGTCGAGGTGCACAACCCCGACCTCGTCCTCGCCACGCTCAACGGCAAGGGCAAGCTGGAGATGGAGCTGACGGTCGAGCGTGGCCGCGGTTACGTCTCCGCCGTGCAGAACAAGCAGGTGGGCCAGGAGATCGGCCGTATCCCGGTCGACTCCATCTACTCGCCGGTGCTGAAGGTCACGTACAAGGTCGAGGCCACGCGTGTCGAGCAGCGCACCGACTTCGACAAGCTGATCGTCGACGTCGAGACCAAGCAGGCGATGCGTCCCCGTGACGCCATGGCCTCCGCCGGTAAGACCCTGGTCGAGCTGTTCGGTCTCGCCCGCGAGCTGAACATCGACGCCGAGGGCATCGACATGGGTCCGTCCCCCACGGACGCGGCGCTGGCGGCCGACCTCGCGCTCCCGATCGAGGAGCTCGAGCTGACCGTCCGCTCGTACAACTGCCTCAAGCGCGAGGGCATCCACTCCGTGGGTGAGCTCGTGGCGCGTTCCGAGGCCGACCTGCTCGACATCCGCAACTTCGGTGCGAAGTCGATCGACGAGGTCAAGGCGAAGCTGGCCGGCATGGGCCTGGCCCTCAAGGACAGCCCGCCCGGATTCGACCCGACCGCCGCCGCCGACGCCTTCGGTGCGGACGACGACGCGGACGCGGGCTTCGTGGAGACCGAGCAGTACTAAGAGCTCGGGCCTTCCGGTCCGTACTCGGGTGCGGGTGCGCTGTGGTTTCTCGCGCAGTTCCCCGCGCCCCTTCCGGGCGCGGCCCCTTCCGGGGCCTGTGCCCGGATCTCCGACGGGCGACCGCCCGCTCGGATACTGACCCCGGTACCTGATACGGCCGGGGCAGACACACAGGAGAAAGAACATGCCGAAGCCCACCAAGGGTGCCCGTCTGGGCGGCAGCGCCGCGCACGAGAAGCTCCTCCTCGCGAACCTGGCGAAGAGCCTCTTCGAGCACGGCCGGATCACCACCACCGAGGCGAAGGCCCGCCGTCTGCGGCCGTACGCCGAGCGTCTGATCACCAAGGCGAAGAAGGGCGACCTTCACAACCGCCGTCAGGTGCTCCAGGTCATCACGGACAAGGGCATCGTCCACACGCTCTTCACCGAGATCGGCCCGCGGTACGAGAACCGCCCGGGTGGCTACACCCGGATCACCAAGGTCGGTAACCGCCGTGGCGACAACGCGCCCATGGCTGTCATCGAGCTGGTCGAGGCGCTGACGGTCGCCCAGGAGGCCACCGGTGAGGCCGAGGCCGCCACCAAGCGTGCCGCCAAGGACGCCGAGGCCGCCGAGACCACGGTCGACACGACCAAGGCCGACGAGGCTCCCGCCGAGGAGTCGAAGGACGCCTAGTCCGGGCTGTTCGATCGCGGGTCCGTCCCTTCCGGGGGGCGGGCCCGCTTTCGTGTCGCTGAGAGGATCTACGGGTGAGTGACGAAGTGGAACCCGGGTACGTACGGCTGCGCCTCGATCTGTCGTACGACGGCACCGAGTTCTCCGGATGGGCCAAGCAGGCCGGCGGGCGGCGGACCGTGCAGGGGGAGATCGAGGACGCGCTGCGGACCGTCACCCGGTCCGGGGGCACCACGTACGAGCTGACCGTCGCGGGGCGGACGGACGCCGGGGTGCACGCGCGCGGGCAGGTCGCGCACGTGGATCTGCCGCGCGCGGTGTGGGCCGAGCACAGCGAGAAGCTGCTCAAGCGGCTCGCCGGACGGCTGCCCAGGGACGTGCGCGTATGGGCGCTGCGCGAGGCGCCCGCCGGGTTCGACGCCCGGTTCTCCGCGGTGTGGCGGCGGTACGCCTACCGGGTGACCGACAACCCCGGGGGCGTCGATCCGCTGCTGCGCAACCACGTCCTGTGGCACGACTGGCCGCTCGACGTGGACGCGATGAACGAGGCGGCCGGGCGGCTCCTCGGGGAGCATGACTTCGCCGCCTACTGCAAGAAGCGGGAGGGCGCCACGACGATCCGCACCCTCCAGGAGCTGAGCCTGGTGCGCGGGGACGACGGGATCGTGACGGCGACCGTGCGGGCGGACGCCTTCTGCCACAACATGGTGCGCTCGCTCATCGGGGCGCTGCTGTTCGTGGGGGACGGGCACCGGCCCCCCGACTGGCCCGGCAAGGTGCTCGCCGCCGGTGTCCGGGACTCCGCCGTCCACGTCGTACGGCCGCACGGGCTGACCCTCGAAGAGGTCGGATACCCGGCGGACGAACTGCTCGCCGCGCGGAACAAGGAGGCACGGAACAAGCGCACGCTGCCCGGCGCCGGCTGCTGCTAGCTCACTCCCGGTCCCAGCTGGCCAGCGTGTCGGCGAGGGCTTCGGCCGCGTCGTCCGCGTCGGGGCCGTCCCCGCGGGCGACGGCGGCCAGCTCCACGTGCAGGAACAGGGCGTGCCGGCGCTCGGCCGTCCTGCCCTGCACGTTGGCCGTGCCCTCCAGCGGGCAGCGGGCCGACCAGCCGCGGCAGACCCGCAGGCCGTCGGCCTCCAGCCGGTCGGCCAGGGCGGTGGCCTCGCCGGGCGCGCTCTGGGCGGCGCCGCCGGAGACGATGGCCTCGTAGGGACGCTCGCGGGTCCGGGAGAATCCGTGCAGCTGCAGGCCGGGCACCCCGCGCTTCTGCAGTTCCTCGACGACCGTGTGGAAGGCGCTGTCCTCGCGGTGTGCCACGTCCGCCGTACCGGAGCGACCGGCCCTGCGGTGGGCGCCGGCCAGGACCAGGGCGCCGGACGGGGTGTCCTCCAGGAGCCGGACGCCCAGTTCCTCGGTGGCCCGGTCGGAGACCGGGTGGGGCACCTGGACGTTCCAGCGCAGGGCCGAGTCGGCGTTCAGATAGAGGCGTCCCCAGTGCGCGGCGTCCCCGTCGGGCTCGGTGGCGGCTATCTCGTCGTAGCGGCGGCCGGAGTCGGTGTCGGTGAGGCGGGTCACGGAGAGGCCGAGGGGGGAGAGCCGGCGCTCGGCCTGCGCGGCGTCGCCGTCGAGCAGCGCGCCCACGCCGTCCGCCAGCCGCTCGCGCTCGTCGTCGCCGGGCGGGCGGTAGTCGCCGTCGGGTGCGAAGTCCGCCGTGTACGTGAGGATGCGGCTGCGCAGATCGACGAGTTCGCGCGCCTGCGGAGCCGAGGGTTCCGGGCGGTCGGCCGGGGCCGCGTCGCAGGAGGCCAGTGCGAGGGTCAAAACCACCGGGGCAAGAAAGCGAGTGAAATGTGATGCTCTTGTGACAAAGGACGGCGATCGAGATGTGAGTGGCATGTGAGTATGTCGCGGTGACATTCCGTAAGTCTCTCCGTATAGGTCGCTCGGTGGCGGTTCTGGGGGCTTTGGTGGGCCTCGTGGCCGCCTGTTCCTCCTCCGAGCCGTCCGGGGCCCAGGTGAAGCCGGGGGGCCGCTCGTTCACCGTCGCCGCCGCGGGTGATGTGCTCATCCACCCCGAGCTGGTCGACCAGGCGGCGAAGGACGCCAAGAAGACCGGTGAGGGGCAGGCCGGGCTGGACTTCGGACCGCTGATGGCGGGTGTGAAGCCCATCATCAGCAAGGCCGACCTGGCCATCTGTCACATGGAGACGCCGGTCGGCACTCCCAAGGGGCCCTTCGAGGGGTACCCCGAATTCCTGGTCCCGCCGCAGATCCTCACGACCCTCAAGGACGTGGGGTACGACACCTGCTCGACGGCCTCCAACCACACCTTCGACCACGGCCTCAAGGCCGTGAAGCGCACCCTGGACGCGATGGACGAGGTGGGTCTGGGACACACCGGGTCCGCGCGTACGCCCAAGGAAGCAGAGCAGATCAACATCCGGGACGTCAACGGCGTCAAGGTCGCTCACCTGGCGTTCTCGTGGGAGTCGTTCCTGAACCCCACGCCCGAGAAGCAGAAGTGGGCGTTCAACCGGCTCGGCACCGAGGAGATCAAGAAGGCCGAGGAGCGGGCCCGCAAGAAGGGCGCCGAGGTCGTGATCCTCTCCGTCCACTGGGGTCTGGAGCACTACAACGAGCCCAGCGTGCCGCAGTTGCAGCTGGCCGAGCGGATCACCAAGGAGACCGGGGTCGACCTGGTGATCGGCCACCACGCCCACGTCGTGCAGCCCATCCAGAAGGTCAACGGCACCTGGGTCGCCTACAGCCTGGGCAACCAGGTGGCCCGTCACTCCTCGCCGACCGGGCTCACGGAGGAGGGCGCGATCGGCTGGTTCGAGTTCAAGGAGACGTCGGACGGCGGCTGGAAGGTCGACGCGCGCTACCGGACCACGCTGGTCGATATCCCGCCGGAGCTGGAGGAGGGGGAGAAGGCCCCCCGGGGCGCGGTCGTCGACCACCGGCTGGTGGACGTGCAGGACGCGCTCGACCACCCCGGTGACCTGTCCGAGGACCGGATGGCCCGCTACCGGCTGGCCGCCGACCGGACGCGCGGCTTCCTCTACAACCGGGGCGCGCCCGGCGGCGACGGCCTCGAGCCGCTGTCCCTGGAGAAGTGACCAGGGACACAGCAAGCTCTTTCGCGCCGTAGCCCAACCCCTGCGCGTGTCGGAAGTCTTTTAAAGCGACGGCGTCTCATGCCCGCGTCAGCGGTGGCTCCTGCGAGCGCCTGAGTAGTGAAGAGGCGAAGGAAACCACCGGTGACTCCAACCCAAGCACCCGCGCGTCCCGGACGCGGCGGTCGGCGGCGCATGCGCAGACGGGCGGACATGCCGCTGCTGGGCGGCGTGCGACCGCCGATCGCGCTGCTGTGCCTGCTGATCGTCGCCCTGGCCGGGCTGACCGCGAAGGTGCTGGGCCCGGGCGGCGACCCCGTCGTGCCGAAGGCGGTGCTGGGCTCCCAGCAGCACTTCGCGGAGGACGGCGCCATCGCCCTACGCGCGTCGATCGACGAGCGGGTCACCGACCTGAACCGCACCGCGGCCACGCTGAACGCCGGCAAGTCCGCGGACCCGGAGCGGGTGCTGTCGGACCTGAGCGACGCGTACCAGAAGTGGACCGGCACCACGGTCCTCGACCTGGAGAGCGGCAAGGTGCTCGCCGCCAGAGGAGAAACGATTCCTCTGGGCTGGCTGGACAAGGACGTGCTCCAGGGGAGGAACGCCCTCACCCCGCGCATGGTCCGGCTGAGGACCGGCGACGTCCGGCTGATGACCATGGCGCTCCTCGACTGGAAGGACCGCCCGCAGCAGCTCCTGATCGCCTCCAACAGCCTGTCCGTGCCCGCCATCAACCTGGGCCCGTTCCGCTCCATGGCGGTCGTGGCCCGGGGCGGCGAGGTCCTCGCCACGGCCGGTTTCGAGCAGGCCGAGGCGCTGAACTCGGACGCCGAGCGCGACGAGCTGACCTTCCTCCAGAAGCAGATGAGCCGCCTCTCCGAGGAGGCCGCCAAGGAGACCGAGCAGGACCCGGTGAGCGCGAAGGAGCCCGGCTCCCGCGGCTACCCCGGTGTCAGCGGGACCCTGCTCGGCGACTCCTTCAACGGCCGGATCGCCACCGCCGGCTACGCCTCCCTCGCCTCCGCGGACCCCGAGCAGCGCAAGAGCGTCGGCGCGGGCCTCGGCCTGACCGTCGTGGCCATGCTGCCCGTCGTGCAGGAGGAGACCGCCGGTCAGGAGCGGGAGCTGTACGGGCTGATCGCGGCGGGCGTGCTCGTCGTCGTCGGCCTGCTCGCGGCCGCCCTGCTCTGGCGGGCCGTGCAGCGCCCCCTGCTCGCCCTCTTCCTGGAGTCCCGCCGGCTCGCCCGCGGCGATCTGACGCGGCCCGTCGCCGTGCCCCGCTGGGGCGAGGCCGCCCGGGTCGGCGCCGCCCTGGAGCGGCTGCGCGCGCAGCTGGCCGGCGGGGACGTGGAGCCCTCGACCCAGCGCACCCCCCGTCGCGGCCGGTTCGGGCTGCGGGTCCCGCTCGCGCTGACCGCCGTCCTGCTCCTGCTGTGGTGCGTCCCGGTGGGCCTCCTGCTCAACCGCACGGACGCCTCGGTCAGCGTGCCCAGCACCATGGTCAACGACCAGCGCGACCGCACCGACCTGGTCGCCGACCGGGTCCGCCGGGCGCTGAACGAGGCCCAGGCCGACCTCGTGTCCATGACCCGGCTGATCGACCCGGCCGACCCCGGCGCCGCCTCCGGTGTGCTGTCCGGCGCCCTGCGCGAGCACACCCGCTACAGCTCCCTGTACGTCATCGACCGGGGCGGCGAGGTCGTCGCGCGCGCCGGCGCCGAACCGCACGCCGGCTGGGGCGGCGACGAGGAGACCAAGGGCGAGGACGCCCAGCTCATCCGGGTGACCGGCGAGGGCGGCAAGAAGCCCGTCGTCCAGGCCGCGGCCGCCGTCCCGGACCACAAGGGCATGACACTCGTCGGTGAGATCCGCGTCGAGTTTTTGAACTCGCTGCTGGCCCGGCCGGGCCTCGGCGAGGTCCGGGTCGTCGACGCCAAGGCCGAGACCATCGCCGCCAGCGACGGCTTCCTCGCCTTCGAGGACCTGCCGCGCGACGCCCTCACCGACCTCGTACGGGCCGGCGGCGTCAAGGTCGGCGCCGGCCCCGTGGAGAACGGGCTGCTCATCCGCGAGGGCCGCTCCGTCACCGTCGCCGCGGCGGCGCCGTTCTCCGGCGGCGGTGTGGCCTCCGACATCGGCTGGACCGTCGTGAGCTGGCAGAACGCCAAGCACTTCGAGATCGCCGCGTACGAGCGCGAGGACCGCAGCGTGCTCGCCGGGCTGCTCGGACTCGCCCTGATCGTGGTCTGCCTGGGCTGGATCCACCTGGTCGTGGTCCGGCCGCTGCGCGCCCTCGCGACCAGCGCCGAGAAGCTGGCCGACGGCGACCTCAAGACCGTGCTGTACCCCCGCTACCACGACGAGGTGGGGGCCGTCGTCCGCAGCCTCGAACTGGTCCGCCAGCAGTTGCAGGCCCGCAGGCAGAACCAGGCGCGCCGGAGTGCCGAGCCCCGGCTCGGCGCCGGAGGAAGGTGACCGGACGTGCTCTACCTCTACTTCGTGCTGCTGATCGGCGGGGTCTCCCTGCTGGTCGCCGGCATCATCGAGCAGCGCAGGCACTACGCCGCCCTGCACACCATCCCCTCGCGGGTGCTGGTCAACGGCATCCGCGGCAAGTCCTCCATCACCCGGCTGTGCGCGGGCGCCCTGCGCGGCGGTGACCTGGTCACCGTGGCCAAGACGACGGGCACCGCGGCCCGCTTCATCCACCCGGACGCCACGGAGGAGCCGGTCTACCGCAAGTTCGGCATCGCCAACGTCGTCGAGCAGATCGGCATCGTCCGCCGGGCCGCCACCTACCGTCCCGACGCCCTCGTCATCGAGTGCATGGCGGTCATGCCGGCGCTCCAGGAGGTCAACCAGAGCAAGCTGATCCGCTCGACGATCGGCGTGCTGTGCAACGTCCGCGAGGACCACCTCGCCGAGATGGGCCCGACCCTGGACGACGTGGCGCGTTCGCTGTGCCGCTCCATGCCGGAGAACGGCATCTGCGTCACCGCCGAGAAGGAGCGCTTCCACATCCTCCAGGAGGAGGCGGACGCCCGGAACTGCAAGCTGGTCTACGCCGACCCGGAGACCGTCAGCGACGAGGAGCTGCGCGGCTTCAGCTGGTTCACCTTCAAGGAGAACGTGGCGATCGCCCTGGTCGTCGCGGAACTGCTGGGCGTCGAGCGCAAGGTCGCGCTGCAGGGCATGTACGACGCCCCGCCGGACCCGGGCGTGCTCTCCGTGGAGCGCTATGTCGCCCCCGACGGCAAGCGGCTCGCCTTCGCCAACGTGTTCGCGGCGAACGACCCCGAGTCGACGCTGATGAACATCAACCAGCTGCTCGACCTCGGCGCGATCCGCCGCCCGCTGAACGTCGTGATCAACTGCCGCCCGGACCGGGTGGAGCGCAACGGGCAGATGGGCGAGATCATCCCGGACCTGCAGCCGGACAACGTCTTCGTCATCGGCCACCCGTCCAAGAGCGCCATCGACGCCATCCCCGCCGACTGGCGCGACCGCGCGGTCGACCTCGGCGGCGAGCGGCGCTCGGCGGACGAGTTCATGCCGACCCTGCTGGGCCGGATGGCCGACGGCTCCTCCCTGGTCGCCATCGGCAACATCCACGGACAGGGCGAGGAGCTGCTGGAGTACCTGGCCGAGCTCCCCGCCGACGAGAGCGCGGTGGAGGAGGCCCCGGAGGCGGTGGTCAGCGCACCGCAGCAGGCCCAGCGCCTCGACCCGTACGCCTCCTACCCGACGGCCTACGAGGAGCGGTACCAGGCCTCGCAGACCCAGGAGATCCCGGTCGTCCGCATCCCGCAGCAGCCGACGGCGTCGTACGGCGACACCGCGGCGGCCTACGCCGGCGCGCCCGGTCAGCGGCAGGCCGACGGCTGGGGCGCACGGGACGGCGGGTACCCGCCGCAGGGCGGACACGGCCCGGCTGCGGCACCGTACGGACAGCAGCCGGCACATCCGCAGCCGCAGCCCGGCCCCGGCGCGGAGCCCGCGCCCGAGTCGCAGGCGTCCGGCTGGTTCCAGGCCCCGCCGGTGCGCCGGCCGCGCGCACCGCACCAGCCCGCGCGTCCGCAGCCGCCGCAGGGCACCGGCCCCGACGGGCACCCCGGGCAGCCCTACGGCACGGGCCGGGCACCGCGGCAGCCGCACCCCGACGAGCACCAGGGCAGGCCACCGCGCCCGCCGGCCGGCGACGGCGGACACCCCCCGCGCGCCTGACCCCGCGGGGCGGCTGCCGCGCAGGCCGCCCGCCCCGCCCACGAACCCGCACCCCTCTGTCCGGAGACCCCGTTGACCACCGCCGCCCTGACCCCCGAGATGGCCGCCCTGGGCATCGCCATCGGCCTGTTCTTCTCGCTGCTGTGCTATCTCACGACCAATCTGTCGCCCGGCGGAATGATCACCCCCGGCTGGATCGCGCTCACCCTCATCGAGGACCTCCAGCGCGCGGCCATGGTGGTCGGCGTCACCGCCCTCACCTACGGCGGCACCAAGATCATGCAGCGGCTGGTGATCCTCTACGGCAAGCGGCTGTTCGCCGCGGTGGTGCTGCTCGGCGTACTCCTCCAGGCCACGGTGATGATCGTGCTCTCGCTGGAGTTCCCGCTGCTCTACGGCAACCAGACGCTCGGCTTCATCGTGCCGGGCCTGGTCGCCTACCAGATGGTGCGCCAGCCCAAGGGGGCCACGCTGCTGGCCACCGGAACGGTGTCCCTCATGGCCTACATCGTCGTCGCCGCCGGCCTGCTGCTCGGCGTCATGCCGACCGTCTGAGATCCGAGGAGCAATCGATGGCAGGGAAGAAGAAGTCGAGGCCCGTCGTCACCGGCCTGGTGCTGCTGGCGCTGGTCGGCACCTCCGGCTACCTCACGGTGGAGCTGCGCAAGCAGGAGGACCCCGGCATCACCGAGGTGCGCAACGTCGGCGTCCTGGAGGGCGGCCGCAGCACGGGGGCCACTGAAGGCAGGACGACCTGGTCGCGGCTGGAGAACCCGGCACGGTCGGTGCTGCGCGGCGACGACGGCCAGATCAAGGCCGTCTTCACGGACGGCGCGCGCATGGCGACGCTGACCGGCCCGGCCCGCACCTTCCAGGAGCCCGCCTCCACCGCGTCCAAGGTCAGCACCACGGACTGGGTGCGGCTGATGCCGGAGAAGTGGACCAAGGGCGCCGAGAAGAAGAAGTGGTTCAAGGACTGGTACGCCGAGTACAAGGACAGCAAGGAGGACGACGTCTTCGCGTTCGCCTTCCAGTACGTGGCGGGCGCCCCGGAGAAGAAGGACGAGCAGGGCGTCGCCTACGCCGGTGACGCCAACTTCGGGCCGCTGAACACTACCGGTGCCGAAGGCGGCGACCTGCGTCTGGAGCAGTCCGACTTCTACGACTACCTCCAGGTGCCCTACCCGTTCCGGGACGGCACCGTCGGGCAGCCGGAGGCGATGCGCGCCAAGTCCATCGACTGCTCGGGCTTCATCCGCATGGTGCTGGGCTACCGGGCCCGCTTCCCCCTGATGTCGTCCGACACCTCCGGCGACGGCCTGCCCCGCACCGCCAACGGCATGGCCCGCTCCAAGGTCGGCGTCGACATCCTGCCGCTCACCGGCATCTCCGCGAAGGACCGGCCCTCCGCGATCGACCAGCTCCAGCCGGGCGACCTGGTCTTCTTCAAGCTGGACACCCGCACCGGCGAGCGTCTGGACCACGTCGGCATGGTCCTCGGCCACGACACCGAGGGACACCTGATCTTCGTGTCCAGCCGCGAGGAGGTCAACGGGCCCACCATCGGCGACGTCGGCGGTGTGTCCCGGCTCGACGGCAACGGCTACTACGCCAAGACGCTGCGCAGCGCCAAGCGGCTCTAGGGGGCGTCTTGCCGATCAGGCCGGGCTCATCGACAAGACACCCCTAGGCCGGGCCGGGGTCCCCGGCCCGGTGGAGACCGCCGAAGGGGCGGCCGGTCACTCGCCGGCCGCCGCCGACGCCTGGGCCTCGCCGCGCCGGCGGATCTGACGGAACGTGAACTCGGCGAGGTCGTCACCGGCCTTGAAGGCGGCGGTGTCCTTGTCCGTCATGTTCCGGCCGTTGGTGAAGCCCGTGATCGTGAAGTAGGCGTACCGGCCGTAGGAGTTGGCGGTCGAGCGGCAGACCGCCGCGGTGCAGAAGTCCTTGACGCCCTTGCCGGACAGCGAGCGGACGATGTCCTTCTTGGTGTCGACCTTGCCCTTGACCTTCTGGGCCTTCGCCTCGGTGTCGAAGACGGCCACGCCGACGGTCACCGCGATGCCGTCCTTGACGTAGGAGACCCGCATGAAGCGGGTGCAGCCGCCCTCGGCGAGGAGCTTCGGCAGCCCGCCCTTGGTGGCGGCGGAACAGTTCTTCGTGTCGTCCGTCGCGCCCTTCTTGTAGACCGTCTCCCCCATGGTCAGCTGGGTGCCGGGGAAGAGGATCTGGGCGCCGAGCGGGGCCGTGTCCTTGTCCTTGCCGGCGACGAAGTCCTTCGGGTCCAGCGGCGGCGGCGCGCTGGTGGGCGCGAACGACGGGACGGCCGCCGACTCGCCCGGCAGGTCGGCCGTCGAGGGCAGGCCGGAAGCCGGTTTGCCGGACGCTGAGTTGTCCCCGTTCGCCGACACCACCGCCACGGCGACGGCCGCGCCGATGGCGACGGTGGCCAGTGCGCCACCGCCGATGAACAGCATCCGGCGCCGCTTGTTGCGGGTCTCCGACGCCTCGGCCAGCGCCGCCCAGTCCGGGGTCTGGTCGGTGCCGCCGCTCCACGGCTGCTGGGAATGCGGTTTCCAGGGATCCCACTGGGACGGGGGTCCCCCCTGCTGCCCGTAGCTCATGGGGCGCATCTTAGACGGACGTCGGGTGTGCCGGTCCGCCCCAAAGGGCCCTTCGGCACCTAGCGTTCAGAGGGTGAGCGAGCGCAAAAGCGACATCTCCGGGTGGTTGGTACGACGGGCGTCCTGGCCGCTGTGGGTCGCGCTGGGCGCCGTGCTGGGGGCCCTCGTGGCGCGCACGGCCCGGCTGACCTCGCGCGGAGGGATGGACAACGCCATCGTCGTACGGGCGGCGAAGGCGTGGCTGGACGGGGGCTCGCCGTATGACGACCCCCACTTCCTCTATCTGCCGAGCGCGGTGCTGGCCGCCGCCCCGCAGGTGCTGGTGGAGCGGGACGTGCTGTGCGTGCTGGCGCCCCTCGTGGTGACCGGGTGCCTGGTGGGCGGCTGGATCTGCGCGCTGCGGCTGCACGGCGTCCCCCTGCGCAGCCGCTTCGCGGCCCTCGGCCTGCTCGCGCTCGCGGCGGGCTTCGCCCCCTTCGCCCATCTCGTCTGGCTGGGCAACTGGACGGCGACCGCGGCCCTGGCCCTGCCCCTGGCGCTGCTGCTCGCCGGGCGCGGACGGTGGGTGGCCGCGGCGGTGGTGCTCGGGGCGGCGGTGGCGCTGAAGCCGCTGCTCGCGCCGATGGGTCTGCTGTTCGTGTTCGCCCGGCGGTGGCGGGCCCTGGGCGTGCTGGTCGCCGTGCCGGTGGCGGCCTCGGCCGGCGCGGCCCTGGCACTGCCGGACCCCGCCGGGTTCTTCACCCGGACCGTGCCATTCCTGCTCAGCGGAGACGACCGGTTCGTCCGGCTCTACGAGGCGTCCCCGGCGGCCGTGCTGCCCCGGCTGGGGGTGCCCGGCGCACTGGCCGGGGCGCTGGCGTTCGCGCTGGCCGCGGCGGGGCTGGTGTGCGCCCACCGGCGCTGGCGCGGCGAAGAGGGCCCGCTGCGGTACGCGGAGACCGGGGCGCTGCTGATGCTCTCGGCGTTCCTGGTCTCCCGGCCGTCGTACGACCACTATCTGCTGGTCCCGGTGCCGCTGCTGCTGGCCGGGCTGCCGTACGCGGCGTCGGTGACCCGCTCGGTCTGGTTCTGGATGGCCCTGGTGCCGCAGCTGCCCGGTGTGACCTGGCCCTATCTGGAGGCGGGGGAGCGGCGGGCCTTCCGGGACGCCGTGACGCTGTGTGCCCTCGCGGTGACGGTGGGACTGCACTCCTGGCGGCGGGCGGGCGGCAAGGGGGCGCCGGCCGTGCCCGTCCCGCCCTCGCGGGGGGCCGCGGCGCCGAGCAGCGTGTCCGGCGTGTGACGGGCGGGCCCCGGGGGTCGTCTACTCTGGACCCGGAACAGCGACGCCGGCCGTGGGCAACCCGTTTTGACCCGGCTGGGGCGCCGCAGGTATCCTGCATGTTCGTTGTGTATTGGCTTGCTCATTCTCACGGGACGGGCCCTTACACCGGTCCACCGGGCCGATGACCAGCAACCCCACGTACGCGGTATGCGTCGCCGCAGTGGCTCAGGCTGTCGTGATCGTTTCGGTGACCTGTTCAGGACCATTCACTCGAAGCGAAGGCTACGAACCGTGCGTACGTACAGCCCCAAGCCCGGCGATGTGACGCGCCAGTGGCACGTCATCGACGCTCAGGACGTCGTCCTGGGTCGTCTCGCCACCACTGCCGCGACGCTCCTCCGGGGCAAGCACAAGCCGATCTACGCGCCGCACGTCGACGCTGGTGACTTCGTCATCATCATCAACGCCGACAAGGTGCACCTCTCCGGCAACAAGCGGACCCAGAAGATGGCGTACCGCCACTCCGGCTACCCGGGTGGTCTGCGCTCCGTCCGTTACGACGAGCTCCTCGACAAGAACCCCGAGAAGGCCATCGAAAAGGCCGTCAAGGGCATGCTCCCCAAGAACACGCTGGGCCGTCAGATGCTCTCGAAGCTGAAGGTCTACAAGGGTGACCAGCACCCGCACGGCGCGCAGCAGCCGCAGCCGTACGAGATCACCCAGGTCGCGCAGTAAGTCCGGCCACCCCCTAAGACTGAAGAGAATCTGAGGAGAATCGTGGCCGAGACCACTGCCGAGCAGCCGCTCGAAGAGCTTGACATCGACAGCTACACCACCGAGTCCGAGGTTCCGGTGGAGGGCGAGTACACCTCCGAGTCCCTCGCCTCGCGCTTCGGTGAGCCCCAGCCGGCCGCCGGCCTGGGCCGTCGCAAGAACGCCATCGCCCGTGTCCGGATCGTCCCGGGCACCGGCAAGTGGAAGATCAACGGTCGCACCCTCGAGGACTACTTCCCGAACAAGGTGCACCAGCAGGAAGTCAACGAGCCCTTCAAGGTGCTCGAGCTCGAAGGTCGTTACGACGTCGTCGCCCGCATCTCGGGTGGCGGTGTCTCCGGTCAGGCCGGTGCGCTCCGTCTCGGTGTCGCCCGCGCGCTGAACGAGGCCGACGTCGACAACAACCGCGGCCCGCTGAAGAAGGCCGGCTTCCTCAAGCGCGACGACCGTGCGGTCGAGCGCAAGAAGGCCGGTCTCAAGAAGGCCCGCAAGGCCCCGCAGTACAGCAAGCGCTAAGCGCCAGCTGCCTCTGCACGTACTCCGGTACTCCGAACGCCCCGGCGGCACGCCACTGTGCCACCGGGGCGTTCGTCTTATCACCGGGCGCGGGCGTATAACGGCACAAGACGTTCAAAGGCTTGTGTGATCCGGTGCCCAGGCATGGAATGCCTGGAAGCGGGAGCCACCGGCGGCAGGCGGCAGGGCGGGCGCCGGCTCCGCTTCCCGGTAGTGAAGTTTCCTCAGGAGGACAAGTGGGACGACTCTTCGGCACGGACGGCGTGCGGGGTGTCGCCAACGCGGATCTGACGGCCGAGATGGCTCTCGGTCTCTCCGTGGCGGCGGCGCACGTACTGGCCGAGGCGGGCACCTTTGAAGGCCACCGGCCGACCGCGGTGGTCGGGAGGGACCCGCGCGCGTCCGGGGAGTTCCTGGAGGCGGCCGTGGTCGCCGGCCTCGCGAGCGCCGGCGTGGACGTCCTGCGTGTCGGTGTGCTGCCGACGCCCGCGGTGGCGTATCTCACGGGCTCGCTCGGCGCCGACCTCGGTGTCATGCTCTCCGCCAGCCACAACGCCATGCCCGACAACGGGATCAAGTTCTTCGCCCGCGGCGGCCACAAGCTCGCCGACGAACTGGAGGACAGGATCGAGTCGGTGTACGACTCCCACCGGCACGGCGAGCCGTGGGAGCGGCCGACGGGCGCGGGCGTCGGCCGGGTGCGCGACTACGACCAGGGCTTCGACGACTACGTCGGGCACCTCCTCGGCGTGCTGCCCAACCGCCTGGAGGGCCTGAAGATCGTCCTCGACGAGGCGCACGGCGCGGCGGCCGGTGTGTCGCCGGAGGCGTTCCGGCGGGCCGGCGCCGAGGTCGTCACCATCGGGGCCGAGCCGGACGGGCTCAACATCAACGACGGCTGCGGCTCCACCCACCTGGACAAGCTGAAGGCCGCGGTCCTCGAGCACGGCGCCGACCTCGGGGTCGCGCACGACGGCGACGCCGACCGCTGCCTGGCCGTGGACCACACCGGTGACGAGGTCGACGGCGACCAGATCCTCGCCGTGCTGGCCCTCGCCATGCGGGAGCGGTCCGTGCTGCGGTCCGACACCGTGGTGGCGACCGTGATGTCCAACCTGGGCTTCAAACTGGCGCTGGAGCGCGAGGGCCTGAAGCTGGTGCAGACGTCCGTCGGCGACCGGTATGTGCTGGAGGAGATGAAGGAGCACGGCTACGCCCTCGGCGGCGAGCAGTCCGGGCACGTCATCATCCTCGACCACGCCACCACCGGCGACGGCACGCTGACCGGCCTGCTGCTCGCCGCCCGCGTCGCGCAGACCGGGCGCTCGCTGCGGGAACTGGCCGGCGTCATGGACCGGCTGCCGCAGGTGCTGATCAACGTTCCCGACGTGGACAAGTCGCGGGTCAGGACGTCGGCGGAGCTCGCGGCGGCCGTCACCGACGCCGAGCGTGAACTCGGCGCCACCGGACGGGTGTTGCTGCGCCCCTCGGGCACCGAACCGCTGGTCCGCGTGATGGTCGAGGCGGCCGACATCGAGCAGGCCCGGTCCGTGGCCGGCCGCCTGGCCGACGTGGTGAAGTCCGCGCTCGGCTGACACCCCGTCAGGGAGGCGGTGGACCGCGTGGCGTGAGGCGCCGTGCGGTCCCCGCTCTCAGACGGCGTTGACCTTGCGCGGCTGACGGGACCAGAACCACCGCTGGAGCAGCAGTGTGAGCGTGCCCGCGAGGACGATGCCCAGCAGGTTGAGCAGGAGCTGTTCCGAGGAGCCCCAGGTCTGCCGGGTGTCGCCGTAGCTGAGGGCGACGGCCGCGTTGGCGGCGGCCGGCACCGTCGTCACCGAGATGGCGACGCCCACCAGGGCGCCGGACTTGGCCGAGGTCAGCGAGAGGGTTCCGGCGATCCCCGCGAGGACCGCCACGATGAACGAGAACCAGTCGGGGGCGTAGACGAAGGCCGTGTTGGGCCGGTCGGCCTCCAACTGCCGTTCGGAGAACAGTCCCAGCGCGTCCATGAACCAGCTGAAGCCGACGGTCACCGCCATCGCGACGACGAAACCGGAGATGAGCGCGATCAGCGAGCGCAGGGCCAGCCGGGGCCGGCGCCGCACCATCGCCGTGGAGATCCCGGCCAGTGGTCCGAACTCCGGGCCGACCGCCATCGCCCCGACGATCAGCACCGCGTTGTCCAGCACCACACCGCAGGCGGCGATCATGGTGGCGAGCGTGATGAACGCCAGATAGGTGGCGGACAGCGTCGACTCCTCGTGCGTGGCCTCCGTCAGGTGGTCCCACAGCACCGCGTCCGCGGCTTCGCCGGGCGCGTCCTTCTCGGCCTGTTCGGCCCGCCGGGACAGCGACAGGTCGATGTTCTCCACGGCGATGGACCCGTCGTCCTCGATCCCCAGACGCTGGAGCCCGGTGAGGAGCGCGTCGCCCGACTCCCGCGCCACGTCGCACAGGACGAGGTCACCGGCGGGGTCGCGGGCAGCGCCGGACAGGACGACGAGATGGGCCGTCCCCACCGTCCGCTCGATCAGCCGGACCACGTCATCGGTCCGTTCGGGAGGCGAGATCAACCGGAGGTGGAGCATGGGGGCAGCGTAGCCGTCACAGCTTGCGCAGACTCAGGCGCTGCACCTTGTGGTCGGGGCCCTTGCGGACGACGAGGGTGGCACGGCCGCGGGTGGGGGCGATGTTCTCCACCAGGTTCGGCTTGTTGATGGTCCGCCACATCGTCCGGGCGTAGTCCAGGGCCTCCTCCTCGGACACCTGGGTGTACTTGCGGAAGTACGAGGACGGGTTCTGGAAGGCCGTCTCGCGCAGGCGCTTGAAGCGGTGGAGGTACCAGCTCTCGATGTCCTCCGCGCGGGCGTCGACGTACACGCTGAAGTCGAAGTAGTCGGCGAGACCGACGCGGGTGCGGCCGTCCTTGCCCGGCAGGGCGGGCTGGAGCACGTTCAGGCCCTCGACGATCAGGATGTCGGGCCGGCGCACGGTGAGCCGCTTGTCCGGGACGATGTCGTAGATCAGGTGCGAGTAGACGGGGGCGGTGACCTCGTCCTTGCCCGCCTTGATGTCGGCGACGAAACGGGTGAGCGCCCGCCGGTCGTACGACTCGGGGAACCCCTTGCGGGACATCAGGCCGCGCGCCTGCAGCTCCCGGGTGGGCAGCAGGAAGCCGTCGGTGGTGACCAGTTCGACGCGCGGGTGCTCGGGCCAGCGCGACAGCAGCGCCTGGAGCAGACGGGCCACGGTGGACTTGCCCACCGCGACCGAGCCGGCGACCCCTATCACGAAGGGCGTGCCGGCCTGGGAGCCCTGCTCCCCGAGAAAGGTGTTCAGCGCGCCGCGCAGGCCGTCGGTGGCACCGATGTAGAGATTGAGCAGGCGGGAGAGCGGGAGGTAGATGTCCCGCACCTCGTCGAGGTCGATGACGTCACCGAGACCGCGCAGCTTCTCGACCTCCTCCGCCGTGAGCGGCAGCGGGGTCTTGTCGCGCAGCGCGCTCCACTCCGAGCGGGTGAGGTCCACGTAGGGAGTCGCCTCCGGCCGCTGCCGGTGGGCGCTCCGGGGGATCGAGGAGACCGGAGAGATCACAGTCCATTGTTACGGCAGTACGAACGGACGGCAGGGTGGGATCCGTCACTCGGCGCCGATCCGGCTGCGTCCGGCCGCCGGGAGCGTTCGTACCACCGTAGGAATTTCCGAAATCGGGCACGATTCGGCCCTTTGCGCTCCGTCTTCGGCCGTAGGCTGCCGCGCATGTGCGGAATCGTGGGATACGTGGGGTCGCAGCCGGCGCTCGACATCGTGATGGCCGGACTGAAGCGGCTGGAGTACCGGGGGTACGACTCGGCCGGGGTCGCCGTGCTCGCGGACGGCGGGCTGGCGGCCGGGAAGAAAGCCGGCAAGCTCGTCAACCTGGAGAAGGAGCTGACGGAGCGGCCGCTGCCGACGGGCACCACGGGCATCGGGCACACCCGCTGGGCCACCCATGGCGGGCCCACGGACGCCAACGCCCACCCGCACCTCGACAACGCCGGACGGGTCGCCGTCGTCCACAACGGCATCATCGAGAACTTCGCCGGTCTGCGCGCCGAGCTGACCGAGCGCGGACACGACCTGGCCTCCGAGACCGACACCGAGGTGGTCGCCCATCTGCTCGCCGAGGAGTTCTCGGCGACGGCCGACCTCGCCGAGGCCATGCGGCTGGTGTGCCGCCGGCTGGAGGGCGCCTTCACGCTGGTCGCCGTGCACGCCGACGAGCCGGACGTCGTGGTGGGCGCCCGGCGCAACTCACCGCTCGTGGTGGGCGTCGGCGAGGGCGAGGCGTTCCTCGCGTCGGACGTCGCGGCGTTCATCGCCCACACCCGGTCGGCGATCGAGCTGGGCCAGGACCAGGTCGTGGAGCTGCGCCGGGACGGGGTGCGGGTCACCGGGTTCGACGGGCGGCCCGCCGACGTGCGGCCCTACCGGGTCGACTGGGACGCCGCCGCCGCGGAGAAGGGCGGCTACGACTACTTCATGCTCAAGGAGATCGCCGAGCAGCCCAAGGCGGTCGCCGACACCCTGCTGGGGCGCATCGACGCGAGCGGCTCGCTCCGGCTGGACGAGGTGCGGATCAGCGCCTCCGAGCTGCGCGAGGTCGACAAGGTCGTCATCGTCGCCTGCGGCACGGCCTTCCACGCCGGGCTCATCGCCAAGTACGCCATCGAGCACTGGACGCGCATCCCGTGCGAGGTGGAGCTGGCGAGCGAGTTCCGGTACCGGGACCCGATCATGGACCAGCAGACCCTGGTCGTCGCCATCTCCCAGTCCGGCGAGACCATGGACACCCTCATGGCGCTGCGGCACGCCCGCGAGCAGGGCGCCCGGGTGCTGGCGATCTGCAACACCAACGGGTCGACGATTCCGCGCGAGTCGGACGCCGTGCTGTACACGCACGCCGGGCCGGAGGTCGCGGTCGCCTCGACGAAGGCGTTCCTGACGCAGCTGGTCGCCTGCTACCTGGTGGCGCTGTACCTGGGACAGGTGCGGGGCACCAAGTGGGGCGACGAGATCCGGGCGGTCATCCGGGACCTCTCGCAGATCGCCGGCGCGGTCGACCGGGTGCTGGAGACCATGGAACCGGTGCGGGAGCTGGCACGGAGCCTCGCCGCGAAGAACACGGTGCTGTTCCTCGGCCGGCACGTGGGCTACCCGGTCGCCCTCGAAGGCGCCCTGAAGCTGAAGGAGCTCGCCTACATGCACGCCGAGGGCTTCGCGGCGGGCGAGCTGAAGCACGGGCCGATCGCGCTGATCGAGGACGACCTGCCCGTCGTCGTGGTCGTGCCGTCGCCGCGGGGCCGGTCGGTCCTGCACGACAAGATCGTCTCCAACATCCAGGAGATCCGGGCGCGGGGCGCGCGCACCATCGTCATCGCGGAGGAGGGCGACGAGGCGGTCGTGCCGTACGCCGACCACCTCATCCGCATCCCGGCCACCCCGACCCTGCTCCAGCCGCTGGTGGCGACGGTCCCCCTGCAGGTCTTCGCCTGCGAACTGGCCACGGCCCGCGGCAACGAGGTGGACCAGCCGCGCAACCTGGCGAAGTCGGTGACGGTGGAGTAGGCGGCGGAAACCCTCCGGCGCGCGGGGCCGCCCGCTGCCTACCTCGACACCATGGTCGCCTCCGGCCTGCGGGGGAGGGGCGTCGGGACCGAACTCATGGCCGTCGCCGCCGTCCGCTCACCCCGTCATCCCGTCACGTCCCGCCACGCCTGCGGGATGCCCTCCGCCACGTCGTGGGCGGCCAGCGGGGCGCCGTCCGCCGCGAACCGGGCCGACAGGCCGTGCAGATAGGCCCCGGCGCTCGCCGCGTCCAGCGGGGCGAGGCCCGCCGCCAGGAGGGAGCCGGTGAGGCCCGACAGGACGTCGCCGCTGCCGGCCGTGGCCAGCCAGGAGGTGCCCGTGGGGTTCACCCGGACCGGGCCGGTGCCCCCGGCGCCGGCCACCAGGGTCGTGGACCCCTTCAGCAGGACGGTCGCCGTGTAGCGCGCGGCCAGCTCCCGGACCGACGTCAGCCGGGCCGCCTCGACCTCCTCACGGGTGACGCCGAGCAGCGCCGCCGCCTCCCCGGCGTGCGGGGTCATCAGCGTCGGCGCCGTCCGCGCCCGTACCGCCTCCGGGTCCGCCAGCCGCAGCCCGTCGGCGTCGATCAGCACCGGCACGTCCGTCGACAGAACCTCCGCGACCGTCGCCGCGTCGTCCCCGGCGCCCGGCCCGACCACCCACGCCTGGACCCGCCCGGCCTTCCGCGGCCCCCGGTCCGACACCAGCGTCTCCGGGAACCGGGTGATCACCGCGTCCCCGGCCGGGCCGACGTACCGCACCGCGCCGGCCCCGCCGCGCAGCGCCCCCGACACCGCGAGCACGGCGGCCCCCGGATAGCGCGCCGAACCGGCCGCGATGCCGACCACGCCCCGGCGGTACTTGTCGGACTCCGCCGCCGGCACCGGCAACAGCCGTGCCACGTCCGCGTGTTGCAGTGCCTCCAGCTCCACCGCGTCGTGCGGCAGCGCCAGCCCGATGTCCACGAGTCGCACCACACCGGCGTGTTCGCGGGCCGGGTCGATCAGCAGTCCCGGCTTGTGCGTGCCGAACGTGACGGTGAGGTCCGCCCGCATCGCCGTCCCCCGCACCTCGCCCGTGTCGGCGTCCACACCGCTCGGCAGGTCCACCGCGACCACCGGCACCCGGGCCCGCCGCGCCGCGTGCGCGAGCGCCGCCGCCTCCGGGCGCAGCCCGCCCTTGCCGCCGATCCCGACGATGCCGTCCACGACGAGGTCGGCGCGCTCGACCAACTCCCCGCCCGCGTCGGCCCCCGCGCTGCGGCCGCCCGCCTTGTGGAGCGCGGCCAGGCCGCCGGGGTGCGCCCGCTCCGGGGAGAGCAGCACCGCCGTGACACCCGCCCCGCGCCGGGCCAGCCGGGCGCCGGCGTACAGGGCGTCACCGCCGTTGTCGCCGCTGCCGGCCAGCAGCACGATCCGGCGGCCGTACACCCGGCCCAGCAGGTCCGCGCAGGCCGCGGCGAGTCCGGCCGCCGCCCGCTGCATCAGCGCGCCCTCGGGGAGCCGTGCCATCAGCTCCCGTTCGGCCGCCCTCACCGTCTCCACGCCGTAAGCAGTCCGCATACGACCGAGTCTGACGCACCGGGCCGCGCCCGGCCCATCGAATCAGCCCTCGGCGATCACCACCGCCGAGGCGACCCCGGCGTCATGGCTGAGGGACACGTGCCAGGACCGGACGCCGAGTTCGGCCGCGCGTGCCGCCACCGTGCCGCGCACCCGCAGCCGGGGCCGCCCGCTGTCCTCGACGTAGACCTCGGCGTCGGTCCACAGCAGGCCCGCCGGTGCGCCGAGCGCCTTCGCGAGCGCCTCCTTGGCGGCGAAGCGCGCGGCGAGCGAGGCGATGCCCCGGCGTTCACCGCCGGGCAGCAGCAACTCACGTTCCAGGAACAGCCGTTCGGCCAGGCCCGGCGTGCGGCGCAGCGCCGCGTCGAACCTGTCGATCTCGGCCACGTCGATGCCGACCCCGATGATGCTCATGGCGAGCACATTACGGTTCCTCCTTCGGGTGACCCCGCCGCGCGGCGCCTCCCACCGGGCCCGGCGGGCACGCTTCCCTGTGCGCATGATCAGCGGACGTATCGCCTGCCGGAGCATCGCCGTGATGCTCGCGGCGGCCTCCCTGCTGCCCGTGGGCAGCGCCTCGGCGGACCCCGAGCCCCCGGCCACCGGACCCGGTGCCGGCCTCGTACCGGGTGTCCCCCTCGACATGCTCCAGCTCGCCCCGGCCGACACCGCGGACCAGGCCCTGCCGCCGAAGGTGTACGAGCCCAGCGCCGAGGAGGACGCCGTCGAGCCGAAGGCCGCCCCCGACGCCACGCACGACCTCGTCGAGTACGTCACCCCGATGGACGCCCTCGGCGGCGTGAAGTGCAGCGACGAGGACGGGCCGTACCAGCGCGAGGTCGAGCGGTGGCTGGGGCGGACGGTGGACGGCGAGCAGTCGCCCGCCGACTGCCGTGCCATCCGGCGCTTCCAGGTGAAGCACGGGATCAAGCCCGCGATCGGCTTCGCGGGTCCCGTCACCTGGGCCACCATGCGGCTGGAGTCGGCCCGCAAGAACCCCAACGCCGCCAAGAAGTGCCCCGTACGGGCGTACCGGGTCGCCTGCGTGGACCTCGACCGGCAGATCGCCTGGGTGCAGACGGGCCGCAAGGTCGTCTTCCAGCCGGTCTCCGTGCGCAGCGGACGCAAGGGCTACGGCACCCGCACCGGATGGCACCGGATCTACTGGCGGCACAAGAACCACGTCTCGACGCTCTACGACAGCCCCATGCCGTACGCGCAGTTCTTCGACGGCGGCCAGGCCTTCCACGGCGTCTACGGAAGCATCTTCACCGAGGTCGGCTCCATGGGCTGCGTCAACCTGCGCCTGGACGACGCCCGCGCGCTGTGGAAGCTGCTGAGGAACGGCGACCGCGTCTACGTGTGGGGCCACCGCACGGAGGGCTGAGCCCGGCGCGAGGGGTCCGGCGCGACGGCGTCGCCGGGCCCCTCTGAGACACTGGGGGCGCCATGAAAGAGACAGCACCACAGCGGACCGCCCCCGCGCGTGCCCGCGCCGAGATCGACCTGGCCGCCCTGCGGGCCAACGTGCGGACCCTGCGCGGCCGCGCTCCCGGCGCGGCCCTGATGGCCGTCGTCAAGGCGGACGCGTACGGCCACGGGGCGCTTCCCTGTGCCCGCGCCGCGCTGGAGGCCGGGGCGACCTGGCTGGGCACGGCGACCCCCGAGGAGGCCCTCGCGCTGCGGGCCGCCGGGATCCAGGGCGTGCGGATGATGTGCTGGCTGTGGACGCCCGGCGGGCCCTGGCAGGAGGCGATCGAGGCCGACCTCGACGTGTCCGTCAGCGGGATGTGGGCGCTGCGCGAGGTCACGGAGGCCGCCCGGCGGGCCGGGACGCCCGCGCGGGTGCAGCTCAAGGCCGACACCGGTCTCGGGCGGGGCGGCTGCCAGCCCGGGGACGACTGGGCCGAGCTGGTCCGTGAGGCGCTGTGCGCCGAGGCCGACGGACTGATCCGGATCACCGGGCTGTGGTCCCACTTCGCCTGCGCCGACGAGCCGGGCCACCCCTCCATCGCCGCCCAGCTCGACCGCTTCCGGGAGATGACCGCGTACGCCGAGGAGCGGGGCGCGCGCCCCGAGGTGCGGCACATCGCGAACTCGCCGGCCACGCTCACGCTCCCCGAGAGCCACTTCGACCTGGTCCGCACCGGCATCGCGGTCTACGGCATCTCGCCGAGCCCCGAGCTGGGCAGCGCCGCCGACCTGGGGCTGCGTCCGGTGATGACGCTCTCGGCGTCCCTGGCCCTGGTCAAGCAGGTGCCCGGCGGGCACGGCGTCAGCTACGGGCACCACTACGTCACCCCGGGCGAGACCACCCTCGGTCTCGTCCCGCTCGGCTACGCCGACGGCGTCCCACGGCACGCCTCGGGCGCCGGGCCGGTCCTGGTCGGCGGCAAGTGGCGGACGGTCGCCGGGCGGGTCGCGATGGACCAGTTCGTCGTCGACCTCGGCGGGGACGAGCCCGAGGCGGGCGCGCGGGCCGTGCTGTTCGGCCCCGGCGACGGCGGGGAGCCCACGGCCGAGGACTGGGCGCAGGCCGCGGGGACCATCGCGTACGAGGTCGTCACGCGCATCTCCGCGCGCGTTCCCCGCGTCTATGTGGACGAGAGCCGGTAGCCGCGGCCGCCGGTTCCGGGAGGAACCGCGGTGTGTGCCGCCACGCGGTTGCTACCAGTGAGTACATTCATGTGAAAGAGGAACGAGAGGGGTACCCCGTAGCGGGACCCCTCGCACCACGGGCACCGTCCACCACCGTCGTCACACCGGCACCGGACCCAGCGAAGAGGAGCGGTACGTGAGCGAGAGCAGCGCGGAGGCCGCCGTCGCGGCCGTCGCCTCCGCCTCGGGGGCGGCCGCGAGCTGGCGCAGGGCGACCGGTCTCGCCGGCGCCGCGATAGGCGTGATCGCGGCCGGCGCGGCCGCCGGTGTCGCCATAGAGCGGATGACCGTGGGCCGTGGCATGCGCCAGAGGGCACGCCTCGCCCTCGACTCGGCGGGGCCCTACGGCTCGCTGCGCGGCACCCCGGGCAAGGCGTACGCCGACGACGGCACCGAGCTGTACTACGAGGTCGACGACGTCGACCCCGACTCCGCGCCCGCGCTCAGCCCTCGCCGGCGCCGGCTGTTCGGGCGCAAGGCGCCGGCCCCCGTCACCGTCGTCTTCAGCCACGGCTACTGCCTCAACCAGGACTCCTGGCACTTCCAGCGGGCGGCGCTGCGGGGCGTCGTGCGCACCGTGCACTGGGACCAGCGCAGCCACGGGCGGTCCGGGCGCGGGGTCGCCCAGACGCAGGAGGACCGGCACGTCGACATCGAGCAGCTGGGCCGGGACCTGAAAGCCGTCATCGACGCGGCGGCGCCCGAGGGCCCGCTCGTCCTGGTCGGGCACTCCATGGGCGGCATGACCGTGATGGCGCTCGCCGACCAGTACCCCGAGCTGATCCGCGAGCGCGTCGTCGCCACCGCTCTCGTCGGTACGTCGTCCGGGCGGCTCGGCGAGGTCAACTTCGGGTTGCCCGTCGCGGGGGTGAACGCCGTGCGCCGTGTGCTGCCGGGCGTCCTCAAGGCGCTGGGACAGCGGGCCGAACTGGTGGAGAAGGGGCGGCGGGCAACCGCCGACCTGTTCGCGGGGATCATCAAGCGGTACTCGTTCTCGTCGCGGGACGTGGACCCGGCCATCGCCCGGTTCGCCGAGCGGATGATCGAGGGGACGCCGATCGACGTGGTCGCGGAGTTCTACCCGGCGTTCGCCGACCACGACAAGACCGAGGCGCTCGCCCTGTTCACCGAGATGCCGGTCCTCGTGCTGGCCGGCGTCGGCGACCTGGTCACCCCGAGCGAGCACAGCGAGGCCATCGCCGACCTGCTGCCCGAGGCCGAACTGGTGCTGGTGCCGGACGCCGGTCACCTGGTCATGCTGGAGCACCCGGAGGTGGTCACCGACCGCCTCGCGGACCTGCTCACCCGCGCGGGCGCCGTGCCCGCAGGGGCTACGGTTAGTGGCTATGGAAGCACCAGCAGCACCGCACAACGCGGGTGACCTTCAGCTGACCGTCACCTCCCCCGAGCAGATGCGGGAGCTCGGCCGGCGACTCGCCAAGCTGCTGCGCGCCGGCGACCTCCTGATGCTCAGCGGGGAGCTCGGCGCGGGCAAGACGACGCTGACCCGGGGGCTCGGCGAGGGCCTGGGGGTCCGGGGCGCGGTGACGTCCCCGACCTTCGTGATCGCCCGGGTCCACCCGTCGCTCGGCGACGGCCCGCCGCTCGTGCACGTCGACGCCTACCGGCTGTCCGGCGGCCTGGACGAGATGGAGGACCTCGACCTGGACGTCTCGCTGCCCGAGTCGGTCGTCGTCGTGGAGTGGGGCGAGGGCAAGGTCGAGGAGCTGACCGAGGAGCGGCTCCAGGTCGTGATCCACCGGGCCGTCGGCGACACCACCGACGAGGTGCGGCAGGTGACGGTGACCGGGCTCGGCGAGCGCTGGGCGGCCGTGGACCTCAGCGTGCTGTCCGCCTGACGCCCTGCGGGCCGGGGCCGGCCGCGAGTCGTTCCGACAACGTGTCGGGAAAACGTTGCGTTCGTGGTCGTGGGCGTGGTCACATGGTAGCCAGCCCGTGGTTAGGCGTGCCTAACCACGCCCGCCCCCGACCTCAGGAGGCGTTCCATGCCGGCACCGGAGAACACGACCCACGGTGAGGCGCGGCCGTACCCGCCGGCCCATGGCGTCCCGCTGTCCGTGCGCGACCTGCTGGCGGCCAACGCCGCCGCGCGGATCGTCTCGACACCCCCGTCAACGCCCGAGCCCCGCCCGGCCGCCGAGCCGCGGCCCGAGGCGGCCTGACCGAGAGCGGTCAGGGGACCACGACCACCGTGCGGCCGATCGTCGCGAACTCCCACATGGCGGTGCCGTCAGCGCGCGACTCGCGGATGCCGCCCGTCCGCGTGGCCGGGTCCGGCTGGGGGGTACCGCCCGGCACGGCCGCGCTGAAGCCGATCGTCACGTCGTCCACCGTCGCGAACCGCACCACGTGCTCCACCGGCAGCCCGTCGGTCCCGGTGACCGAACCGGAGCGCGACCCGACCGTGTAGGTGCCCGGCGCGGGGTCGACCGATCCGGGGGTCACCCGGAACGTCCGCTTGACCTTGTCGCCGTCCCCGACCAGCCACACCCGGTCGTCGCCCAGGGCGTAGACGACCCGCTCCCCGGTTCCGGACAGGGCGGGCAGCGCCTCGGGGTCGCGGTCGTCCCGGGCGGCCGCGGAGGTGCTCGCGCGGAGCGCGCCGTCGGGGCGCTCGCCCAGGTCGGGCGGCATGTTCGCGGCGGCCTGGAAGGTGAGGAGGCCGACCGCCGCGAGGGCGGCCGCGGTCAGGCCCACGACGAATCCGGAACTGCTGCCCGCCACCGTCACCACCTCAGCGTTCGCTCGCGCAACGTGATCACGCCGACCGTAGCAGTCACCGTCCGCGCGACCGGGGCGGCGCTTCCGGAGGCCCGGGCGCCGTAGGCTGTTCGCGTGCTCTTGCTCGCTCTGGATACCGCCACCCCCGCCGTCACCGTCGCGCTGCACGACGGCACGGACGTCATCGCCTCCTCGAGCCAGGTGGACGCGCGCCGGCACGGCGAGCTGCTGCTCCCGGCCGTCGACCGGGTCCTCGCCGAGGCCGGTGTGGAGCTGGACGCCGTCACCGGCGTCGTCGTGGGCATCGGCCCCGGCCCCTACACGGGGCTGCGGGTCGGCCTGATGACCGCCGACACCTTCGGGCTCGTCCTCGGCGTCCCCGTGCACGGCGTGTGCACGCTGGACGGCCTCGCCTACGCCGCCGACATCGAGAAGGGCCCCTTCGTCGTGGCGACCGACGCCCGGCGCAAGGAGGTCTACTGGGCCCGGTACGCGGACTCGCGCACCCGGCTGACCGACCCGGCCGTCGACCGGCCCGCCGACATCGCCGCCGAGGTGGCCGGACTGCCCGCCGTCGGCGCCGGCGCCCTGCTCTACCCCGACACGTTCCCGCGCGCCCACGAGCCCGAGCACGTGTCGGCGGCCGCCCTGGCCGCCCTGGCCGCCGAGCGGCTGGCCGCGGGGGAGGAGCTGCCCGCGCCCCGGCCGCTGTACCTGCGCCGGCCCGACGCCCAGGTCCCCAAGAACTACAAGGTGGTCACCCCCAAGTGACCGGACCCGAGACCGCCCCCGGCGGCGCCGAGGGCCCCGCACTGCGCGAGATGCGCTGGTGGGACATCGACCCCGTGCTGGAGCTGGAGAAGGAGCTCTTCCCCGAGGACGCCTGGTCCCGGGGCATGTTCTGGTCCGAGCTGGCCCACGCCCGCGGGGCCGAGGCCACCCGCCGCTACGTCGTCGCCGAGCAGGACGGGCGCCTCATCGGCTACGCCGGGCTCGCCTCCGCCGGCGACCTGGCCGACGTCCAGACCATCGCCGTCGCCCGCGACCACTGGGGGACCGGCCTCGGCGGGCGGCTGCTGGCCGAACTGCTCCGTGCGGCCACCGAGTTCGAGTGCGCCGAGGTGATGCTGGAGTGCCGGGTGGACAACGTCCGCGCGCAGAAGCTCTACGAGCGCTTCGGCTTCGAGGCCATCGGCTTCCGGCGCGGCTACTACCAGCCGGGGAACGTGGACGCCCTGGTGATGCGACTGACCACAGCGCCCGACAGCGGCAGCGCCGCGGGTGACGACTCCGTACAAGGAACTGAGATCAATGGCTGACTCGCGGGACGAACCCCTCGTTCTGGGCATCGAGACCTCGTGCGACGAGACCGGCGTCGGCATCGTCCGCGGCACCACCCTGCTCGCCGACGCCGTGGCCTCCAGCGTCGACGAGCACGCCCGCTTCGGCGGTGTCGTGCCCGAGGTCGCCTCCCGGGCCCATCTGGAGGCCATGGTTCCGACGATCGACCGGGCCCTGAAGGAGGCGGGTGTCAGCGCCCGCGACCTCGACGGCGTCGCCGTCACGGCCGGTCCCGGCCTCGCGGGCGCGCTGCTGGTCGGCGTGTCGGCGGCCAAGGCGTACGCCTACGCGCTCGGCAAGCCGCTGTACGGCGTCAACCACCTCGCCTCGCACATCTGCGTGGACCAGCTGGAGCACGGGCCGCTCCCGGAGCCGACGATGGCGCTGCTGGTGTCCGGCGGGCACTCCTCGCTGCTGCTGTCCTCCGACATCACCTCCGACGTGCGCCCGATGGGCGCGACCATCGACGACGCGGCGGGCGAGGCGTTCGACAAGATCGCCCGCGTGCTGAACCTCGGCTTCCCCGGCGGCCCGGTCATCGACCGTTACGCCCGCGAGGGCGACCCGGCGGCGATCGCGTTCCCGCGCGGTCTGACCGGCCCGCGGGACCCGGCGTACGACTTCTCCTTCTCCGGTCTGAAGACCGCCGTCGCCCGCTGGATCGAGGCGAAGCGGGCCGCGGGCGAGGAGGTGCCGGTGCGGGACGTCGCGGCCTCCTTCCAGGAGGCGGTCGTCGACGTGCTGACCCGCAAGGCCGTACGGGCCTGCAAGGACGAGGGCGTCGACCATCTGATGATCGGCGGCGGTGTGGCCGCCAACTCCCGGTTGCGGGCGCTGGCCCAGGAGCGCTGCGAGGCGGCCGGCATCCGGCTGCGGGTGCCCCGGCCGAAGTTGTGCACGGACAACGGCGCGATGGTCGCCGCGCTCGGCGCCGAGATGGTCGCGCGCAACCGGGCGGCCTCCGACTGGGACCTGTCGGCGGACTCCTCTCTGCCGGTGACGGACCCGCATGTGCCGGGCAGCGGGCACGACCATGTGCACGAGGTCGGCAGGGAGAACCTGTACTCGTGACCCTGGCCCTGATGTGGGAGGCGCGGGCGGTGCCCGGGCGGGGCGAGGACCTGCTCGCCTGGGCGCGGGCGCAGGAGCTGCCCCGGCCGCCGCTGCGCCGGGAGACCTTCCGGGCACCGCAGGACCGGGTCCTGGTCGTCACCTGGTGGGACGCGGACGCCGACGCGGACGTCCCGGAACTTCCGGAACCCGGCGGCGAGCTGGTCACCCGGGCCGTGCACCGGTGGCGGTTCGAGTCGCTCGGCACGGAGGGTTCCGGCCGGTCCGGCGGCTGAGGGAGCCGTCCCGGGTTGATCCCCGGTTCGAAGGTTTCGTCTTCCGTTTCGAATGTTCCGGGACATGGACTGGGTCGGAGGGGGTTCGTCCTCGGGCCGGGCGGGGTTACGATCGCCGCCATGACAGCCCGTGAGACCGCCGCACCCCGGACGGACGAGCCGGAGAACCGGCCGGCATCGTCGACGGCCCCGACGACCGGCCGGTCCGGGCGGACGGCCACGCTCGCCGAGATCGCCCGCGAGGCCGGCGTCTCGGCGCCGACTGTTTCGAAGGTCCTCAACGGACGCGCGGACGTCGCCCCGGGCACCCGCAGCCGCGTCGAGGAGCTGCTGCGCGCCCACGGCTACCGCCGCCGACGGGCCGAGACCGGCCGCTCGCCCCTGATCGACCTGGTCTTCCACGAGCTGGAGAGCGCCTGGGCGATGGAGGTCATCCGGGGCGTCGAGAACGTGGCCAGGGACGCGGGGCTGAGCGTCGTGCTCAGCGAGAGCGCGGGGCGCCACACACCGGGCCGGACCTGGGCCGACCAGGTCGCCGCCCGCCGCCCGCACGGGGTGATCCTCGTGCTGTCCGGCCTCGACGAGGCCCAGCGGGCCCTGCTGACCAGCCGTTCCATCCCGTTCGTCGTGATGGACCCGGCGGGCGACCCGGGTGCCGACGTGCCGTCCATCGGCGCGACCAACTGGCAGGGCGGCCTCGCCGCCACCCGCCATCTCATCGAGCTCGGGCACCGGCGGATCGGCGCGATCACCGGGCCGTCCCGGATGATGTGCAGCCGCGCCCGCCTCGACGGCTACCGCGCCGCCCTGGAGACCGCCGGGCTGACGGTCGACCAGGACCTGGTCAGGACCGGCGACTTCCACCACGAGACCGGCTACCGGGAGGGCCTGGACCTGCTGCGCCGCCCGGACCGGCCCACGGCGGTCTTCGCCGGCAACGACCTGCAGGCGCTCGGCCTGTACGAGGCCGCGCGGGAGCTCGGGCTGCGGGTGCCGGAGGACCTGAGCGTCGTCGGGTTCGACGACCTGCCGGTCGCGCGCTGGGTCGGGCCGCCGCTGACCACCGTGCGGCAGCCGCTGACGGAGATGGCGGAGGCGGCGGCCAAGCTGGTGCTGGACCTCGCCAGGGAGCAGCCCACGGCGACCAGGGTGGACCTGGCGACGAGTCTGGTGGTGCGCAGCAGTACGGCCCCCGCGCCCCAGCGGTGACACCCGGCGCGAAACATTCGGCTGCCGTCTGAGAGAAGTCTGAGAATTTCGCGAGAAAAGCGGCTCTGGGCTGTCTGGCCATAATAATTCGGACGTACGTTCCTGTCCATGAGGGGACGCGGGCGGGGAACGGGTGGGGACGACGGGGGACGCGGGAGCCGGCGGGCGACCGTGTGGAGAAGGACGGGGATCGCGCTCGCGGCCTTACTGGCCCTGGCGATCGGGGCGGCGGCCTGGGCCTACCGGCATCTCGACGACAACATCACCGGTGTCGACATCGACCAGGCGCTGGGCGACGACCGCCCGCCCCGGGTCATGACGACCCCGTCGCCGTCGGCGTCACCGCTGCCGACGCAGGCGCTGAACATCCTGGTCCTCGGCTCGGACTCGCGCAGCGGCGCCGCCAACAGGAAGCTCGGCGGGGGCGACAGCGGGGGCGCCCGCTCGGACACGGCGATGGTGTTCCACATCGACGCCGGCCGCACCACGGCCACGGTCGTGAGCATCCCGCGCGACACCCTGGTCACCCGGCCGTCCTGCCCGCTGCCGTCGGGTGGGTCGACCCGGCGGGCGTACCAGGCCATGTTCAACAGCGCCTACGCGCTGGGCGGTCCGGTCTGCGCGGTGAAGACGGCCGAGTCGCTGACGGGTGTGCGGATGGACCACTACGTCGAGCTGGACTTCTCCGGGTTCGCGAAGCTGGTGGACGCCCTCGGCGGGGTCACCGTCACCACGGACGAGGACATCCACGACGACGACAGCCATCTGGACCTCGCGGCCGGCACGCACCATCTGGACGGCAAGCAGGCGCTGGCGCTGGCCCGTACCCGGCACGGCATCGGCAACGGCAGCGACCTGGGCCGCATCGAGCTCCAGCAGAAGCTCGTGAAGGCGCTGCTCGACCAGATCTCCTCCACGGACCTGCTCACCGACCCCGCCCGGCTCTACCGGGTCGCCGACGCGGTGACCGGCGCCCTGACCACGGACACGGGACTGGACTCGCTGAGCGAGCTGACCGGCCTCGGGCAGAGCCTGCGCGGGCTGACGTCGGACGGTGTGAAGACCCTGACCATGCCGGTCGTGCCCGCGCCGTCCAACCACAACCGGGTGGTGGCGGACGAGCCGGAGGCGAGCGAGCTGTGGAAGTCGCTGCGCTGAGAAAAGATCTCTCAGGAAATCCCGCAGGACGTGTCGATCCGGCGCCCGGCCGTTCGACGCAGGGGTGAGAGGCCGGGAAGGGCCCGGCCACCGCAGCACGAGGAGTCACCATGCCCCGATACCTGTCGCTCGTGAAGATCGACGAGGCGTCCGCCCCCGCCGAGGGTCCGAGCCCCGAACTGATGCGGCGCATGGGCGAGCTGATCGAGGAGGTCACGAAGGCGGGCGTCATGCTCGACACCGCCGGGCTGCTGCCGTCCGCGCAGGGCACCCGGGTGCACTGGGAGGGCGGCCGGATCTCCGTCACCGACGGGCCCTTCACCGAGGCCAAGGAGGTCGTCGGCGGGTACGCGATCATGCAGTGCAAGGACAAGGCCGAGGCCATCGAGTGGACCACCCGCTTCCTGAAGGTCCACGAGGAGTTCTGGACCGTCACCTGCGAGGTGCGGGAGATCGCCGAGGGGTGACCGCCCCCGCTGGGCCGCCGGGCGGACAGGGTGTTCGATGGTGGGCTGTGGAGACACCGCGCAGCATCGACACCCGGTCCGCCCTCGACACCGTGTTCCGCCTCGAGTTCCCCCGTGTCGTCGCCGCCGTCACCCGGGTCGTCCGGGACGTCGGCATCGCCGAGGAACTCGCCCAGGACGCCCTGGTCGCCGCGCTGGAGCAGTGGCCGCGCGACGGCGTGCCCGACCGGCCGGGCGCCTGGCTCACCGCCGCCGCCCGGCACCGCGCCGTCGACCTGGTCCGGCGCCGGGAGAACTACGCCCGCAAGCTCCGGGAGATCGGCCGGACCCTGGAGGACGTGCCGCCGCCGGAGCCCGCCGACCCCGACGCCATCGACGACGACCTGCTCCGGCTCGTCTTCACCACCTGCCATCCCGTGCTGTCCCCGGAGGCCCGCACAGCACTCACCCTGCGCCTGGTCGGCGGTCTGACCACCGCCGAGATCGCCCGCGCCTACCTGGTCCCCGAGGCCACGGTCGCCCAGCGCGTGGTCCGCGCCAAGCGCACCCTGGCCACCCGGAACGTCGCCTTCGAGGTGCCGTACGGGCCCGACCGGGAGGCGCGGCTCGGCTCCGTCCTCGACGTCATCTACCTGATCTTCAACGAGGGGTACGCGGCCACCGCGGGCGACGACTGGCTGCGCCCCGCGCTGTGCGAGGACGCGCTGCGGCTGGCCCGGCAGCTCGCCGCGCTGATGCCGAAGGAGCCCGAGGTGCACGCCCTGGCCGCGCTGCTGGAGTTCCAGGCGTCCCGCACGCCCGCGCGCACCGCCCCCGACGGCACGCCCGTTCTGCTGCGCGACCAGAACCGCCGCCGCTGGAACCGCATGCTGATCGCCCGGGGCATCACCGCCCTGGACCGGGCGGGCGCCACGGCCACGGGCGCCCCCGGCCCGTACGCCCTCCAGGCCGCCATCGCCGCCTGCCACGCGCACGCGTACCGCTACGAGGACACCGACTGGCAGACCATCGCCACGCTGTACCGGCTGCTCGCCGCCCGGGCGCCGTCGCCGGTCGTGGAGCTGAACCGGGCGGTCGCCGTCTCGATGGCCGAGGGCCCCGGGCCCGCCCTGGAGATCGTCGACGGCCTCATGGGCGCACCGGCGCTGCGGGACTACCACCTGCTGCCGAGCGTGCGCGGCGATCTGCTGCTGCGCCTCGGCCGTACGGCGGAGGCACGGGCGGAGTTCGAGCGCGCGGCGGCCCTGACACGCAACGAGGCGGAGCGGGAGATGCTGCTCGGACGCGCGGCGGACGTCACGCCCTAGGCGGGGCGTCCCACGAGCATCGTCGGCGCCCCCGCCACCCGGGTCAGGAACACGGTGGCCGCGTTCGGTCCCTGCGGCTTGACCTTGCGGCGCAGTTCCTCCGGCTCGACCGCCGAACCGCGCTTCTTCACGGTCAGCGTGCCCACCTCGCGCTCCCGCAGCAGCGCCTTCAGCCGCTTCACGTTGAACGGCAGCCGGTCGGTGATCTCGTACGCGGTGGCGTACGGCGTGGGGCGCAGCTCGTCCGCGGTGACGTACGCGATGGTCGCGTCGACGAGCCCGCCGTCCAGCGACTCGGCGACCTCGGCGACCAGATGGGCCCGGATGACGGCGCCGTCCGGCTCGTACAGATAGCGTCCGACGGGCCGCACCGCCGGGTCGGGCAGGCCGCGGGAGAGCAGCGGGCGCGGGCCCGGCAGCAGGGTGGCGCGGACCGCCCCGGGGGCCGTCCCGAACCACAGCACCGCCTCCTTGACGTCCCCGCCGTCCGAGATCCACTCGGCCTCCGCGTCGCCGGGGACCGCCTCGTGCGGGATGCCGGGCGCGACCTTCAGGGCGGCATGGGGCGCGGTGCGGGCGGCCTCGACGGCCCAGGACAGGGGCGGCGAGTACGCCTCCGGGTCGAAGATGCGGCCGCGTCCGCCCCGCCGGGCCGGGTCGACGAACACGGCGTCGAAGCCGTCGGTCCCGACCTCGGTGACGTCCGCCTCGCGCACCTCGACCAGGTCCGCCAGCCCCAGCGCCGCCATGTTGGCCCGCGCCGCCGCGACCGTCGCCGGGTCCCGGTCGACGGCCAGCACCCGGATGCCGGCCCGTGCGAGCGCGATCGCGTCGCCGCCGATGCCGCAGCACAGATCGGCGACCGAGCCGATGCCCAGCTCCCGCATCCGGGCCGCGCGGTACGCCGCCACGCTCGCCCGCGTCGACTGCTCGACGCCGTTCGGCGTGAAGTACATGCGCCCCGCGTCCTCGGCGCCGAACTTCGCCGCCGCCCGCTGCCGCAGCCGGGCCTGCCCGAGCGCCGCGGACACCAGCCCGGCCGGGTGCTCGCGGCGCAGCCTGGTGGCGACGGCGAGTTCGTCGGCGGGGTCGGTGCCGCGCACCGCGTCGAGGAGGGCGCGGCCCTCGGGGGCGAGCAGGGCGGTGAAGGCGTCGAGGTGGTCGTTCACCGGGTCATTGTCGGCCAGTCGGAGGATGGTCCGCTCCACGGCGGCGCTGTCGGCCCGGTCCGGGCGGGGGCGCCTGCCAGGATCCGGCTCCATGCGACTTGTAGGACAAAATGACAAAAAGGGGCCTCTGGGGATCGCTCGGATCGCCGGGAACACTGGGATCGCCGGGATCGCCGGGATTGCGTCCTGGGGCCGTCCCGCCGCCCGGGCGATCCGGCGTGCGCGGCTGCGGGGAGCCGTCGCCGGGCTCGCGGTCGCCGCCGTCGCCTCGGGCTGCGCGCAGGGCGCGCTCCCCGGCCCGGCGGGCGGCACCTCCCCGGCCGCCGGGCCCGTGCCGAGCCGTTCGGCCGCACCGGCGTCGCCTCCGGACGGCACCCGGACTCCGGACGGCACCCGTTCCTCGGACGGCAGTCCTTCCCCGGACAGCGGCCGTTCCCCGGACGGCAGGAAGCCGCCGTCCGCCCAGCAGGCCCATGCCGCCCGGGTCGCCGCGGCCCGGCGCTGGCGGCTCGCCCGGGTCCCGCTCGTGCCCCCGCCGCCGCCCGCGGTCAAGCCCCGGATCACCACCCGCGGGGGCTTCGAGGTCGACGGGCACGAGGAACTGGGCCTCCCGCCGGTCTTCACGACCGTCCCCACGCGGCAGAAGGTCGTCTTCCTGACCATCGACGACGGCGCCGAGAAGGACCCGGCGTTCCTGCGCATGATGAGCGACCTGAAGGTGCCGTACACCGCCTTCCTCAGCGACTACGTGATCAAGGACGACTACGGCTACTTCCGGCAGCTCCAGCGGGCGGGGGCCGGCCTGAACAACCACACCCTCCACCACCGGTATCTGCCCGGCCTGTCCTACCGTGGCCAGCAGTACGAGATCTGCGGCATGCAGGACGTCATGGAGGAGCGCTTCGGCGAGCGGCCCGCGCTGTTCCGCCCGCCCTTCGGCAACTACGACCGGAACACCCTGCGCGCGGCCCGGTCCTGCGGCGTGCGGTACGTCCCCCTGTGGAACGAGGAGGTCTTCGTCGACCGCTGGGACTACCGGGAGGAGGACCGGCGGATCCGTCCGGGTGACATCGTGCTCAGTCACTTCCGGGGCCGGGACGAGTGGAAGGGCACAATGCCCGACATGATCCGCCGGTTCCTGGACAAGGTCACGGCCGAGGGGTTCGCGGTGGCCCGGCTGGAGGACTACCTGTGACGCCGCCGCCGGGGACACGCGCGTCCGTCGTCGTGGCCCTGGCGATCGCTGTGCTCGCCGGATGCGCCGCCGGGACGACCGCCACCGGCCCCCGCGCCGGGACCGGTCAGGAGGCCACGCGCGCCGCGAAGAACGCCACGCACACCGCGCAGCCGTACCGCCGCTGGGGGCTGAGCGACCCGCTGCCCGCGCCGCCCCCGCCGCCCGCCCGCCGCGTCGCCCGGCCCCCCGGCGGACCGCCGCCCGTCCTGCGCCGCGTCCCCACCCGCGACCGCGTCGTCTTCCTCACCTACGACGACGGCGCCGAGAAGGACCCCCGCTTCGTCGACATGGTCCGGGAACTGCGGTTGCCCGTCAGCATGTTCCTCACGGACAGTGTGGTCGGCCCCGGCTACGGGCACTTCGCGCGGCTGCGCGCGGTCGGCGCGTCCCTGCAGAACCACACCCTCGACCACGCCGCCCTGCGCGGACTGCCCTACGCCGGCCAGCGCGCCGAGATCTGCGGCCAGCAGCACAAGCTGCACGCCCGCTTCGGTGTCCGCCCCCGTCTCTTCCGGCCGCCCTACGGCACCTACGACAGCACCACGCTGCGCGCCGCCGCCGACTGCGGGGTCGGCGCCGTCGTGCTGTGGCGCGCGACGATGACGGGCGGCGGCCGGCTGACGTACGCGGAGGGGCCCGGGCGGCTGCGCCCCGGCGACGTCGTCTCCGTGCCGTCCGCCGAGCCGGGCGGGCTGTCGCTGCGGGAGCGCACCACCCTGCTGCTGCGGGCGGTCCAGGAGCGGGGGCTCACCGTGGGCCGCCTGGAGGACTACGTCTGACGTCCCGTCGGCGGCATCCGGCGTTCCGGGGGGGCCGTCCGCGGCGCGCCGCGCCACGGCGAATTGGCACTCCGCTTGACCGAGTGCTAATCGCGGTCATAGTCTCGGCTCTGGCACTCCCCACTGGAGAGTGCCAACCACGCGACGGGCAGGTCCGGCACCCGCGACGACGGATCGACCTGGTCGCCACCTCAGACAGTTAACCCCGTGAGATCTCCGAAGGGGGAGGTCGGATCGTGACGACCACCAGCTCCAAGGTTGCCATCAAGCCGCTCGAGGACCGCATCGTGGTCCAGCCGCTCGACGCCGAGCAGACCACCGCCTCTGGCCTGGTCATCCCGGACACCGCGAAGGAGAAGCCCCAGGAGGGCGTCATCCTCGCCGTCGGTCCGGGCCGCTTCGAGAACGGCGAGCGCCTTCCGCTCGATGTGAAGGTCGGCGACATCGTGCTGTACAGCAAGTACGGCGGCACCGAGGTGAAGTACAACGGCGAGGAGTACCTCGTCCTCTCGTCCCGCGACGTGCTCGCGGTCATCGAGAAGTAAGACACCTCGAAGCTCTTGTCTTCAGCTGCGCCCCTGGCCCCCGCGACCACATGAGAACCGGGCGCCCGGGGCGCAGTGTCTTTTTTTGAGAACCCACAGAATCCGAGAGGGCTCCCGCTGTCATGGCGAAGATCCTGAAGTTCGACGAGGACGCCCGTCGCGCCCTCGAGCGCGGCGTCAACAAGCTTGCCGACACGGTCAAGGTGACGATCGGCCCCAAGGGCCGCAACGTCGTCATCGACAAGAAGTTCGGCGCCCCCACCATCACCAACGACGGTGTGACCATCGCCCGTGAGGTCGAGGTCGAGGACCCGTACGAGAACCTCGGCGCCCAGCTGGTGAAGGAGGTGGCGACCAAGACCAACGACATCGCGGGTGACGGCACCACCACCGCCACCGTGCTCGCCCAGGCGCTCGTGCGCGAGGGCCTGAAGAACGTTGCCGCCGGCGCCTCCCCGGCGCTGCTGAAGAAGGGCATCGACGCCGCCGTCGCCGCCGTGTCCGAGGACCTCCTCGCGACCGCGCGCCCGATCGACGAGAAGTCCGACATCGCCGCCGTCGCCGCGCTGTCCGCCCAGGACCAGCAGGTCGGCGAGCTCATCGCCGAGGCGATGGACAAGGTCGGCAAGGACGGTGTCATCACCGTCGAGGAGTCCAACACCTTCGGGCTGGAGCTGGACTTCACCGAGGGCATGGCCTTCGACAAGGGCTACCTGTCGCCGTACTTCGTGACGGACCAGGAGCGCATGGAGGCCGTCCTGGAGGACCCCTACATCCTCATCAACCAGGGCAAGATCTCCTCCATCGCCGACCTGCTGCCGCTGCTGGAGAAGGTCATCCAGACCAACGCCTCCAAGCCGCTGCTGATCATCGCCGAGGACGTCGAGGGCGAGGCCCTGTCGACCCTGGTGGTCAACAAGATCCGCGGCACCTTCAACGCGGTCGCGGTCAAGGCCCCCGGCTTCGGCGACCGCCGCAAGGCGATGCTGCAGGACATGGCGACCCTCACCGGCGCCACGGTCATCTCCGAGGAGGTCGGCCTCAAGCTCGACCAGGTCGGCATCGACGTGCTCGGCTCCGCCCGCCGCGTCACCGTCACCAAGGACGACACCACGATCGTCGACGGCGCCGGCAAGTCCGAGGACGTCCAGGGCCGCGTCGCCCAGATCAAGTCCGAGATCGAGAACACCGACTCCGACTGGGACCGCGAGAAGCTCCAGGAGCGCCTCGCGAAGCTGGCCGGCGGCGTGTGCGTGATCAAGGTCGGCGCCGCCACCGAGGTGGAGCTGAAGGAGAAGAAGCACCGTCTGGAGGACGCCATCTCCGCGACCCGCGCCGCGGTCGAGGAGGGCATCGTCTCCGGTGGTGGCTCCGCGCTCGTCCACGCCGTGAAGGTCCTCGAGGGCAACCTCGGCAAGACCGGCGACGAGGCCACCGGTGTCGCCGTCGTCCGCCGCGCCGCCGTCGAGCCGCTGCGCTGGATCGCCGAGAACGCCGGCCTCGAGGGTTACGTCATCACCTCCAAGGTCGCCGAGCTCGAGAAGGGCCAGGGCTTCAACGCCGCCACCGGCGAGTACGGCGACCTGGTCAAGGCCGGCGTCATCGACCCGGTCAAGGTGACGCGCTCCGCCCTGGAGAACGCCGCCTCCATCGCCTCCCTCCTGCTCACGACCGAGACCCTGGTCGTCGAGAAGAAGGAAGAGGAGGAGCCGGCCGCCGCCGGTGGCCACGGTCACGGCCACGCCCACTGAGTGAGCGGCACCTAGTACGACGCCGAGGGCCCGGCACTCCCACCGTGGGGTGCCGGGCCCTCGCCGTACCCTCAGGGCGACGGCCGGACAACAGGGGGTGCGATGAGCGAGGTGCTCTACGGCGAACGGTCCCGGAACCCGTTCGCGCGGACCGTGGAACTGACCGGGGACGGACTGCGCAGGGGCGGCCGTACGACACCGCTCGCCGAGCTGAACCTCGGCGCCATGGCGGAGGCGTTCCTGCGGGGCCAGTGGCTCGGCGGCGGTGGCACCGAACGTCCGCTCGGGCGGCTGCCGCAGGACGCCGGGACCGTCCCCGTCATCCGGGTGACCGGCACCAGCACCCCGCTGAAGGTCCGCCGGGCCGCCGAGTTCGCGCGGGCCCTCGGCGAACTGTCCGTGCGCGCGTGCGGCGGACCGGCCGCCGTGGCCGCCCTCGCCGAGCGGGCGCGCGCCGAGGACGTCCCGCTGTGGATCGCGCGCCGGTACGCGCCGGGCCCGGCCGGACCGGTGGCCGTCGCCGTGGACCGGCGCCTGGTCCGCGTCGACGTCTGGGGCCCGCACGCCCCGGCCGTACGGCTGCGCGCGCCCCACGGCCACCTCGGCGACTCCTCCTCGCCGGGCGCCGGCCTGGTGCTGACCGTCGGCGACCAGTACGCGCGGCTGTCCCTGCGCAGGACGCTCCGCAAGTCCAAACGCAGCGTCGGGATACAACTCCCCGGCCGGCAGTGGACGCTACGGCGTGCCGACGCGACCAGCTCCTGGCTGCTGCGCGACGACGACCGGGTCGCCCTCCTGACCCGCCCGCCCCGCCGCCCCGACCTCGCCCCCGGCACGGTCCTGCTGCCCCTCCCCGCCGTGCGCCACGAGAGCCCCGACCCGCTGGACGCCGTCATGGCCCACGCGGTCGCGGCGTCCTTCGGCCTGGGCGACACCACGGGCTCGGCCCGCTTCCGCACCCGCCCCCGCCCCGGCGACGACGCCGACACCACCTGGGAACTGCCCTGGTTCAGCAACCTGGGCACCGGCCACGACGACAACGAACCGGGCGGCGCCGACGGCTGGGGCGACGACGGCGGAGACGGCGGCGACGGAGGCGGGGGAGACGGCGGCGGGGACGGGGGAGGCGGCGACTGACGGGCTTCACCCGGCTCCGGGACGACAAAGGCCCCGCTCCCTCGTCAGGACGGGAGCGGGGCCTTCCCCTTCGCGGTCATTCGGCGAGTACCCCCAACTGCTCCATCAGACCCGCGCGGTCGTAGATCCAGTGGCCCTCGCAGATGCGGCCGTCGCGGAAGCGCTGCCAGGTCATGCCCTGCATGCTCACGTCCTGGCCGGTCGGCGGGATGCCCAGGAAGTCGCCCTTGTGGTGGCCGGTCACGGTCCAGCGGGTGCAGACCCGGTCGTCCTCGGCCATCTGGTCGTGGACGGTGAACGCGATGTCGAAGGCGCCGTACCAGCCCTCCAGCACCGCGCGCATCTCGTCCTTGCCCTTGACGGGACGCGGGTAGGACGGGTCGTGGTCCACGTAGTCGTCCGTGACGTGCTCGAGGACGCGCTCCGGGGGCCTGCGGCCCAGCTCCGTGAAGAAGGCCCGCGCGGCGAGGACGTTCAGCTGTTCGTCGCGCACCACGTCCAGATCGGTGAAGACCGGCGGTCCGTCGCACAGCGCCACCATCTCCTCGTAGATCCGGCCGGTCTCGGGGAGGTGCGAGTTGCGCATCGCCTCGTCGTACGACGGGAACTCCACGATCTCCACGAAGTGCGAGCCGTCCGACCGGTCCCGTCCGATGACGTCGTGCGTGGCCGTCCGCTTCCCCTTGGTCTGCTCGACCCACCTGTCCATCAGCCGGTTCATCTCGTCGAACCGGTCCGTCCTGCAGTCGATGAGCTGTACGAAGGTCATGGCGCCGGCGCCTCCCGGTCCCCCTGGGTGCGGCTGGACAGCACCATTCTCCTCGCCCGAGCCGCCCCCCGCCTCCCGCCGGGAGCGCCCGCTACCGCGGTCCGTACTTGCGGCCCGTCCGCGAGGAGATCGTGCCGAGCATGCCCCGCGGCACCAGCTTCGCCGCGCCCAGCAGCACCTTGTAGCGGGGGTCCGGGATGGACAGCGCCCGCCCCCGTGCCAGGTCCTCCAGCGCGGCGGCCGCCACCTTGTCGGCGTCCAGCCACATCCACCCGGGGATGTTGTCCGTGCCCATGCCGGCGCGCTCGTGGAACTCGGTCCGCACGAACCCCGGGCACAGCGCCATCAGCCGCACCCCGCTCCCGGCCAGGTCCCGCGCCGCGCCCTGGGTGAACTGCACGACCCACGCCTTGGACGCGCCGTACGTCCCGCGCGGCACGAACGCCGCCACGGAGGCGACGTTCACGACCCCGCCCCGGCCCCGCTCGCGCATCGCCCCGGCCGCCGCCGACGTCAGCCGCAGCACCGCCTCGCAGTGCACCTTGAGCATCCGCAGCTCGTCGGCCATGGACACGTCGAGGTAGCGGCCCTTGTTGCCGAACCCCGCGTTGTTGATCAGCAGATCGACCGGGTTGCGGCGGTCGCCGAGGCGGGCGGCGACCGCCTCGATGCCGGTGTCCTCGGCGAGGTCCGCCGTCAGCACCTCCGCCTCGACGCCGTGCCGGTCGTGCAGTTCGGTGGCCTGCTCGCGCAGCCGCTCGGTGTTCCGGGCCACCAGGACGAGGTCATGTCCGTCGGAGGCCAGCCGTCGCGCGAACGCGGCGCCCAGGCCCGCGGTCGATCCCGTGATCAATGCCGTTGTCATGGCGCAAGGTTAGGGGCCCGGAGCGCCCCCTTCCGCTCCGCGGCCGGTCAGTGGACGCCCGCTCCGGCCGCCCCCGAGGGCAACAAGCCGACGGCCCACGGCTTTTGGCGTCGCGTCAGGAGCCGTACTTCGCCACGTACTTCTCCGCCGTCTCCACCGCCTCCGGGTGCAGCCACTCGGCCGCCGCGAGGAGGCGCGGCAGCAGCGACCGCTCGGTCGTCACCGCCCGGAACTGGAACGCCACCGTCACCTCGTGGTCCGGCCGCCGGACGACCTCGATCGCGTCGCCCGCCCGGATCTCGCCCGGCTCGATCACCCGCAGATACGCGCCCGGCGCGGCCTGCGCGGTGAACCGCCTGACCCACTGCCGTTCACCCAGGTGGCCCTGGAAGGTGCGGCAGGGGATACGGCCGCTCGTGACCTCCAGCAGCAGATCGGGCCCCACCCGCCAGCGCTCGCCGATCAGCGCCCCGGAGACGTCCACCCCGGACGTCGTGAGGTTCTCTCCGAACACGCCGTTGCGCAGCGGGCGCCCCAGCTCGCGCTCCCAGGCGTCGAGGTCCTCCCGCGCCACCGCGTACACGGCCTGGTCGTCGCCGCCGTGATGCTGCCTCGAGCACACCGCGTCCCCGGCCAGACCGCTCCCGCCGACGCCCTTCGGGCCGGGTGCCGTCACCCGTACCGAGCCCTCGACGGGGCGCTTGTCGATGCCGGTCACCCCCTCGGGGTGGTCCGTGTACGGCACCGCCTCGGAGCGGCCGAGATTCACTGACAGAAGCTTCATGGCGGCACGGTAGGCGACCGGTGGTCAAAGTGTCGACGCGATATTCAGCGCACTCCCCAAGCGCGCCTTATGCTCGATGACGTGCTCGAAGCCCGTCATCTCCGCGTCCTGCGCGCCGTCGCGACCACCGGCTCCTTCTCGGCGGCCGCCCGCGAGCTGGGCTGCACCCAGCCCGCCGTGAGCCAGCAGATGAAGGCGCTGGAGACGGCCGTCGGCACCCCGCTGCTGATCCGCACCGGGCGCGCGATGCGGCTGACCCAGGCCGGCGACGCGCTCGTGCGGCACGCCACCGGCATCCTGGCCGGGCTCACCGCCGCAGAGGAGGAGGTCGCCGCCATCGCCGGCCTGCGCGCCGGACGGGTCCGGCTCGTCTCCTTCCCCAGCGGCAGCTCCACCCTCGTCCCGACCGCCCTCGCCGCCCTGCGCGCCGCCCACCCCGGCACCCGCGTCTCCCTGGAGGAGGCCGAGCCGCCGAAGTCGGTCGAGATGCTGCGCGAGGGCGAGTGCGACGTGGCCCTGGCCTTCCGGTACGAGAGCGCCGCCGGCGCCGAGGAGTGGGACGACCTCGTGGTCCGCCCGCTGCTCACCGACCGCCTGGTCGGCCTCGTCCCGGAGCGGCACCGGCTCGCCCGCGCGGGATCACCGGCGTCGGTCGCCATCGGCGATCTGGCGGCCGAGCCGTGGATCGCCGGGTGCCCGCGCTGCCGCGGCCAGCTGGTCGAGGTGTGCGCGAGCGCCGGCTTCACCCCGCGCATCGACTTCGCCACCGACGACTACCCGGCGGTCGTCGGTCTGGTCGGCGCCGGTCTCGGTGTGGCGGTCCTGCCGCAGCTCGCCGTGGAGTCCGTACGGCCGCGGGGTGTGCGCATGGTCGCGCTGGAACCGGCGGTCCGCCGCGAGATCGTCGCCCTCACGCTGCCGGACCTCGCCCAGGTGCCGGCCGTGGCCGCGACCCTGGACCAGCTCGCCCGCGCCGCCGGGGGCCCGGGGGAGCCCCGGGCATGAGGAAGGGCACGCGATGCGTGCCCTGATTGGAGAAACGTTCCTTCAGCGGTCGGGACCCGCGTCCCCGCCGGTGGTCGACGCCGACACCAGCCGGTTGCGTGCCCGCCCCATGAGCTCCTCGCGCTCGTCCTCGGTCAAGCCGCCCCATACGCCGTACGGTTCGCGTACCGCCAGCGCGTGCGCCGCGCACTGTGCGCGCACGGGGCACCTCATGCAGACCTCCTTGGCCGAGTTCTCTCGAGCGCTCCGGGCCGCCCCGCGCTCGCCCTCCGGATGGAAGAAGAGCGAGCTGTCCACCCCGCGACATGCAGCCAGCAGCTGCCAGTCCCACAGGTCCGCGTTCGGTCCGGGAAGGCGGGAGAAATCTGCCATTGCGTGACCCCTTGTAGCCGTTCTGGGCGGATACGGTGTCTACGACCGTACATCTACGATCTAAGAAGATGAAAATATGACTCATTGCGAATCTAGCCCCAAACGCTGCGAAGTAGGAAGAAAAAGGGCTAAATGGGGCACGGCTTGTGATGAAACGGGGAGGGTCCGCCCCGCATGTCTGCCCCGTGTCCGTCCCCTCACGTAGAGTGCCGAAGACGGCACATGCCCCCGTAACTCTTTCGAGTGACCGTCGTTGAGAGGGCGGAGGCGGTTGAAAGAAGAAGCGCTCGGGCAGGCGTCCGAGACGGTCGACCGCACAGGTGACATTTCGTACCAGCCTGGAGGCTCAAGGTGACGTGCATCAGCTGCGGAGGGCGGCCATGACATCCGTCCTCGTCTGCGACGACTCCCCGCTTGCCCGAGAGGCGCTCCGCCGCGCGGTCGCGACCGTGCCCGGCGTCGAGCGTGTGACGACGGCGGCCAACGGCGAGGAAGTCCTCCGCCGCTGGGGCGCCGACCGCTCGGACCTGATCCTGATGGACGTGCGCATGCCCGGTCTGGGCGGCGTGGAGACCGTACGGCGGCTGCTGTCCGCCGACCCCGGTGCGCGCATCATCATGCTCACCGTCGCCGAGGACCTGGACGGCGTGGCCCTCGCGGTCGCCGCCGGTGCCCGCGGCTATCTGCACAAGGACGCCTCGCGCGCGGAGCTGCGGGCCACGGTCACGCAGGCGCTGGCCGACCCGACCTGGCGGCTCGCCCCGCGCCGGCTGCGCTCCGCCGAGATGGGCGCCGCGCCGACGCTGACCGCGCGGGAGATCCAGGTGCTGGAGGGCATGAGCCACGGCCGCTCCAACGCGGAGATCGGCCGCGAGCTGTTCCTCTCGGAGGACACGGTCAAGACCCACGCCCGCCGGCTGTTCAAGAAGCTCGGCGCCTCGGACCGGGCCCACGCGGTGGCGCTCGGGTTCCGGTGGGGCCTGGTGCGCTGAGCGTCCCGCCGTGGGGCCCGCGTCGTGCCGGCCGGTCGCCCCGGGTTCGTCGTGGCTGGTCGCGTGCGCGCGGCCCGGCCGCACCATGTCTCGGCCCGCGCCCCCACAGGGGCGCGGCTTCGAGGCCGGGCAGCGGGTCCGATCGGTGCCCGGTGCTCGTTTCGCCGCGGATGCCGCATCCTTGAGGTGTGGAGTCTCTCGGGGACGAGTCGGTCGAGCGGAAGGGGAGGGCGCAGGAGATGAGTTCCGGCGCACCTGCTCATAACGCTTCGGTGCACAACGACGGCGGCGATGCCGCGCGCGCCGCGGCCGCAGGGCACCATGGACCGATGCGCGACGACGAGGCGGCTCACGCCGCAGGGGCGATCGGTGCACTCGTCCATCGCGCGGTGGACGGGGACGAGCAGGCCACCCACGACCTTCTCGCGCATGTCCACCCGCTGGCCCTGCGGTACTGCCGCACCCGGCTCTCGCGCCTGCCGGGGGACGCCCGGCACTTCGTCGAGGACCTCGCCCAGGAGGTCTGCGTCGCCGTCCTGCTGGCGCTGCCGCGCTACAAGGACACCGGCCGCCCCTTCGAGGCGTTCGTCTTCGCCATCGCCGCGCACAAGGTCGCGGATCTGCAGCGGGCGGCGATGCGGCACCCCGGCTCCACGGCCGTCCCCTCGGACGAGATGCCCGAGCGGCCGGACGACTCGCTGGGCCCCGAGGAGCGCGCGCTGCTCAGCAGCGACGCCGAGTGGGCCAAGAAACTCCTGGCCAACCTGCCCGAGAACCAGCGGGAGCTGCTGCTGCTGCGGATCGCCGTGGGGCTGACCGCCGAGGAGACCGGCCAGATGTTGGGAATGTCACCCGGAGCCGTCCGGGTCGCCCAGCACCGGGCCCTGAGCAGACTGCGGGCACTCGCCGAGCAGTAGTCCCAGCGGGTGAACGGGGGTTGCCTCGATCCCGTACGAACATACGAAGCCGGCAGCCGTCCGGAACCGTGGAATGTGACACCCCGGCTTCCCGTTAGCATGGACATCCGCACCGATCAAGGCCATTTGGGGAAGGTGTCATGACTGCCAACGTCGACGGAGTGCCCGCCAAATTCGCGACACTCGGGCTTACCTACGACGATGTGCTGCTGCTGCCGGGCGCCTCCGAGGTCCTGCCCAACGCGGTCGACACCTCGTCCCGCATCTCCCGGAACGTACGGGTCAACATCCCCCTGCTCTCCGCCGCCATGGACAAGGTCACCGAGTCCCGGATGGCGATCGCGATGGCCCGCCTGGGCGGTGTCGGCGTGCTGCACCGCAACCTGTCCGTCGAGGACCAGGTGAACCAGGTGGACCTGGTGAAGCGGTCCGAGTCCGGCATGGTCACCGACCCCATCACGGTGCACCCCGAGGCGACCCTCGGCGAGGCGGACGCGCTGTGCGCCAAGTTCCGCATCAGCGGTGTCCCCGTCACCGACCCGGCCGGCAAGCTGCTCGGCATCGTCACCAACCGCGACATGGCCTTCGAGTCGGACCGCTCCCGCCAGGTGCGTGAGGTCATGACGCCGATGCCGCTGGTCACGGGCAAGGTGGGCATCTCCGGCGTCGACGCCATGGAGCTGCTGCGCAAGCACAAGATCGAGAAGCTGCCGCTGGTCGACGACGAGGGCACCCTCAAGGGCCTGATCACGGTCAAGGACTTCGTCAAGGCCGAGAAGTACCCGAACGCCGCGAAGGACGCCGAGGGCCGCCTCCTCGTCGGTGCCGCCGTCGGCGCCAGCCCCGAGGCGCTGGAGCGGGCGCAGGCGCTCGCCGAGGCCGGGGTGGACTTCCTGGTCGTGGACACCTCCCACGGGCACAACAGCAACGCCCTCAGCTGGATGGCGAAGATCAAGTCCGCCGTTCCGGTCGACGTGATCGGCGGCAACGTCGCCACCCGTGACGGCGCGCAGGCCCTGATCGACGCCGGTGTCGACGGCATCAAGGTCGGTGTCGGACCGGGCTCCATCTGTACGACCCGTGTCGTCGCCGGTATCGGCGTCCCGCAGGTCACCGCCATCTACGAGGCGTCCCTCGCCGCCCGCCCCGCCGGCATCCCGCTGATCGGCGACGGCGGCCTGCAGTACTCCGGTGACATCGGCAAGGCGCTCGCCGCCGGTGCCGACACCGTGATGCTGGGCTCGCTGCTCGCGGGCTGCGAGGAGTCCCCGGGCGAGCTGCTGTTCATCAACGGCAAGCAGTTCAAGTCGTACCGCGGCATGGGCTCGCTCGGCGCCATGCAGTCCCGTGGCCAGGGCAAGTCGTACTCGAAGGACCGCTACTTCCAGGCGGAGGTCTCCTCCGACGACAAGCTGGTGCCCGAGGGCGTCGAGGGCCAGGTGCCCTACCGCGGGCCGCTGGCCAACGTGCTCCACCAGCTCGTCGGCGGGCTGCGCCAGACCATGGGCTACGTCGGCGCGGCCACCATCGACGAGATGGAGTCGAAGGGCCGCTTCGTCCGCATCACCTCGGCGGGCCTGAAGGAGAGCCACCCGCACGACATCCAGATGACGGTCGAGGCGCCGAACTACAGCAACAAGTAGCCGGCCCCCGCGACAGGGCGGCCCCGGACGCATCCGGGGCCGCCCTCGTCGTGCCCGTCGGCGATACTGGAAGACGCTGCAACGCATCAGGGAAAGGCCACAGACGTGACTGAGATCGAGATCGGGCGCGGCAAGCGCGGCCGCCGGGCGTACGCCTTCGACGACATCGCCGTCGTCCCCAGCCGCCGTACGCGGGACCCGAAGGAGGTCTCGATCGCCTGGCAGATCGACGCCTACCGCTTCGAGCTGCCGTTCCTGGCCGCCCCCATGGACTCGGTCGTCTCCCCGGCCACCGCCATCCGCATCGGCGAGCTCGGCGGCCTCGGCGTGCTGAACCTCGAGGGTCTGTGGACCCGGTACGAGGACCCGCAGCCGCTGCTCGACGAGATCGCCGAGCTGCCCACGGAGGCCGCGACGCGCCGCTTCCAGGAGGTCTACGCCGCTCCGATCAAGGAGGAGCTGATCGGGCAGCGCATCAAGGAGGTGCGGGACTCCGGTGTGGTCACGGCCGCCGCGCTCTCCCCGCAGCGCACCGCCCAGTTCTCCAAGGCGGTCGTCGACGCGGGCGTCGACATCTTCGTCATCCGCGGCACGACGGTCTCCGCGGAGCACGTCTCGTCCTCGCACGAGCCGCTGAACCTGAAGCAGTTCATCTACGAGCTCGACGTCCCGGTGATCGTCGGCGGCTGCGCCACGTACACCGCGGCCCTGCACCTGATGCGCACCGGCGCGGCGGGCGTCCTGGTCGGCTTCGGCGGCGGCGCCGCGCACACCACACGCAACGTCCTCGGCATCCGCGTCCCGATGGCCACGGCCGTCGCGGACGTGGCGGCGGCGCGGCGCGACTACATGGACGAGTCCGGCGGCCGGTACGTCCACGTCATCGCGGACGGCGGTGTCGGCTGGTCCGGCGACCTGCCCAAGGCGATCGCCTGCGGCGCCGACGCGGTGATGATGGGTTCCCCGCTGGCCCGTGCCACGGACGCGCCGGGGCGTGGCTGCCACTGGGGCATGGAGGCCGTGAACGCGGAGCTGCCGCGCGGGCAGAAGGTCGACCTGGGCACGGTCGGCACGATCGAGGAGGTCCTGACGGGCCCCTCGCACACCCCCGACGGCTCCATGAACTTCTTCGGCGCCCTGCGCCGCGCCATGGCCACGACCGGCTACAGCGAGCTCAAGGAGTTCCAGCGGGTCGAGGTCACGGTGGCGGACTCCCAGCACCAGCGCTAGCCGCACGACGCGAGGGGCCGGTCATCGACCGGCCCCTTTCGTTTGCCCCGGCCTCCTCACAACCGGTGCGCCGCCCCCGTCGGGGCCGCCCCCCGGGTGTCGAGGAGGAGTTGGGCCTTCACCGACAGGCCCTGGAGGTCGTAGGTGCGGTGTTGCTGGAGGAGGATCGTCAGGTCGGCGTCGGCGGCGGCCTCGTAGAGGGAGTCGGCGCGGGGGACCGGGCGGTCCAGGACGCTCCAGGACGGTACGTAGGGGTCGTGGTAGCTGATGGACGCGCCCAGTTCCAGCAGGCGGACGGCGACCTCCTGGGCGGGGGTGGACTGCTGGTCGGCGAGGTCCGGCTTGTAGGTGACGCCGAGGAGGAGGATGCGGGCGCCGCGCGCGGACTTGCCGTGCTCGTTGAGCAGGGTGGCGGCGCGCTGGACGACGTATCGGGGCATCTGGCTGTTGACCTGCTGAGCCAGTTCGACCATGCGCAGGGAGCGGCCGGTGGGGGCGGTCAGGCCCTGCGGGACGGCGTGCCCGCCGACGCCGGGGCCGGGGCGGAACGCCTGGAAGCCGAACGGCTTGGTCTCGGCGCAACGCACGACGTCCCACAGGTCGACGCCCAGGTCGTGGCAGAGCACCGCCATCTCGTTGACGAGGGCGATGTTCACATGCCGGAAGTTGGTCTCCAGCACCTGCACGGTCTCCGCCTCGCGCAGGCCCCGCGCGCGGACCACCTTGTCGGTGAGGCGGCCGTAGAAGGCGGCCGCCGACTCGGTGCACGCGGGGGTGAGCCCGCCGATCACCTTGGGGGTGTTGGCGGGGTGGAAGTCGCGGTTGCCGGGGTCGACGCGGCTGGGCGAGTAGGCCAGGTGGAAGTCCCGCCCGGCGCGCATCCCCGAGCCCTCCTCCAGCAGGGGCCGCAGCACGCTCTCCGTGGTGCCGGGCGGTACCGGCGACTCCAGGATGACCGTGGAGTGCGGCCGCAGCCGGGCCGCGAGGTCGCGCGCGGCGCTCTCCACCTCGCTCAGGTCGAGCACCCCGTCCGCCCCGAGCGGCGTCGGCGAGCAGATGACGGCGGTGCGGACCCGGCCGAGCTCGGCGGGGCCGGTGGCGTGCCGGAAGCCCCCCGAGAGCATCCGGCGCAGTTCGGCGGGACTGAGAGAGGCGGCCTCCGGACCGGTGCGGTAACCGAGGGTGGGGATGCCGGCGGCGACGGCGGCCTTGGCCAGGGGCAGGCCGTACGGGCCTAGTCCGATGACGGCGAGATCTGCGGGCATACGTGGGCCGTCCTTCCCAGTAACCGACGTGGGGCTGGTGCGCAACCCCGGTGGACAGGACGAGGGAGCGCAATGTCAGACTAGGAGTAAATATGACCGATTTGCCGCATTGAATGATCGCGTTTCCAGGAGTGTTGTCCACAGGCTGGGGGTACGTGGTGGCTGAACTCGGGCAACCCGGTCAGAATTCTGAGCAGGGGGATACGAGACGGGCTTCGCCCGACGGGTGCGGCTTACGCGACCGATCATCGGGAGGCAGCGGTGAGGACAGCGACACTGGGGCCGAAGGAGCGGGCCGCGTCCCTGGCGGCCATGGCCGAGCGCGAGCTGGACCTGCTGGTCGTGGGCGCCGGAGTGGTCGGCGCGGGCACGGCACTCGACGCGGTGACCCGCGGACTGTCGACCGGGCTGGTCGAGGCCCGGGACTGGGCGTCCGGCACCTCCAGCCGGTCCAGCAAGCTCATCCACGGCGGCCTGCGCTATCTGGAGATGCTCGACTTCGCGCTCGTCCGCGAGGCCCTGAAGGAGCGCGGGCTGCTCCTGGAGCGGCTGGCCCCGCACCTGGTGAAGCCGGTGCCGTTCCTGTACCCGCTCCAGCACAAGGGCTGGGAGCGCCTGTACGCCGGCTCGGGCGTCGCCCTCTACGACGTGATGTCGATGGCCCGCGGCCATGGCAGGGGCCTGCCCCTGCACCGGCACCTGACCCGCCGTCAAGCGCTGCGCGTGGCCCCCGCCCTGAGGAAGGACGCGCTGGTCGGCGCCCTCCAGTACTACGACGCCCAGATGGACGACGCCCGCTATGTGGCCACCCTGGTGCGCACCGCGGCGGCCTACGGCGCGAAGGTCGCCAACCGCGCGCGGGTCACCTCGTTCCTGCGGGAGGGCGAGCGTGTCGTCGGGGTCCGCGTCCAGGACGCCGAGGGCGGCGGCGAGTACGAGATCCGCGCCAAGCAGGTCGTCAACGCCACCGGGGTGTGGACGGACGACACCCAGTCGATGGTCGGGGAGCGCGGCCAGTTCCACGTCCGCGCGTCCAAGGGCGTCCACCTCGTCGTGCCCAAGGACCGCATCCACTCCACGACCGGGCTGATCCTGCGCACCGAGAAGTCCGTGCTGTTCGTCATCCCCTGGGGGCGGCACTGGATCGTCGGCACCACCGACACCGACTGGGACCTCGACAAGGCCCACCCGGCGGCGTCCAGCGCCGACATCGACTATGTCCTCGACCATGTGAACTCGGTGCTGGCGGTCCCCCTGACCAGGGACGACGTCGAAGGCGTGTACGCGGGGCTGCGCCCGCTGCTCGCCGGTGAGTCGGACGCCACCAGCAAGCTCTCGCGCGAGCACACCGTCGCCCACCCCGTCCCCGGCCTCGTCGTCGTGGCCGGCGGCAAGTACACGACGTACCGCGTGATGGCCAAGGACGCCGTGGACGCGGCGGTGCACGGCCTCGACATGCGGGTCGCCGACTGCGTGACGGAGGACATCCCGCTGGTGGGCGCCGAGGGCTACCGCGCCCTGTGGAACGCGCGAGCGCGCATCGCGGAGCGGACGGGCCTTCATGTGGTCCGCGTGGAGCACCTGTTGAACCGGTTCGGGGCGCTCACCGAGGAGATCCTGGAACTCATCGCCGCCGATCCGAGCCTCGGTGAACCGCTCCAGTCCGCCGACGACTACCTGCGGGCCGAGATCGTCTACGCCGCCTCCCACGAGGGCGCCCGGCATCTGGACGACGTGCTGACCCGGCGCACCCGCATCTCCATCGAGACCTTCGACCGGGGCACCGGGTGCGCCCGCGAGGCCGCCGAGTTGATGGCACCGGTGCTGGGCTGGGACAAGGAGCAGATCGAGCGCGAGGTCGAGCACTACCAGAAGCGGGTGGAGGCCGAACGCGAGTCCCAGCGCCAGCCCGACGACCTGACGGCCGACGCGGCCCGTCTGGGAGCGCCGGACATCCTGCCGCGGTAGCGACGGGGGACGGGCCCCGGGCCCGAAGTCCCCTTCCCGGTCCGCGCCTTGGGCGGCCCGGCCGTCCCGGCCGGCGCCGCCCGCCCGTGCTGGGTGAACCCGTGCCGCGCGACGCCCCGGAGCGCTCGGCTCCCGGCCTCCGGGTGGATTCGAACAGGTTGCGCCACGAGGGGCACCCTGGGCGTCGGACGGTTGTCGGGTAGGGGACAATGGAGGCTCTGTCAGGGCGGGTTGTATGAGGGGACGCATGTCGGAGGCGGAGCGGGCGGGCACATCTCGTCAGGAGACTCGTCAGGACGACCACGAGCGTCTCCTCGCGGGGCGGTACCGGTTGGGAGGCGTCCTCGGCAGGGGCGGCATGGGCACGGTCTGGCGTGCCGTCGACGAGACGCTCGGGCGGACCGTCGCCGTCAAGGAGCTGCGCTTCCCGTCGAACATCGACGAGGAGGAGAAGCGGCGGCTCATCACCCGCACCCTGCGCGAGGCCAAGGCGATCGCCCGGATCCGCAACAACAGCGCGGTCACGGTGTACGACGTGGTCGACGAGGACGACCGGCCCTGGATCGTGATGGAGCTCGTCGAGGGCAAGTCGCTCGCCGAGGTCATCCGGGAGGACGGCCTGCTGGAGCCGAAGCGGGCGGCCCAGGTGGGCCTCGCCGTGCTGGACGTCCTGCGCTCCGCGCACCGCGAGGGCATCCTGCACCGGGACGTGAAGCCGTCCAACGTGCTGCTCGAGTCCGACACCGACCGGGTCGTGCTCACCGACTTCGGGATCGCCCAGGTCGAGGGCGACCCGTCCATCACCTCGACCGGCATGCTCGTCGGCGCCCCCTCGTACATCTCCCCGGAGCGGGCGCGCGGCCACAAGCCCGGTCCCGCTGCCGACCTGTGGTCCCTCGGCGGTCTGCTGTACGCCTCCGTCGAGGGCGTGCCGCCGTACGACAAGGGCTCCGCGATCGCGACGCTCACGGCCGTGATGACCGAGCCGCTGGAGGAGCCGAAGAACGCCGGCCCGCTGCGGGACGTCATCTACGGCCTGCTCACCAAGGACCCCGAGAAGCGGCTCGACGACGCCGGCGCGCGCAGGATGCTCAACGCCGTCATCCACGCGCCGCGGACGGAGACGGCCGCCGACGCGCCGGACGCGACGAAGGTCGTACCGCTGCCGTCGCAGTCCGACGCGGCCGCGCGCAAGGGGCGTTCGGGCGCCGGTGCCGCGGGCAAGAAGGCCGAGGAGGCCGGGGAGCGGCTGCGCGGAGCCCTGCGCTCGGTGCGCAAGGCCGCGGTCGGGGCCGGTGCGGCCGGTGCGGCGGGCACCGCGTCCGGCGAGGGGAAGGCCGGGGCCGACGCGACGAGCGACACGTCCGCGTCCACCGGCGCGAACGCCGCCGACAAGGACGCCCGGACGGTCGGCGACGCCGGTTCGGGTCCCAGCTCCGGCTGGCCCGTGATGACGCCGCCCGACCTGCCCGAGCGGCCCGTCCCGCGCGCCCCGCTGACCGACGTCGTCCCGAAGCGGACGCTCCTGATCATCGCGGTCGTCGTCCTGGTCGCCGTCCTCGGTGTGGTGCTGGCGCTGACGCTGGGCGACGACGGCGGCTCCGAGGCCTCGGGGAACGGCGGCGGGACCGGCTCCTCGGCCGCGTCGAAGGAGACCCCGGACACCAAGCGCGACGACGACGGCGGCACGGACCGCGGGGACGACGAGTCCAAGTCCACTGCGGACTCCGGCTCCGGCAAGGGCGGCGGGACCGAGCCGAGCGCCGGTTCCAGCGAGACGGCCGGTGGTGGCGGTGGCGACGGACAGGGCTCCGGCGGCGCCGAGGTGGACTCCACCCACAAGGGTGGCCAGGGGTACTCGATCGGGCTGCCGAAGGGCTGGAAGTTCCAGTCCACGGGCTCGGCCGGCGACCGGTTCACCGGGCCGAAGGGGCAGAAGCTGCTCGTGGCCTGGACGTCGACGCCCAAGGGCGACCCGGTGGCGGACTGGAAGAGCCAGGAGCGCTACATGGTGCGCTCCCAGTACAAGAAGATCCGCATAGAGCAGGTGGACTACCGGGGCTGGAACACCGCCGACTGGGAGTTCACCTACGTCGAGGGCGGCACCAAGTACCGCACCATCGACCGCGGTTTCGTCGTGAACGACCACTCCGGGTACGCCCTGATGTACACCGCGAAGGCGGCGGACTGGGACAGCGATCTGCGCAAGGGCACATGGAAGGCGCTCACGGGCACGTTCGAGCCGAAGGCGTGAAGCGGGGGCTTCCCCTCCGGGGGAGGCCCAGGGGGATTGCTCCGTGAGATACGGCAACCTCTCTTGGCGAGTTGCCTCCGGCACGTATCGTGAAAGCTCGCGGACCGTACGCATCCATTCAGACGTCCGGAACGCGACACGAGGCGAACGGAATCGACCGACCGGGCGGCCGGGGGAGGCAACGTGGACGACTACGCGGGCCGGGTGCTCGCCGACCGCTACCGCCTGCCGTTGCCGCCCTCCGACACGTACGAACTCACCGAGAGCCGCGCCTTCGACACCTACAGCGGGCAGGAAGTCCTGGTCCGGCAGGTGCCGTTGCCCGAGGTCGTCGAGGCAGAGGTGCTCGACGCCGAAGGGCTGCCCGACGGGTTCACCGCCCGGGACGCGCGGGCCCGCGACACCGGCCGCCGGCCCGCCGATCCCGCCGTGCGCCGGGCGGTCGAGGCCGCCCAGGCTGCGGCCCGCGTCCCCGACCACCCGCGCCTCGACCAGGTCTTCGACGTGTTCGCCGAGGGCGGTTCGCTGTGGATAGTCAGCGAGCTGGTGGCGGCCCGGCCGCTCGCCGCGCTCCTCGCCGAGCAGCCGCTGTCGCCGTACCGGGCGGCCGAGGTGGCCTCCGACGTCCTCATGGCGCTGCGCGTCCTGCACGCCCATGGCTGGGTCCACCGCAACATCACCGCCCGTACCGTCCTGGTCTGCGACGACGGCCGGGTGATGCTCACCGGGCTCGCGGTCGGCGCCGCAGAGGAGGCGCTGTGCGGCTACGACCCCGTGCCCGCCGAGGACGGTGACGACCCGGCCCCGGCACCCTCCGCGGGCAACGGCCCCCCAGGCACCCTTCCCCGTCCCGGCACCGACCCCGAGGCGGCCCGGCGGGCCGCCATAGAGGCCCGCACCAACGGGACCCGGCCGGTGCCCGGCGCCGACGGCCCCGGCCCCGCGCCGGGCGGAGCCCTGGAGACCGGCGCCGACGTCCGGGCCGCCCGGGCCGGCGCCATCGCCGCCTACCGGGCGGGCGCCCGCGCCGCGGCCCGGGTGCAGGAGGCCCAGCAGAGCGAACGCGCCGCCCTGCCCGGCGCGCGCAGCGCCCCGGAGGGCCGGGCGCCACAGCCGTACCTGTCCGGCGGCGGGGGCAGCACACCGCCGGGGCAGATCGCCGACCCCTACGGGGTGCGGGCCGCGTCCTGGCAGGGAGCGGTCCCCCGGCCCGGCACCGGGCGCGCCCCCACCGACGCCGCCACCGACGCGGACACTGCCCGTGCCGCGCTCCCGCCCGCCGGCTCCCAGCCGGGCTTCGCCCCACGGGACGACAGCACGTCCGCCGCGGCCAGCGCGGCCGCTGTGCCCCCGGCGCGCACGGGGACCCGTTGGAACGAACTGGTGTCCGGTTCCGCCGCCCGCAAGGGGCCCAGCACCGCGCTGGCGGCCGAGCGGGCCCGGCAGGCCCGGATGGCCGTCGTCGGACCCGTCACCGAGCGGTGGGCCCCGGAGCAGGCCGGACCCGTGCACGAGAACTGGCAGCTCGCCGCGCCGATCGGGCCCGCGACCGACCTGTGGGCGCTCGGCGCGCTGCTCTTCCGGGCCGTGCAGGGGCACGCGCCCTACCCGGAGGAGTCGACGGCCGAGCTGGTGCAGATGGTGTGCGCCGAACCGCCCGCGTTCGCCGAGGAGTGCGGCCCGCTGCGGCCCGTCGTGGAGTCGCTGCTGCGTCAGGACCCCACCGAGCGGCCCGACTTCGAGGAACTGCGCGGCTGGCTGCGCTCCCTCGTGCGGTCGGCGCCCGAACCGGAGGCCGGCGCACACGTCGTCGCCGCCCCGCCGGTCGACCCGAACCGCCTGCCCATCGTGCGGCGGCGCGGCGAGCTGGTGCGCCGACGGCGGGCCGCCCGGCTGCCCGCCCACCAGGGCCGGCACAAGCGGGCCCGGCAGGAGACGCGTTCACCGCGCCGGCTCGGCCGCACCCTGCTGCTCCTCGTCCTGCTGGGCATGGCCGCGGCGATCGCGTACGCCATGCTGTTCATGCCCAAGGACGACCGAGACACGGGCAAGGGCGCGAACGCCGGGCGCACCCCCGCCGCGGGCCAGGCGCCGCCCGAGCGGTCGGCCGACGCCAGCAGCGAGCCGCGCCCCGAGCAGACCTCCCCGTCCCCCGGCGACGGCTCCTCGTCGGCCGGTTCCGAGGAGACGCAGACCACCGGCCCCGACGTCCCCGACGGCTTCACCGTCCGCAAGGACCCGGCCGGTTTCGAGGTCGCCGTGGCCAACGGCTGGAGCCGCAGCGGCGGCAGCGGACGCGGCCAGGTCGTCTACACGCACGGCGGCTTCGACCTGATCGTCGTGCCCGGCCGGGACACCGCGCGGCAGTACGGCGGCGACCCGATGGTCTACCAGCGGGAGCACGAGAAGGAGTTGCAGCCCTACCGGGACTCCAGCTGGGCCTCCTCGGGCGGCCTGAAGACCATTCAGGTCGGCGAACGCACGATGGCCGAGGGGCAGTTCACCTGGACCGACGGCCAGGGGCGCGAGCTGTTCGTGCGGAATCTGGCGATCCTCGCCGACGGGCGGTACCACGTGGTCCAGGTGCGGGGTCCGGAGGCCGAGCGGGACGAGGTCACGCGCCTGTTCGAGCAGGCGTCGGCGACGTACCGCATCACCGGGTGAGGCGGCCCGAAAACCGTCTGTGACAACGGCGTTGGGGTTGCTTCGGCGAACGGAAGGCGAGAACTGTCACAGTGCGGTCTCCTTGGCACCCCCGCGGTTCCGGTCGCATGACCCGGTCCCTAACCTGACCCTGTCAAGAACATTGCGGGGCAACGTGAATAAGATGCAGGGCCAGCTCGTCTCGGGCCGCTACCGGCTCACCGAGGCCATCGGCAGCGGCGGTATGGGCCGCGTCTGGCGTGCGCACGATGAAGTGCTCCACCGGGCCGTGGCGATCAAGGAACTCACCGCCGCGCTCTACGTCTCCGAGAGCGACCAGGAGCGTCTCCTCGCCCGGACGCGGGCCGAGGCGCGGGCCGCCGCGCGCATCAACCACTCCGCCGTGGTGACCGTGCACGACGTCCTGGAGCACGACGGGCGCCCGTGGATCGTGATGGAGCTGATCGAGGGCCGCTCGCTGGCCGACGCGGTCAAGGAGGAGGGGCGCGTCGAGCCCGCCGAGGCCGCGCGGATCGGGCTGTGGGTGCTGCGGGCGCTGCGTGCCGCGCACACCGCCGGCGTCCTGCACCGTGACATCAAGCCCGGCAACGTCCTGCTCGCCGAGGACGGCCGGGTCCTGCTCACCGACTTCGGCATCGCGCAGATCGAGGGCGACACGACGATCACCCGCACCGGAGAGGTCGTCGGCTCCGTCGACTATCTGGCCCCCGAGCGCATCCGCGGCCACGATCCGGGTCCGGCGTCCGACCTGTGGGCGCTCGGCGCCACGCTGTTCACGGCGGTCGAGGGCCGCTCGCCCTTCCGCCGCACCTCTCCGCTGAGCACGATGCAGGCCGTCGTCGAGGAGGACGCGGGGGAGTCGCGGCACGCCGGGCCGCTGGGCCCCGTGATCACCGCCCTGCTGCGCAAGGACCCGGTCACCCGGCCCGACGCCGCCGAGGCGGAGCAGTTGCTGGCCGAGGCGGCCGAGGGCCGCACGCCCAGCGGGGCGCAGGCCTATGTGCCCACCCAGCTGAACCGGTACGAGCCGGAGGCGCGCTCCGTCCCCGACCAGGCCGGCGTCCACAGTGCGACGCCGTACCCCCCGACGACCGGGCCGACGGCGTTCGGCCCGCCCGTCGGGTCCGTGCCGCCCGCCCCCGCGCCCCGGCGGCGCCGGCTGCGCTCGGTCGCCCTGGTCGTCGCCCTCGCCGCCGTCATCGGCGGAGGGACGGCCGTGGTCCTGCAGAAGTGGGGCCCCGGTGACGGCAGTTCGTCCGTCAGCTCGGCGCCCCCGTCCTCGCCCGCCCCGAAGGAATCGGCCACCGAGGAGCCGGAGGGGGACGCGGGCGGTGTGCCGCCCTCCTGGAAGCACGTCGACGACCCCCTGGGCTTCAGTCTGTATCTGCCCGAGGGCTGGAAGCGGAAGGTGGTCGGCGAGGAGGTCGACGGACTCCAGCAGGTCGACTACTCGCCGGACGGCGGCGAGCACTTCGTACGGATCTCCGTCGACGTCTCGCCCGACTTCGCGACCGCCCACGACCATTTCGTCGACCTGGAGCAGCAGGTCAAGGAGCGGCTCATCGGCTACACGTTCCTGTCGCTCAAGGAGAACCAGTACCGCGACCGCGCAGGCTCCGTGTGGGAGTACACCTGGGACGCGCAGCCCAAGGACACGCCCTTCCCCGGGCCGCGCCGCGCCATCGACCAGGGGTACATCGACCGGGACGGCACCGAGTACGCGATCTACATGTCCGCGCCGCAGAAGGACTGGGCCGAGGCGCGCGCGCAGTTCTCGGCGGTGCTGCGGGGCTGGCGCACGGGCTGACCCGCCGGAACTCCCCGCGCGGTCGGCGGCTTTTGACGTGCTTTGCTGCTGTGCACAGTTGGCCGATCGCTGCCCGGAGCCCGGGCGTCCGGTGGGGCATGATGAGTCGCATGGGGACCGAGGGGGCCAACTTCCGTGTGATCGCGGGGCGTTACCGTCTCGAGGCGAAGGTCGGCCGGGGCGGCATGGGCGTCGTATGGCAGGCGACCGACCAGTTGCTCGGGCGACGGGTCGCCGTGAAGGAGATCCCGGTCGACGAGACGCTCACCGCGTCCGAGGCACGGCGGCAGCGCGCGCTATGGCTGCGCGAGGCGCAGGCGGTGGCGCAGCTGCGGCACCCGCACGTGATCGTCGTCCACGACGTGATCGAGGAGCACGAGCGCCCGTACATCGTCATGGAGCTGATCGACGGCGAGTCGCTCGCCGACCGGCTCGCCGCGCACGGCCCGCTGGACGCCCGTGAGACCGCCCGGGTCGGCGCCGACCTGCTGGACGCGCTGCGCACCGCGCACGCCGCCGGGGTCGTGCACCGGGACATCACCCCGGCCAACGTGCTGGTGGAGCGCGGCACCGAGCGGGTCGTCCTGACCGACTTCGGCATAGCCCGGGTGCCCGGCACCGGCACGCTCACCGAGTCGGGGTCGTTCGTGGGGTCGCCCGAGTACACCGCGCCCGAGCGGATGTCGGGGGCGCGGACCGGTCCCGCCTCCGACCTGTGGTCGGTGGGGGCGCTGCTGTGCGCGCTGCTGAGCGGTGAGTCGCCGTTCCGGCGCGACTCTCTGAGCGGCACCGTGCTGGCCGTGGTCTCCGACGAGGTACGGCCGCCCGCGCAGGCGGCGCCGATCCTGCCCGTCGTCCAGGGCCTGCTGGAGCGGGACCCGGCCGCCCGGCTGGACGCGGCGGAGGCGGAGCGGATGCTGCGGGAGTTCCTGGCGACCGGCGAGGACCTGGTGCCGAAACGGTTCAGCAGGCGGGCGGAGCGGCCGTGGACGACCCACAAGGTGGCGGCGGCCGTGGTGCTCGCCGCCGTGGCGGCGGTCGCGGGGGCGTCGGCGGCGGTGCTGCTGGCCGACGGGGGCGGCGGCGGACACGACGTGCCGACCAGCTCGGCGAGCCCGCCCGCGGAGACGGCCGGTACGGTGCCGCCGCCCGGCGGGCCCACCGCGTCCGACGGCTCGCCCTCACCCGGGTCCCCGTCGGCCGATCCACCCCCGTCCGGGACGAACCGGAGATAAGGAGCGACCCGCGTCACGGCTCTGTGACCGAGGGAACCGTCCCTGGATCCCCGGCCGTCCGGCGCGATATGGATGGATCCATGAGCAACAACGGGGGATTCCCGAAGCGGCCCGACGAGCCGACGAGTTTTGAACTGCGGCCTCCGCAGCCGGCGCCGCTCGCCCATGTGCCGCATCCGGACAACCCGTACGCGACGCCCACCGCGCCCGTGCCGCAGCAGCAGGCCCCGACCACACAGGCCGGCCCGCCCGCCGCGCCCGCACCCTCCGGCCCGCCCGCCGCGTCCGGGCCGGAGCCCGGCGCCGGACGGCTGATCGCGGGCCGCTACCGGCTGCTCGCCAAGCTCGGGCACGGCGGCATGGGCACCGTCTGGCGCGCCAAGGACGAGACGGTGGACCGGGAGGTCGCCGTGAAGGAACCGCGCGTCCCGGACCACCTTCCGGAACGGGAACGCGCCAACGCCTACGAGCGGATGCGCCGGGAGGCACGCGCCGCAGCCCGGCTCGACCACCCCGCCGTGGTGAACGTGCACGACGTCGCCGTCGTGGACGGCCGGCCCTGGATCGTCATGGAGCTGGTGCGGGGCCGCTCGCTCGGCGACGCGTTGCAGGAGGGCACCCTCGGCGCCCGGGACGCGGCCCGGATCGGCCTGGAGGTGCTGGGCGCCCTGGAGGCCGCGCACGCCGCGGGCATCCTGCACCGGGACGTCAAGCCGGACAACGTCATGCTCGGGCGCCACGACCGGGTCGTGCTCACCGACTTCGGGATCGCCCAGATCGAGGGCGAGACCAATCTGACCGACACCGGCGGCTTCGTCGGCTCGCCGGAGTACATCGCGCCCGAGCGGGTCCTCGGCCAGCGCCCGGGACCGGCCAGCGACCTGTGGTCCCTCGGGGTCGTCCTGTACGCGGCGACGGAGGGCGTCTCGCCGTTCCGCCGCAGCAACACCCCCGCGACACTCCAGTCCGTCCTCAACGCCGAGCCCGCGGCCCCCGCGGCGGCGCGCGGCCCGCTCGCCGAGGCCATCAACGGCCTGCTCCAGAAGGACCCTTCGCGCCGCCCGGACGCCGCGCGGACCCGCGCCCTGCTGGAACAGGCGGCCGACCCGCCGGCGCCGGCCCTCACCCAGCCCGTACGGCTCCCCGAGAGTGTGCGGCGGGGTGTCGTGCTGGGCCCGAAGACGCTGCTCGGGATCGCGGCGGCGGCGGTCGCGGCCGCGGTGACGGCGTACCTGGTGATCGCCGACCCGTTCGCCGGGTCGCTGCCGGACGGCTGGAAGACGCACGAGGAGCAGGCCCTCGGCGCGACGCTGATGGTGCCGGACGAGTACAGGCGGACCGGGCCCGAGAAGACGGACGACGACCACTGGGTCACGTACACCGACCCCAGCGGTGCCGTCTGGATCAGCCTGGAGCTGGAGAAGAAGGCCGAGGACACCGGTAACGAGATCAAGGGGTCCGCCGCCGCCGAGATGTACGACGAGGACGGCGACTACCGGCAGAGCGGCGACTACCAGGTCGGCATGCCGCAGAACCCGAGGACGGAGCCCAGGGAGACCACGTACCAGGGCAGGAAGTCCGCCGAGAACACGATCGTCTACGACACCACCGACAGCGAGAACCCCCGGCCGCGCCGGCTGCGCGTCTTCTACTACCGGACCTCCGCCGGAGACATGTACAAGCTGTCCGTCGGCTACCCCGGCAAGGGCGACTTCACGAATCGCGGACGCGAGGTGGCGCAGACCGCGATCGACCACCTGGAGATCGACAGGCTCTGAACCGCCGTGCCCGTGACCGACTCGAGACCGGGCGCCCCGGCGGGTTCACGGCAACGCCCTGATCAGCGCATTCGTTGCCAGTGTCCACTGGCAGTGTGTGAGCAGTCGGTGAATCCCCGTTACCGACGGGTACACAAAGGCCCCGGCGCGGCATACCCTGCGCCTCATGACGGACGCGCAGGCCCCGGCCCAGACCGGCACGAACCCCCTCGCCCCCGCCCCGCAGGGCGCCCGTACCGCGGCCGACGTGGTCACGCCCGAGCTGGTCGCCCAGCTCACCAAGGGCGTGGCCGGGTCCGGCCGTACCGCCAACCACACGCCGTTCACCGGCGAGAAGCTGGCCGACCTGCCCGAGTCGACGCCCGAGGACGTCCGCGAGGCGTTCGAGACGGCGCGCGCGGCGCAGGCCGTCTGGGAGCAGGTCCCGGTGCGCCGGCGTGCCGACGTGCTGCTGCGCTTCCACGACCTGGTGCTGGAGCGGCAGGCGGAGGTGCTGGACCTCATCCAGCTGGAGACCGGCAAGGCCCGGCTGCACGCGCACGAGGAGGTGCAGGCCGTCGCCGTCGCGGCCCGCCACTACGGCCGCAAGGCCCCCGCCTACCTCAAGCCTAAGCGGCACACGGGCGCCATCCCCACGCTCACTCGCGTCACCGAACTGCGGCACGCACGCGGGGTCGTGGGCCAGATCGCCCCCTGGAACTACCCGCTGGAGCTGTCCGTCGGCGACGCGCTCCCCGCGTTCGTCGCCGGCAACGCGGTCGTCATGAAGCCGGACACCGAGACCTGCCTGACCGCGCTGTGGGCACGGGACCTGCTGATCGAGGCCGGTCTGCCCGCCGACGTCTTCCAGGTCGTGCTCGGCGAGGGCCCGGTCGTGGGCCCGGAGGTCGTCAAGCACGCCGACTACGTCTCCTTCACCGGCTCCACCCGCACCGGCCGCGAGGTCGCGCAGAGCGCCGCCGCCCGTCTGGTCGGCGTCTCGCTCGAACTCGGCGGCAAGAACGCCATGCTGGTCCTGGACGACGCCGACATCGAGAAGGCCGCCGCGGGCGCCGTCCGCGCCTGCTTCTCCTCCGCCGGCCAGCTCTGCATCTCCATCGAGCGGCTGTACGTCCACGAGTCCCTCGCCGACGCCTTCCTGGAGCGCTTCGCCGCCCGCACCAAGGCGATGCGCCTCGGCAGGTCCCTCGCCTACGGCGCCGACATGGGTTCCCTGGTCGGCGAGCGCCAGCTGGAGACGGTGACCCGGCACGTGGAGGAGGCCGTCGCCAAGGGCGCGAAGGTCGTCGCCGGTGGTGTGGCCCGCCCCGACATCGGCCCGTACTTCTTCGAGCCGACCATCCTCGACGGCGTCGAGGCCCCCATGGCCGTCTGCACCGAGGAGACGTTCGGCCCGGTCGTCTCCATCTACCGCTTCTCCACCGACGACGAGGCGATCGAGCGGGCCAACTCCACGCCGTACGGGCTCAACGCCTCGGTGTGGACGAAGGACGGCCGCCGGGGCCGGGCGGTCGCGGCACGGCTGCGCACCGGCACCGTGAACGTCAACGAGGGCTACGCCCCCGCCTACGGCAGCGTCCAGTCGCCGATGGGCGGCATGAAGGACTCCGGCCTCGGCCGCCGCCACGGCTCCGAGGGCATCCTCAAGTACACGGAGGCCCAGACGGTCGCCCACCAGCGGCTGCTGCCGATGGCGCCCTCGCTGGGCATGGACGACGAGACGTACGCGCAGTTCATGAGCCGGAGCCTGCGGGTGATGAAGGCGTTCCGTTTCCGCTAGACCGTTGCCCGGGCCTCGCTGTCCGAGGCCACCGCACCACCGCTTTCGACGAGGAGAGCACGTGTCACAGGAGAACTCCGCCCCCGCGCAGGACGACGGTTCCGGGTACGACTACGACGTCATCGTCGTCGGCTCGGGGTTCGGCGGCTCGGTCACGGCGCTGCGCCTGACCGAGAAGGGCTACCGCGTCGGCGTCCTCGAGGCCGGCCGCCGCTGGACCCGTCAGACCCTGCCGAGGAACTCCTGGGACCTGAAGAACTACCTCTGGGCCCCCAAGCTCGGCCTGTACGGCATCCAGCGCATCCATCTGCTCGGCAACGTCATGGTCCTTGCGGGCGCGGGTGTCGGCGGCGGCTCCCTCAACTACGCCAACACGCTGTACGTCCCGCCCAAGCCGTTCTTCGAGGACCCCCAGTGGCGTGACATCACGGACTGGGAGCAGGAGCTGAAGCCGTACTACGACCAGGCCCAGCGCATGCTCGGCGTCCGGCTGAACCCGACGATGACCCCCTCCGACGTGCACCTCAAGGCGGCCGCCGAGAAGATGGGCGTCGGCGACACCTTCCACATGGCGCCGGTCGGCGTCTTCTTCGGCGACGGCAAGGACGCCGAGGGCACGGCGAAGGCCCGGCCCGGCGAGGAGGTGTCCGACCCGTACTTCGGCGGCGCGGGGCCGTCCCGGCGGGCCTGCACGGAGTGCGGCGAGTGCATGACGGGCTGCCGGCACGGTGCGAAGAACACCCTCAACGAGAACTATCTGTACCTGGCCGAGAAGGCGGGCGCGGTCGTGCACCCGCTGACCACGGTCGTCTCCGTCACCGACGACTCCCAGGGCGGCTACGCGATCGCCACCGTGCCGACCGACCGGCGGAAGAAGGGCGAGGGGCGGCTGTTCAAGGCCCGCCGCGTGGTCATCGCGGCCGGCACCTACGGCACCCAGACCCTGCTGCACCGCATGAAGGCGGGCGGTCAGCTGCCGCACCTCTCGTCCAGGCTGGGCGAGCTGACCCGCACCAACTCCGAGGCGCTGGTGGGCGCGCAGACCGACAGCCGGCGCTACCGCAGGCTGACGGGCGCCCCGAAGGTCGACTTCACCCGCGGTGTCGCCATCACCTCGTCCATCCACCCGGACGAGAACACCCACATCGAACCGGTCCGCTACGGCAAGGGCTCCAACTCGATGGGCGGCCTGTCCATCCTCCAGGTCCCCTACGCCGACGGCAGGTCCCGCGTCGGCGCCTGGCTGGCCAACGCGGCCCGGCACCCGCTGCTGGTGCTGCGCTCGCTGTCCAACCGGCGCTGGTCGGAGCGGACCATCATCGGCCTCGTGATGCAGTCGCTGGACAACTCGCTGACGACGTACCTGAAGCCGGACGGCGTCGGCAAGGGGCTGCTGACCGCGCGACAGGGCCACGGCGCGCCCAACCCCAAGCAGATCAAGGCCGCTTCCGAGGCCGCCTCCGTCATCGCCGCCGACATCAACGGCTTCCCCGGCTCCAACGTCGGCGAGCTGATGGGCACCCCGCTCACCGCGCACTTCCTCGGCGGCTGCCCGATCGGCGACTCCCCGCAGACCGGTGTGATCGACCCGTACCACCGGCTGTACGGGCACCCCGGGATCTCGGTCGTCGACGGGGCTGCGGTCTCCGCCAACCTGGGCGTCAACCCGTCACTGACGATCACCGCGCAGGCCGAGCGGGCCATGTCCTTCTGGCCCAACAAGGGCGAGGCGGACCCGCGTCCCGCACAGGGAGCGGCGTACGAGCGGCTGAAGCCCGTCGAGCCCAAGGCGCCGGTGGTGCCGGCGGAGGCGTTCGGCGCGCTGAAGCTGCCGTTCCTCGGGATGCCGGCGATGCCGCCGAAGAAGTAGCGGAGACACCGAAGGACCTGCGCCCCCCTCCGAGCGCAGGTCCTTCCGTGTGATGCGTCAGACGGTCGAGGCTCAGGCCTCGGCACCGCTCCGACGACGCTTCATCGCGAACATCACGCCGGCACCGGCGAGGATCGCGACACCGCCGACCGTGCCGATGACGGGCAGCTGAGAGCTGGACCCGGTCTCGGCGAGGCTGCCGGTGACCTGCGGGGTGTCGCTGCCCGGCTTCTCGTCCGTGACGGGGGCCTTGCCGCCTTCCTGCGGCTCGGTGCCGTCCGTGTCCGTGCCGGCGGCCACGATCTGGTACTTGTAGGCGACGTCGCCGAAGCCGACGCAGTCGCCGTCGGCGTCACCGTAGATGGTGGCGCCGAGCGTGAAGCCGGCACCCGCGGGGGCGCTGGACTTCACGTTGACCCGCATCGGGATGTCGACCACGTAGTCGGGCTCGAGCACATCGGTGTAACCGACGTAGCCGACGGCGTAGCCGTCCTCGTCGAGGGTCACCCAGACCTCGTCCTCCGGGTCCCAGGCCTGGATCTCGACCTGCTTGCTCTTGAACAGGTCCATGCCGTCCGCGTCGGACGACGCCCCGGCGAAGAAGTCGAGGTCCTCGAGCGTGGAGTCCGAGGTGTTGAGCACGCTCAGCGAGAACTTGTGCCATCCGCTGCCCGCGCTGATCTTGCCCGGCAGGCCCGAGATGCTGACGTCGACCTTGGTGTCCTCACAGACGGACTCCTCGGGGTCGGGCTCCTCCGTCTCCTCGGGAGTGGAGGTGCTCGGCGACGGGCTGGCGGAGTCGGTGGCCGAGGTGCTCGGCGCCGGAGCCGAGGTGCTGTCGTCGGGGTCGGGAGACGTCTCGTCGGTCTCCTCGTCGGTGGGCGCCGGCGCGGTCGTCTCGTCGTCCGCGGGCGTCGTCGTCTCGGTGTCGGCCGGAGGCGTCGTGTCGCCGGCGGCCGGCGTGGTCTCCGAGGTGGCCGGGGTGGTGGTCTCGTCCGTGGCGAACGCGGCCGGCGCGGACAGCAGGGCGATCGGTGCTATGACCGCCGTCGTCGCTGCGGCGGCCAGGGCACGGCGAAGCTTCATGAAGACCTCGAAAGTCCGTTGTGCCGCCGGACGCGGCACGGGTATCGGGAGGCCTCCGCGTGTGGGGCGCGGGTGTGGCCCTTGGTTCGCAGACTTTGATCATCCAGGGCCGGGAATGGTTGTGCCCGAACTGACAGAATATTTATGTGGCCTGGGTCACATGTGCTGGATCATGGACCGTTTCCCTGCCGTACTCTCAGCGGCCGTACCGGAGTTCGAGAGAAAGCGTTCACACCGCCATGGCCGGCAGACCGTCCGACGGGACCCCCTCCGCATCCGATGACGAGGCCCAGCCCTCCACGCCGTCCATCTCGGACGAGGAGTGGCAGAAGTTCGTCCAGGACGCCGAGCGCGACCCCTCCTCCGCCCCGAAGGAGCCGTCCGCGCGGGCCCGGATGGTCACCGAGCGGTTGCGCCGGCAGGACGCCCGCGGTGAGCTGCCTCCCGGGTGGCGCACCGGCCCCGCCTGGCAGGAGATGAACGGGACCGCCACCCGGCGCCGCCGGATGTGGGCGTTCCTCGGGGTGCCGCTCGCCGTCGCCGTGGCCGTCGTCGCCGTACGGCCCTCCCTGATCCCCGGCGACCCCTTCGGCACCGCCGCCTCCCCGGTCCAGGACACCGCCGCCCCCTCGCCGCTGCCCGCCGAGACCGCCGCGCCGACGGCCCCACCCGCCGCGGCCGACCCGGACACCCCGACCCTGGCCCGGCCCTTCGCCGGATCGCCCGCCGCACGCTGGGCGGACGGCGAGGCCGGCATCACCACGCCGGAGGCCACCCCGGTCGGCGACCTGTCCAAGGCCCAGGTGGAGCAGGCACTGCGCCAGACCCGCAGGCTCCTCGTCGATGCCAACCTCGACCCGGCCACCCTGCGCGGCGAGCGCCCCGAGACCGCGCTCGGCGTCATCGAGCCACGCCAGAGGGAACTGGTCGACCTGCTGACCACCGCGCTGCGCACGCCGGACGAGAAGCACGACCCGCTCCGGATGTTCAGCCGCTTCGACCCCGACGAGGTACGGCTCGCCGGGGACGTCGTGAAGACGCGCGGACGCATGACGTTCGAGAAGGGCGAGCACGCCTCCGTCCGCGTGCACGCCGACTACACCTTCGTCTACCCGCTGGTCCGCGAGGGCTCCGACGAGGTGGCCCGCACCATCGTCCGGCGGGTCCTCGACGTCGAGGTCTCCGATCCCACCCGGTACCAGGTCACCCCGGGGAAGATCGCCGTCGTGCGCTACGACCAGGAGATCGGCAACTCGGCCTGCGACCTCTACGACGGCTATCTGCACCCGCAGTTCGACTCGGAGCCGCCCGTCGGCGAAGCCCCCACCGGCCCGACGACCGACCCGTACGACCGCAGCAAGGGCATCCCCGAGGACCGCCGCGAGGAGTGCGGGGTCGTCAGCCGCACCTGACGCCCCGGCGGCCGTGGGCATGAGAAGGGCCCCGCGGTGCGGGGCCGCGGGGCCCTTCTGTGGTCAGCACCAGCGTCAGGGCGCGCCGGTGCCTGGGGGAGCGGCGCCGGGGGAGTGCGCCGCCGAAAGGGTCTCTCGCATCGTGCGGGACGGGCCGGGGCGCGGCAACCGCTGGGGCCCGCCCCGTACTCCGTCGGTGTTTCCGCCGGCCGGCCCCGGGCGTCCCCGGAGCCGACCGTTCTCTTGGGTGACCGGGCTGCTGTCCCCTGCCGTCCGGTCACTTACCCGGAGCGAGGTCCCACGGCGTACGGCGATCCGTACGCCACAACGCTCCGGCGAGCCACGCGTGGTTCATTCGGGCCCGCCCCTGGCTGGCACGGACATCGGTACCAACGAAGCGGTCCGGGCGGCGTCACGCTCCGACCGGGTGAGAGGGGAGCCGAACTCAGATGCGACCGCGACACAGTTCGAGCAGCGTCATCGCGAGGGCCGTCCCCGGCTTGCCCAGCGCCTCGCTGTAGTGGCCGAGGATCTCCATCTCGCGGGACAGGTTCACCCGTCGGCCGCCGGACGTGATCCGGGCCTCCTGGATGACGGCCGACACGGCCATGCGTTCCTGGATGAGCCCGATGATCCGGTCGTCCAGGGCGTCGATGCGTTCACGGGCACCGGTGATCACGTCCGCGGCCTCGGGGGTGCGGGCGCCGGTCACCTCGGTGGGGGTCACGTGCGTGGCGGTCATCGGGGGCTCCTCGTCGGTGGGAGGTGCCCCGGAGCGGCAGGACCCGGAAACGGCAGACGCCCCGGGCCTTGTCGGCCCGGGGCGCCTGGGAAGTCGCTTGTCAGTTGCTCAAGCAGCACGACCATGGCAGCCGGCGGGCCGGATGCCATAGGTAAACAGGAAGGTCAGGTGCGTGAGCATGCCGCCAGTATGCCGCGCTCGCCGAGGGTGTCCAAGCCGGTTCGCATCGTGAGACGGGCTTCGGCCCCGGGGCGGCCGCGCGACGCCCGGTAGACTCGGCCCCACACACACCTCGCTCACCGCCGGAAGGCAACCCGTGTCATCAGCGAACCCCGCCGCCGCCCCCGACACCGTCCTGGTCGTCGACTTCGGCGCGCAGTACGCCCAGCTCATCGCCCGTCGTGTCCGCGAGGCCCGGGTCTACAGCGAGATCGTGCCGAGCACCATGCCGGTCGCCGAGATGCTCGCCAGGAACCCGGCGGCGATCATCCTCTCCGGCGGCCCCTCGTCGGTGTACGAGGAGGGTGCCCCCCGCCTCGACCGCGAGCTGTTCGAGGCCGGTGTGCCGGTCTTCGGTATGTGCTACGGCTTCCAGCTGATGGCGCAGGTCCTCGGCGGCACCGTGGACAACACCGGTGCCCGCGAGTACGGCCGTACCGACCTGCAGGTCTCGAAGCCGTCCTCCACCCTGTTCGAGGGCACCCCGGCCGAGCAGCACGTGTGGATGTCGCACGGCGACGCCTGCTCCGCCGCCCCCGAGGGCTTCGCGGTGACGGCCTCCACCGGCGTCGTCCCGGTCGCCGCCTTCGAGAACGACGAGAAGAAGCTCTACGGCGTCCAGTACCACCCCGAGGTCATGCACTCCACGCACGGCCAGCAGGTGCTGGAGCACTTCCTGTACCGGGGCGCCGGGCTGAAGCCCGACTGGACCACCGGCAACGTCATCGACGAGCAGGTGGCCGCGATCCGCGAGCAGGTCGGCGACAAGCGCGCCATCTGCGGGCTGTCCGGCGGCGTCGACTCCGCCGTGGCGGCCGCGCTGGTCCAGAAGGCCATCGGCTCCCAGCTGACCTGCGTCTACGTCGACCACGGCCTGATGCGCAAGGGCGAGACCGAGCAGGTCGAGAAGGACTTCGTCGCCGCGACCGGCGTGCAGCTGAAGGTCGTGGACGCCGAGGAGCGGTTCCTGAAGGCGCTCGCCGGGGTCTCCGACCCCGAGGAGAAGCGGAAGATCATCGGCCGCGAGTTCATCCGCGTCTTCGAGCAGGCGCAGCTGGAGATCATGCAGGAGGACGGCCCCGAGGTCGCGTTCCTCGTGCAGGGCACGCTCTACCCGGACATCGTCGAGTCCGGTGGCGGCACCGGCACCGCCAACATCAAGTCCCACCACAACGTGGGCGGGCTCCCGGACGACATCGAATTCCAACTGGTCGAGCCGCTGCGCCAGCTGTTCAAGGACGAGGTCCGCATGGTCGGCCAGGAGCTCGGCCTGCCGGAGGAGATCGTCCAGCGCCAGCCCTTCCCGGGCCCCGGCCTCGGCATCCGCATCGTCGGCGAGGTCACCAAGGAGCGCCTGGACCTGCTGCGCGAGGCCGACGCCATCGCCCGCGAGGAGCTGACCGCGGCCGGCCTCGACCGCGAGATCTGGCAGTGCCCCGTGGTCCTGCTCGCGGACGTCCGCAGCGTCGGCGTCCAGGGCGACGGCCGTACCTACGGCCACCCGATCGTGCTGCGCCCGGTGTCCTCCGAGGACGCCATGACCGCCGACTGGTCGCGGCTGCCGTACGACGTCCTCGCGAAGATCTCCACGCGCATCACCAACGAGGTCAAGGACGTCAACCGCGTCGTCCTCGACGTCACCTCGAAGCCGCCGGGCACCATCGAGTGGGAGTGACGCTCCCTAGGTGCGCTTGACCGTGCGCACGGGCTCGCCGGGCTTCCAGATCCGGACGACGAGGTACTTCTCGTCCTCCACGTAGGTCCGCACGACCTCCGTCAGCTCGGTACGGAAGAGGTGGAACGGCTCCGGCGGTTCCACCTCTTCCGCGTACGCGGCCCTGCGCGCCGGGTCCTCGACCTCGAGCGCGCGCCCCGCGATCCGTACGTCTCCGCCGCCCATGCTCTGCCCTTCCCCGGGGTTCGCCTGGAGCGCGAAGCGCGGGTCCCGGCGCAGGTCGAGGGCCTTGAGCGAGTCCGGCATCATGCCGAGCCACAGCTCGCCGTCCAGGAAGCGCACCTCCAGGCCCGAGGTGCGCGGGGAGCCGTCCCGGCGCAGGGTGGCCAGGACGTGGTGGGTGAACGCGCCGAAGCGCTCCTCGACGACCCGGGCGAAGTCGGGCTCGGCGGTGACGAAGGCGGACCAATTCGCTGTCATGCCGCCGAGTCTGACGGCGATATCCGACATCCTCTGTCCGGTTTCGCCGGACGGGCGAGGGATGTCATCCGGTTCGCGGAGCCGGCCGCCGGGTGCGGTCAGCCGGCCTGGGGGACCGGGCGCACGTAGCGGTCCCGGCCGGCGTCGTCCGGGACCTGGACGCAGCCCGCCGCCGTCAGCCGCACGGCGATCTTCGCCCGGCGCGCGGCGTTGATCCGCAGGGAGGCGACCAGCATCGCCGGCATCAGCACGGCCAGCGGAAGCAGCACGGCGTACGCGCCGGTCGCCAGCGCGAGCAGCAGCAGGACACCGCCCGAGGCCCAGGCCATCGCCAGCAGCTGCCTGCGGTTGCCGGCCTGCACCAGCGCGTCGTACATGACGAGGTCGTCGAGCAGGGCCACGTCCGCCTGCGCCTCGGGGACCGGGGTGAGCGACGCCTGGTACATGCCCGGCACGTTCCCGCCCTGGCCGACCGCGGGGAACGCGGCCAGGTTGGCCGCGGCACGCTGCCGGTCCGCCGGGTCCGTGGAGCGGACGAGCCGTACGTGCAGGTTCTTGTACCGGCCCACCAGCCGGACCCCGCTGTAGCGGAAGCCGAAGCACTCGGCGACGTAGACCAGCGAGCCGACGCTCTTGCGGTCCGAGGCGGGTGCGACCAGTTCGACGTCGTCCTGGTCGGCGATCAGGCGCATGAGGTACCTGAGATGACGTTCGGCGGTGCTCATCGGGGACTCCGGTGTGACTGAAATCAATCGGTGGGTGGGTCGTTCCGGAGCACAGACCTCCGACGTCACGAAAGGGTTGTGCACGGCATCGTTACCTCGCGGCCCTGTTGTCCCCGCGCTGACCGACGGTAACTTCCGCCCCGTACGACCCCACAGTGCCGGAGGACACATGCACGGGACGCCCGCCGGGCCCACTCCGCCCCCGCCGCTGCCCACCGATCAGCTGCGTTTCGCCATGCCGCCGATGCACGAGTCGGTGGAGGACGAGCGCCGGCACCGCAAGGAACGGCTCGCCGGGGCGCTGCGGATCTTCGGGAGGATGGGCTTCGAGGACGGTGTCTCCGGGCACATCACCGCACGCGACCCCGAATTCACGGACTGCTTCTGGGTCAACCCGTTCGGGATGCCCTTCGGCCATGTCACCGTCAGCGACCTCGTCCTCGCCAACTCCGACGGCCAGGTCGTCGAGGGCCGCTACCACGTCAACCAGGCCGCCTTCACCGTGCACTCCCAGGTCCACGCCGCCCGCCCCGACGTCGTCGCCGTCGCCCACTGCCACTCCGTCCACGGCCGGGCCCTGGCGGCGCTGGGCGAGCTGCTGGACCCGATCACCCAGGAGAGCTGCGCCTTCTACGAGGACCACGCGCTCTACGACGCCTACAGCGGCGTCGCCGTCGACGCGGCGGAGGGGCGCCGGATCGCCGCCGCCCTCGGCTCCCACAAGGCCCTCGTCCTGCGCAACCACGGCCTGCTCACCGTCGGCGACTCGGTGGACGCGGCCGCCTGGTGGTTCCTGTCCATGGAGCGGTCCTGCCAGGTGCAGCTGACGGCCCGGGCCGCGGGCCGACCGGTCCTGATCGACCACCGGATGGCGGTCGCCACCCGCGAACAGCTCGGCGGCGACCTGGTGGCCTGGATCAACTACCAGCCGATGTGGCAGGACATCACCCGCGGCCAGCCCGATCTGCTGAGCTGACCGGTCCCGGCCCGGGCGGTCAGAACCCGCGCAGCACCGCCGCCTTCGTCCGGGCGAACTCCTCGTCCGTGAGCACGCCCTCGCGATGCAGGTCGCCCAACTCGCGCAGCCGGCGCAGCAGGACGTCGTGATGGCCGGGCGGCGCCGGGACCGCGGGCAGGGCCCGGCCGCCGGGAGCGGTGCCCGGCCGCGTGGACGGATGCGGGAGGCGTGTCGTGACCGCGGTGGCCACCAGCGCGGTGAGCAGATCGCGGCGGGCGCTGCCCCACAGGTCGAGGGCGTACGGGTCCTTCTGCGGCGGCAGGGCGGAGAACACCGTCTCCCGGGTCACGAACCGCAGGCAGCCGTCCCCGGAACCGGAGTGGGGCACCCACTCGACCCGCACCAGGTCGTCGACGTCGATGACGCGCGGGCCCGCCGCCCGTTTGACCCGCTCGGACGTGTCCGACCAGTCGATGCGCACCCGGCCGCCGTCGAACGAGACCGTGCCGTCCGACGACCGCACGGACACCGGCACCGCGGGGCCCGGCAGCAGATAGGCCCCGACCGGCTCCCTCGGGACCCGGTCCAGCAGCAGCGCGCTGCGGATCTCCTCGGCCAGGTACGCGGCCACCCCCGCCCGGTCGGTGTCCACCGTCAGCCGGTACGGGTCCGACGCCTCCGGCAGCCTCCCTCCGGTCGCCTGCAGCAGCGGATCGGCGCCCTCGCGCAGCCGCATCCGCAGCCGGCCCCGCCTGCGGTCCGGTTCGAACGCGACGCCCGCGACGGCTTCCAGGGGCACGGCGATCTCGCCGTACGCCCGCCGGAACAGCGGCACGGAACGGTGGAGGCCCGGCGTGATCCGGACGGTCGTGCCGTCGAAGGCCCAGGTCCCGTCACGCTGGATGATCTCGGCCATAAGGGAATTCTCGCAGTCGGGTCAACACGCCGGGACCGCACTCACCCGTCCCGACCGGGCCTGCCGGGTGGGCGGTGGGCGGGTGGGGGGTCGAGTACGGCACAATTCGTCGTCATCGGACGGGAGTTGCGCGCCGGGCGCGGGCGGCGCGGCTCTCCCGGGACACCCCCGTGGCGCCGCAGGGCGGGCGGGGCATCAGGTCGTCGGGAAGGCGGGCGTCGGGCGTGGCGGTGCAGGAGGCTGGGCGGAGCGGCGCGGTGGAGCGCCCGCACGGGGGCGGCTGCGCGTGCGGGGACTGCCCGCACGGGGCGCGTGCGGGACACCGGCGGGCGGTGGCCGAATTCCTGGCGAGGCGGGACGAGTTCGCCGCCGGACAGGGACTCCCGGCGGCCGTGGCCCACTCGGCCTCGGCCTCCCGTCAGTGGGTGTCCGAGGAGCTGACGCAGTCCGCGGAACAGGTCGCCGAACGCGGCCGGGCCGAGGGCGCGGCCTGGCTGGGGCGCCTGTGGTGGCGTACCGTCTGCGCCGTCTGGGGACTGGTCGTGGCGTTGCTCATGGCCCAGGCGCTCACGGCGATCGGCGCGGGCTGGACGGCAGCCCGTACGGCCGGGCTGCTCGCGGCGGTCGTGACGGCGGCGGCGCTCACCGCGGCGTCCTGGTTCCACCGGGCGCGCGGCGGGGCCCTGGCGCCGGTCATCGGCGAGGACAACCGGCTGTCCACCTCGCGTGCCGTCGCCGGGGCCTGGGTCCTCTTCGTGGCGTACGCCGTGCTCGTCCTGGCCGGGCGGCTCGCCGCCGCCTCGGGCCACGCGGAGCGCGACGCGCTGATCGAGGGGCTGGAACTGCGGCGTGGCGCCGGGGTGGTGACCGTGCTCGCCGTGGTGTGCGCGATCGCGGTGCTGGTGCGGCGGGTCGTCGGGGTCCGGGTCCTCGGGCAGCGGCTCCAGAAGGTGCCCGCGGACCGGCCCCGGGCCGCGGACCTGCTGACGGACGACTCGGGGCGGGGGACGTTCGCCGACATCCAGTACGTCGTCATCGGCGCCGTGGCCCTGCTGTTCGCCGCGGTACGGCTGGGGCGGCGGCCGGACCAGCTGCCCGACCTGCCCTGGGGTCTCGCGGTCGTCGTGCTGATCTCGGCGGCGACCTATCTGGCCGGGAAGTACGCCGAAGGAGGCCGCCCGGTGATCCTCTCCGTGGTGCGGGCGCGGGAGGCCGGAGACCTCGACGCCCCGATCCGCACCGGCGACGACATCGAGATCCGGGGAGCCGGGTTCGTGCCGCCGGGCGCGCAGCGTGCCGACCGGCTGGCGCGGATGGTCGTGCGCATCGGGGCGGTGCATGTGCATGTGCCGCTGGTCCCGGTGAGCGGCGGGTTCAGCAACCCGACCGACACCGTGCTCACGGTCCCGGTACCCGCCGACGTGGAGCCGGGCCGCGTCGAGGTGCAGGTGGTGACCGCCGCCGGCGTGGAGACCAACCGCTACGCCGTCGACGTCACCGACTGATCGGTGCCGTCCGGCCACTTGGCCGTGTTCAGTGATTGAAGTTTGGACTGGATGCGGCGGAGAATGCCGGGGTGCCGCGCGGCTGAGCGCTGCGGCAGTTCCCTCCGTATGGTCGGGCGAGGGATCACGGCGGGCGAGAGGCGGCTACGGGTGATGACGCACGGGATGCACACGGGTACCTCCGGCGGATGGCGGGAGACGGCCACCCGCTACGCACTGCTTCCGCTCCGGATCTTCCTCGGCGTCACCTTCGTCTACGCCGGACTGGACAAGCTGACGGACAGCGCCTTCCTGAAGGACTCCGGGGCCGGGTCCATCGGGGACATGATGCGCGCCGTACGGGACTCGGCGGCGATCCCGGCCATGGTGGACATGGCCCTCGACGCCCCGGTGGCCTTCGGGTACGCCATCGCCCTCGGTGAACTGGCCGTCGGCATCGGCACCCTCGTCGGACTCCTCTCCCGGCTGGCGGCCCTGGGCGGCGCGCTCATCTCGCTGAGCCTGTGGCTCACGGTCAGCTGGGCCTCCGACCCCTACTACTACGGCAACGACCTGGTCTATCTGATGGCCTGGCTGCCGCTCGTGCTGGCGGGCGCGCCGGTGTTCTCCCTCGACGCCCTCCTCCGCGCACGCCGACGGGAGCGCCTGGAACTGCGGTGACCCTCCGCCCGGGTCAGGGGCGCGACTCCTGACCCGGCGCCCTGCGGTGACGACGGGCGGCCCGGGCGACGAGCCCGACCGCGCCCGCCAGGAACAGCCCTCCGACGACCAGTGGGATCACCGCGAACCACGGCGTCTCCCAGGCGTCCGCCGCGTCCCCCACGAAGACCGCGCCCGCGGCGGTCAGGAAGGCACCGGCGACCAGCCGGCCCGGCTGGAACTCATGACGCAGCACGGCTCACCTCCGCCTGTCCGATCCCGACGCTCAGATCGAGGTCCAGCGTGCCCGCGTTCCTGGTGCCCTTCGCCGGTTCCAGCGTCAGCTCCTTGTGCTTGCCCGGCGCCACGTCCACGTCCCGGCTGTCGTCGCCCGGCAACTGGATGTCGCCCACGCCGACGTCCACGCTCAGCTCCACCGTGACTCCCCTGGGAACGATCACCTTCAGCCGGCCGACGCCGACATCGGCCCGCGTGCCGACCGTCCTGTCCGGCTTGAACGCCACCCCGCTCAGATCGAGGGTGCCGACACCGGTCCCCAGGTCGTACTCGGGCCGTACGTCCGCGGCCGTCGCCGGACTCCACGTCGTCTCGACCCAGCGGGTGCCGATGTCCTTCGGCAGGGCCGCCGACGCGGCCAGCGCGCCCGCCGTGACGACCGCCAGGAAGACGGTGCCCGCTCCCGTACGGCCCAGGAACGCGCTGAGCGCGATGCCCAGGCCGAACACGAGCAGGGCACAGGCCAGTCCGGTCTGCAGACTGGTACCGAGCGGCTGGTCGTGCCAGGTCCCGCCCGTCCCCAGCGCCGCCGCGCACAGGGCCAGCAGGAACACCCAGCCGCCGATCCGGCGGGGACCGCGCGGCCGGGGCGGGGCCGGGCGGCGCGCCCGTATCTCCTCCCGGCTGCCCCAGGTGCCACGGCCGATCGCGACCGCCGCCGCCAGGTCCCGGTCGTGGGCGTCCTGAGGGCCCCACAGATAGCCGGTGCCGCCCTCATGGGTGCCGTCCTTCACGATCGGGTCCCGCCACCAGGAGGGGTAGGCGGCCGGGACCGGCGGCGCCTGCGCCTCCGGCGGAGCGTCCGCCACCGCCTGCGCGGCGAGGGGGTCCGGGTCGGGGGCGCCGCGGTGCCGGGACCAGTAGCCGGCGCCGGCGAGGAGGAAGGACAGGACGACGGCGAAGGCCAGCACACCGCCGTTCTTCAGCATCGTCAGGAAGACACCGCAGCCCACCAGCGCGAACAGCACGGCCGTCAGCGCGTGGCCGTCGACGCGGCCGGTGAGCAGCTTGCGCACCTCGTTCTCGTCCTCGTCCTCGTACGGGACGAGGAGCCAGGCGAAGCCGTAGAAGATCAGGCCGATGCCGCCGGTCGCGGAGAGCACGGCGAGGGTGATCCGGAAGATCACCGGGTCCATGTCGCACTGCCGTCCCAGACCCGCGCACACGCCGGCCAGCATCTTGTGCGGCCGGTCCCGCCGGAACCGGTGCGGCGGCCCGGACGCCGCGGCCGCGTCCGCCGCCGCGTCCTGCGCTTCCCGCGTGCCCGTGCGGGCGCGCGGTTCCTCACCCGCGGCGCCCGCGGACGCCCGGCCGGACGCGGTGCCCGCGGGGGGCACGGCGTCCGGCTCGGGCACGGAGTCCGCGGCGTGCTGGTGATCTGTCATGGGTCCATGGTGACGGGCGGGTCGGCGTGGCGGGAGTCGGGACGACCCTGGTCGGACCCTGATATCGCCCTGAGGCGGTGCGGGGGGAAGCGTTCGAGTGGCCGGGGCCGAAGATCAGGGGAGTCTAGGGGGCCGACCCTGATGCCCGGATCGGCCGCCCGTGTGACCATCGATGGCATGCCGGAAGCCGCAGCAGCGCCCCTCGCCGAACCGCGGCCTCCGCGCAAGCTCTACCGCAGCAGTGACGGACGCTGGCTCGGGGGCGTGGCGCGGGGGCTCGCCGGGCACCTCGGGCTGCCCGTCATCTGGGTGCGGCTCGTCTTCGTCGGCCTGTTCATGGCGGACGGCCTCGGCGCCCTGCTGTACGCCGCGTTCTGGTTCTTCGTACCGCTCGGCGTCGGCGGCGTCGGCGCCCAGCGCACGTCCCCGTTCACCACCGAGACCGCGGCCGACGGCCGCCGCAGACTCGTCGCCCGCAAACCGGACAAGGGGCAGATCGTCGCGCTGCTCCTCATGGTCGTGGTGGCCGTGGTCTTCGTCGGCAGCGTGGACGTCGGCAACGGCGCCAAGGCCTACCTCCTGCCCGCCGTGCTCGTCGGCGCGGGCGTCGCCCTCGTCTGGCGCCAGGCGGACAACGCGCGCCGGGCCCGCTGGATGGAGGTCGGCCGCCGCAGGCGCACCCTGACCCTGCTGCGCGCCGCCGCCGGCGTCGTCCTGGTCACGACCGGCGTCTCCGGCATCTTCGTGCTCCAGGGCTCCGCCGCCCACCTCGGCTCGATCCTCCAGGCCGCACTCGCCGTCCTCGTGGGGATAACGCTCCTCGCGGGCCCGTACCTCGTGCGGATGACCCAGGACCTCTCCGAGGAGCGGCTGATGCGCATCCGCGCCCAGGAGCGCGCCGAGGTCGCCGCCCATGTGCACGACTCGGTGCTGCACACCCTGACCCTGATCCAGCGCAACGCGGAGAACGCGGGCGAGGTCCGCCGCCTCGCCCGCGCCCAGGAACGCGACCTGCGCACCTGGCTGTACAAACCCGAGGGCACCGGCAAGGACGAGGCGGACGAACCGACGCACCTCGCCGACGCCGTCCGGCGCAACGCGGCGGAGGTCGAGGACAAGCACGGCGTCCCCATCGAAGTCGTCGTCGTCGGCGACTGCCCCCTCGACGAGAAGACCGCCGCACAGATGCAGGCCGCGCGCGAGGCGATGGTGAACGCCGCCAAGTACGGTGGCGAGGGCGGCGCCGTGCAGGTCTACGCGGAGGTGGAGGGAAGGACCGTCTTCGTCTCCGTCCGGGACCGCGGCCCTGGCTTCGACCTGGACGCGATACCCGCCGACCGCATGGGCGTCAGAGAATCGATCATCGGCCGCATGGAGCGCAACGGCGGCACGGCCCGGCTGCGGGCGGTGCCCGACGGCGGCACGGAGGTCGAGCTGGAGATGGAGAGGGCGGAGAAGACGTCATGAGCGACCCGACCGAGGCGAGCGAGCCCGTGGAGTCCACCGGGGGGAGCGCGGGGGAGCGGCGGGTGCGCGTGGTCCTCGTCGACGACCACCGCATGTTCCGTACCGGCGTCCAGGCCGAGATCGGCCGGACCGAGGAGACCGGCGTCGAGGTCGTCGGTGAGGCCGCCGACGTCGACCAGGCGGTCACGGTCATCACCGCGACCCGTCCCGAGGTCGTCCTCCTGGACGTGCACCTGCCCGGGGGAGGCGGCGTCGAAGTGCTGCGGCGCTGCGCCCCGTTGATGGCGGACGCCGAGCGGCCCGTCCGCTTCCTCGCGCTGTCCGTCTCGGACGCCGCCGAGGACGTCATCGGCGTGATCCGGGGCGGTGCGCGCGGCTACGTCACCAAGACGATCACCGGGACCGATCTGGTCGACTCGATCTTCCGCGTCCAGGACGGCGACGCGGTGTTCTCGCCGCGGCTCGCCGGCTTCGTCCTGGACGCCTTCGCGTCGACGGACGCGCCGCCCGTCGACGAGGACCTGGACCGGCTCACCCAGCGCGAGCGGGAGGTCCTGCGGCTGATCGCGCGCGGGTACGCGTACAAGGAGATAGCGAAGCAGCTGTTCATCTCGGTGAAGACGGTCGAGTCCCATGTCTCGGCGGTGCTGCGCAAGCTCCAACTGTCCAACCGGCACGAGCTGACCCGCTGGGCGACGGCCCGGCGGCTGGTCTGACCCCGGCCCCGTCCTCACGCCACGCGGGTGGCCCCCGCGAACGGCATCTCGTCGACCGGGGCCACCCGCACCGGCGCGGACGGGTTGGGGGCGTGGATCATCTGCCCGTTGCCGATGTAGAGGCCGACGTGGCTGATGCCGGAGTAGAAGAACACCAGGTCCCCAGGGAGCAGTTCGGAGCGGGAGACCCTGCGGCCCGCGCCGATCTGGCTGTAGGTCGTCCGGGGCAGGGAGACACCGGCCGCGCGATAGGCGGCCTGCGTCAGGCCCGAGCAGTCGAAGGCGTTCGGACCGGTCGCCCCCCACACATAGGGGCTGCCGAGCTTGGTGTAGGCGTACGACACGGCCGCCGCGGCCCGTGCGTTGGGGGCCTGCGCCGCCGCCGACCCGGGGGCGGCGAGGGCGGTGCGGTCTCCGGAGGCGGAGCGGTCGGCCCGCCCATCCAGGGCGCGTTCACCGCCGGACAGCCGCGCCAGCTGCGCGCGGGCCCCGTCCAGCTTCCCGGTGATCGTCTTCTTGTGCCGCCGCAGCTCCGCCTGGCGTGACGTCAGCGACTTCAGCTCGACGCGTGCGGCGCCGCGCAATTGCTCGATCTCACGCAGCTCCCGCCGGACCTCGGCGACGGACGCCGCCTGCCGGTGGCCGGCGCGCTCGGCGAACTCCGCGCCGTCGAGATAGCGGTCCGGGTCGGAGGAGAGGGCGAGCTGGAACGCCGGGTCCACGCCGCCGTCGCGGTACTGGGCCGCCGCCATCGAACCCAGGGCCTCCCGGGCCGCGTTGAGCTTCTGCGTCTTGCGCGCGGCCTCGTCCTGCAGGGTGCGGATCCGCTTGCGGGCCGCCTCGGCCTTCTCCTGCGCTCCGTTGTACTTCTCGGTGGCGACCTCCGCCTCCTGGTACAGCTTGTCCACCTTCGCCTTGACCTGCGCCGGGGTCAGCTGAGGCTCCGCGTGCCCGGTCCCGTCGAACCCCGTGGCCGTCGCCGCGCCCGCCAGCGCGATCGTCCAGGCCGTCCGCGCCGTGCGGGCCGCGCCGCCTGCGGTCGTTCTCGAGCGGGGTTTCCGGTGCGCTGCCACGTGGACTGCACGTCCTTCCGTACGGGGGGACTCGCTCGTCCGGCGGCGACCCGCACAGGGGGAGCGGACCGCCGCCGGACCTTTTCTCGGCGGTGGTGACCGACGGCCGCCCCTGGCCCGGGCGGCGGTGGGGAGCCGGTCACCTGGGGGAGGACGCTAAACCGCTGTGTGTCGAGTCGGTAACGCGTTGTGCGGAAGTGCCGGGAGAGGACCGGGCGTGACCGTAAGTGAGCGGGACGCCGAAGAGACGGCGTCTTGTTCACGCTGTGTGGTGACCGATGTACGGGTTCGGCGGGCGAGGGGCGGAGCGGGGTGCTATGAGGCGCATATATGCACCGACGGCCGGGGCCCGCGCACCCGCGCGGCCGGGATCGCCCACCCCCGCGGCCGGGCCCGGATCGGTCGCGCACCCGGTGACGGCACCGGGCGGGCCGGTCGTTAGGCTCCGGCCCCATGGACGTACTCATCCACCTCTTCGTGGGCCTGCACATCGTCGGGATCGCCGCGCTGCTCGGCGGTTTCCTCACCCAGATGAAGGCGATGGGCCGGGGCACCGCGCGGTTCGTGCCGGGGATGCTGCACGGCGCGCTGACCATGCTGGTCACCGGGGTGATCCTGGTCGGCCTGAACCAGGCGGACGACCAGTCGGTGAACAACGTCAAGATCGGTGTGAAGCTGGCGCTGCTCGTCGTGATCCTCGGACTCGTCTACGTGAAGCGGGACGAGGAGAAGGTGGACGCGAAGCTGTTCGGCCTGGTGGGTCTGCTGACCCTGGCCAACGTCTTCATCGCCGTGCTCTGGACGTGACACCGGCCCGGGGACCGGCCGCGAGGTGGTGGCGTACGGCGCCCGCGGCGACCGCCAGCCACACCGCCACCGCGATCCACAGCAGGACCTCGCCGGCGACCTCCAGCCACGGGACGTCCAGGGTGGAGGAGACCGAGAGCGTCGCCGCCGCCGACATGCCCAGCGGGAAGACGGTCGACCAGCGGCGCACGTCGTAACGCGTCCTCGGCCGGGCGATCTCGGCGACCAGCAGGACGACGTACCAGGCCAGGTCCAGGGCGACGAGGGCGTAGGTCACCGTGCGCAGCGCGTCGAAGTCGTCGTCGTTCCACAGGAACGGGACGGGCCCGTCGGCCGCGAGGAGCCGGGCGCCGGCCAGCGCCGAGATGGCGAGCGCGCCGCCCGCCACCCAGTGGTCGCCGTGCCCCCGGACGACCTCCCGGCGGTCGAAGCGGGTCAGGGCCACGGCGTACAGGAGCAGGCCGAGCCAGAACAGCACCAGGGCCGCGTGCGCGAGCCAGGCCGCCTCCGCCGTGGCGGCCAGCGTGGCCGCGAGGACGGCCAGCCCCTGCGTGGCCACGCAGCCGAGGAAGACGGACCCGGGCATCCCCGGCCGCCAGTGGCGTACGACGACGTACAGCAGGCCCGGCCAGAGCACGAAGGCGAGGGCCAGCAGCGCCTCGGCGAGAGTCTGCCGGCCGGCCGCGGCGAAGCGGGTGCCCAGGACCGCGGTCGCGGCGACGGCGCAGAGCGAGGCCGGGGTGACCGCCGCCCTCACCCACGCGGACCGGTGCCACAGGAGCCGGGCGACGAAGTCGCAGGCGAGCGCGAGCCAGGCGACACACGCCAGGACGAGGGCGATCCGGGACAGGATCGTGTGGCCCGTCTGGTGCAGGGCCACCGAGAGGATGCCGGTGGCCATGACCGAGGCCCCGGCGGCGGGGGGACGGCGCGCCCACCGGACGGGCAGGGGGGACGCGGACGCGGGTGTGGCGGCGGGCATGGGCCGATGCTAAGGAGCACGGCACCGGCGTGCGGGTGGAGGCGCGCGCGGGGGGTGGGTGAATCGACGGCCCGTCCGGCGAGTGAACGCCTCGGCGAGTTCGGCGACGGGCTCCTCGTGGAGGAGGTGCACCGTCCCGCGTCGCTGTCGCCGTCCACCCTCAGGCCGGTGGGGTCCGTCCGTTCCCGCCGTTCGTCACGCCGGGCGGACCACGCTGTGGATCGCCGACTCGCCGTCGTAGTAGATCGACTCCTCGCGGACGTACGCGCCGGGCTTCGGCGCGTGGATCATCATGCCGTTGCCGATGTAGAGGCCCACGTGCGTGACGTCGTCGTAGAAGAAGACCAGGTCGCCGGGCTGGGCACTGGACACGGGGACCGTCGTGCCCGCCTCGACCTGGTCGTAGGTGACGCGCGGGATGTCGACGCCGGCGGCCTTCCAGGCGGCCTGGGTGAGGCCGGAGCAGTCGTAGGAGTCGGGGCCGGTGGCGCCCCAGACGTACGGCTTGCCGATCTGGGTGCGGGCGAAGGTCAGCGCCTTCTCGGCCTTCGTGGCGTACGACCCGTCCGGGGCGGTGCCGCCCTGCTCCTGCCCGCCCTGTTCCTGCCGCTGTGCGGCCGCCTCGCGCTCGCGCTCGGCCTCCGCCTTCTGCTGCCGGGCCAGCTCCTCGGCCTTGCGGTCGGCCTCTTCCTGCTTGCGCTTCTCGATCGCGGCGAGGCGGGCCTTCTCCTGCGCGGTCAGCTCGGAGAGCAGTTGACGCGCGTCCGCGAGCTTCTTCTGGACGGTCGCCTTGGCGGTCCGCAGGTTCTTCTGCGACGCGGTGAGCGTCTCGAGGCTCCGCGTGGCCTCCTGCCGCTTCTTCATCGTCGCGGACTGCTCGGTGAAGTACTCGTCCACGGACTGCTTCTGACGTCCCGTCATACGGTTCATCAGCTGGGACTGGTCGAAGTAGTCCTGGGGGGTGTCCGCGAGGAGGAACGTCGTGGTGTCCGGGGCGGCGGCGCCCGTGCGGTACTGGGCGGCGGCGTTGCGGCCCAGCTCCTCGCGCGCGTCGTTGAGCTTCTGCGTGCGCCGCGCGACGTCGTCGAGGAGGGTGTCGACGCGCTTGCGCTGCTTGGTCGTCTTCTCCTTGGCCGCGTTGTACTTCTCGGTGGCGGACTCCGCCTGGCGGTAGAGGTCGTCGACCTTCTTCTCGACCTCTTCGAGGCTCGGGCGGTCGTCGGCGGACGGGCTCGCCTGGGCCGTCTGGGACAGCAGGGCCACGGAGGTGAGGGCCGCGGTGGCCAGCGCGGGGGTCCGTATGCCTGCCACGCGCGTGCCGGAGGGACGCGACTTGCGGTGCGACGCCAAGGGAGGCGACTCCTTCCACGCTCCGCCTGCCGAGTTAGCTGTCGGGTTCGGGCGGGTGGTTCGGAAGGGTTGCCCTACGGCCGCTCCCAGGACGGGAGGTCGGGCCGATTCACCCCAAGTTCGGTGGGTCCCCGGCTCCGGACGCACCGGACTCGGCGGAGGCCGTGCGGCCCGGCGTCGTTCGCCGGTGGGGGTCGTACGGCCTGCCCGGCACGGTAGCCAACTGGTGTGGCCGCTGTGAAGGTTGATGTGCGATATGCCCGATACATTTTCGTGACCTTCGGTCAGGGGAGCGGGTGGAGGGGGAGCGGGCGGGTGACTGATGCCGTTCCGGTGCGGTTGGTGTTGTCTGTCCTTTTCAGGCAAGGATCACGCGCTTCATCCGACCGGTGTGTGACGTGATGGGGTGACTTCGTACGGTGACCGGGCGGTCGGGGTGCCGGACCGGGCGGTGTGATGTTCTCGAGGCGGCGGCCGGTTGTCGGTGGGGCCGCCTAGACTCGGAGAGCGATGAGCAGCCTCTTTGACGACAGCTTCCTGGCGGACCTCCAGGCCCCACGGGCCCACGGGGAAGAGCCCCCGCCACCGCCCGAGGACGATCACACTCCGGAGTCGCTTCCGGACGATCTGTTCGGCGGGAAGTTCGACGTGCCCCCGGACCGCGACGCCTACTACCGCGACGGCGCCCCGCGCCCGGCCCTCGACGCCGCCGCGCTGCTGGAGGGGCTCAACGAGAACCAGCGTGCGGCCGTCGTCCACTCCGGCACCCCGCTGCTCATCGTGGCCGGAGCCGGATCCGGCAAGACGCGTGTCCTCACGCACCGCATCGCCTACCTGCTCGGCGAGCGGAACGTGCACCCCGGCCAGATCCTGGCGATCACCTTCACCAACAAGGCCGCCGGCGAGATGAAGGAGCGCGTCGAGCAGCTCGTCGGACCGCGCGCGAACGCGATGTGGGTGATGACCTTCCACAGCGCCTGCGTCCGCATCCTGCGCCGCGAGAGCAAGAAGCTCGGGTTCACCTCGTCGTTCTCGATCTACGACGCCGCCGACAGCAAGCGCCTGATGGCGCTCGTGTGCCGGGACCTCGACCTCGACCCGAAGCGGTTCCCGCCCAAGTCGTTCAGCGCCAAGATCAGCAACCTGAAGAACGAGCTGATCGACGAGGAGGACTTCGCCGCCCAGGCCACCGACGGCTTCGAGAAGACCCTCGCCCAGGCGTACGCGCTCTACCAGTCGCGGCTGCGGGAGGCCAACGCCCTCGACTTCGACGACCTGATCATGACGACGGTCAATCTGCTGCGCGCCTTCCCCGACGTCGCGGAGCACTACCGCCGCCGGTTCCGGCATGTGCTGGTGGACGAGTACCAGGACACCAACCACGCGCAGTACGCCCTGGTCCGCGAGCTGGTCGGCACCTCCGAGCACCCCGTAGACGTACCGCCCGAGGCCGAGGTCCCGCCCGCCGAGCTGTGCGTGGTGGGTGACGCCGACCAGTCGATCTACGCCTTCCGGGGCGCCACCATCCGCAACATCCTCCAGTTCGAGGAGGACTACCCGGACGCGACGACGATCCTGCTGGAGCAGAACTACCGCTCCACGCAGACCATCCTCAGCGCCGCCAACGCCGTCATCGAGCGCAACGAGTCCCGCCGGCCCAAGAACCTGTGGACCAACGCGGGCGCCGGCGCGCGCATCACCGGCTACGTCGCGGACACCGAGCACGACGAGGCGCAGTTCGTCGCCGACGAGATAGACCGTCTGACCGACGCCGGGGAGGCGAAGGCCGGCGACGTGGCCGTCTTCTACCGGACGAACGCCCAGTCCCGTGTCTTCGAGGAAGTCTTCATCCGCGTCGGGCTGCCCTACAAGGTCGTCGGCGGTGTGCGCTTCTACGAGCGCAAGGAGGTCCGGGACGTCCTGGCCTACCTGCGGGTCCTGGCCAACCCCGAGGACTCCGTCCCGCTGCGCCGCATCCTGAACGTCCCCAAGCGCGGCATCGGCGAGCGCGCCGAGGCCATGATCGACGCCCTGTCGCAGCGGGAGAAGATCAGCTTCCCGCAGGCCCTGCGGCGCGTCGACGAGGCGTACGGTATGGCCGCGCGGTCGACGAACGCCGTGAAGCGGTTCAACGCGCTGATGGAGGAGCTCCGCACGATCGTCGAGTCCGGCGCGGGCCCCGCGACGGTCCTGGAGGCCGTGCTGGAACGGACCGGCTACCTCGCCGAGTTGCAGTCCTCCACCGACCCGCAGGACGAGACCCGCATCGAGAACCTCCAGGAACTCGCGGCTGTCGCCCTGGAGTTCGAGCAGGAGGCGGCCGAGGGCGAGGAGTCCGGCGGGCTCGCCGCCTTCCTGGAGCGGGTCGCGCTCGTCGCCGACTCCGACCAGATCCCGGACGAGGAGGAGGACGGCTCCGGGGTCATCACCCTGATGACCCTCCACACCGCCAAGGGCCTGGAGTTCCCGGTCGTCTTCCTCACCGGCATGGAGGACGGCGTCTTCCCGCACATGCGCGCCCTCGGCCAGGCCAAGGAGCTGGAGGAGGAGCGGCGGCTCGCGTACGTCGGCATCACGCGTGCGCGGGAGCGGCTGTACCTGACGCGCTCGGCGATGCGCAGCGCCTGGGGGCAGCCGTCGTACAACCCACCCTCCCGGTTCCTGGAGGAGATCCCGCCCGCGCACGTGGACTGGAAGCGCAAGGGCGGGAGTTCGCCCCTGTCGTCCGGTCCCGCCTCCGGTGTGGCGGCGTCGCTGTCCTCGTCCCGTTCGCGCTCCTCGGCGTCGGGCGCGTCCGGCTTCGCCACGCGGCGCACCTCGGAGAAGCCGATCCCGCAGCTGGCGGTCGGGGACCGGGTCACCCACGACCAGTTCGGCCTCGGCACCGTGATGGCCGTGAAGGGCACGGGCGCGAACGCCGAGGCGACGATCGACTTCGGCGACACCAAGCCGAAGCGGCTGTTGCTGCGGTACGCGCCGGTGGAGAAGCTCTAGGGGGTGTCTTGGAAGACGGCCCCCGTAGCCGGAAGGCGCGGGGGCCGTGTCTGCTTCTGCTTCGCCGAGCGGGCGGCTACGTGGGGTCCAGGCCGTGGCTGCGCAGCCAGGACAGGGGGTCTATCGCCGAACCCCCGCCGGGCCGGACCTCGAAGTGCAGGTGCGGGCCCGTGGAGTTGCCCGAGTTGCCGGAGTACGCGATCGGGTCGCCGGCCTTGACGGTCGTACCGGAGGCGACGCGGTAGGTGGAGAGGTGGCAGTACCACGTCTCCGTACCGTCCTTCGCGGTCACGATCATCATGTTGCCGTAGGCGCTGTTCCACTGCGTGCGGACGGTGCCGTCGGTCGCGGCCAGCACCGTGGTGCCGTACGAGACCGGGAAGTCGATGCCCGAGTGGACCGACATCCAGTTGATGCCGGCCTGGCCGAAGTAGGCGCTGAGGCCGTGCTGCGCGACGGGGATCGCGAACTTCGGGCGCAGCCGCTCCTTGCGGGCCGCCTCCTCGGCGGCCTTCCGCTTCTCGGCCGCCTGCTGGGCCTTGAGGTCGATGCGCTCCTGCGTCCGGCTGGCGCGGTCGGCGAAGTCGTCGGCGCCGGCGGAGAGGCTCTCGAGCTGGCTGTCCAGCTTGTTGTTCGCCGCGGACGGCTTCACCGCGTCGCCCTCGGCGGCCAGCGTGGTGGGTTCCTTCTCGTCGGTGAAGTCACCGACGGACGCGGCGGCGATGCCCGCCACACCCATCACACACGCCGACGGCACGGCGATCGTCAGCAGCGCCGAGCGCTTGGGAGGCGTACGGCGGCGGGAGCGCGCCCCGCCGCGGGAGGCGGCACGCGGCGCGGGGGCCGGAGTGATCTCCTCCTGGTCGTCCAGAAGCGGTTCGACGACGGGGAGTTGGCCTGTCGAGGCCGGGTCGGAGGCGTCCTGGACCGGCTCGTCGTAGCCGGTCTCGTTCTCGTACGCCGCCGGGTCCTGGTACGTGGCCTGCTCGTCGTAGGCGGCCGGGTCGTAGGACGCGTGCTCGACCGGCTCGAAGTGCGCGGTCGTCTGCTGGTCGAAGGATTCTGCTGCCGGCTCGTACGCGTCGGCGGCCGGAGCGGCGCCGCCGTCGGAGTTCCACTGGGTGGCGTCGTACGCGCCGGTGTCATAGGTCTGCGTGCCCCACTCCCACTGCTGCGTGGGGTCGGCCGGGGCGGCGCCGGACGGGTCGGGCTGGAGCCACGCGTGCGCGTCCCACTGCCCGGACGCGTCATGGCCGTTGGCCTGCTGCGGGACGAAGTCGAGACGCTCGTGCTCGGCGGTCCAGGCGCCGGTGTCGTACGCGCCGGTGCCGTACGCGGTGTGCTGCTGATCGCCCGCGTAGGTGTCGTACTGCGTGGAGTGGGTACCGGTGGACCACTGCGTGGCGTCGTAGGCGCCCGTGCCGTCACCGGGGAGGCTGCCGAAGAGAGGATCCGCGTCGAACGTCGTGGTCGCGTGGCCGGCGGCATAGCCGGTGGCGTCGTAGGTGCCGTACGCGCTCGCGTCACCGTAGGGGGCTTCCTGAGCGCCGTACGACGCGTAGTGCGCCGAGGCGGCATCGGAGGCCGAGACCGGGGAGGTCATGGTCCCCGACGGGTGACGATCGTTCACCAACTTCTCTCTCGCCTCGACAACAGGGGCTGCCAGAGCAGTGCGGCGACTGTACCCGGCGGTACGCGGGCGCGACAATCTTCGGCAGGTTTTAGGCGCGCAGGAAACGGGCATTCGGCCGTGTTTTGGCGGTCAGTGGGCGCGACTTTGGCCTTGTGTTCGAAGGGTGTTCGAGGCTGAGTGGGTGTTCCGGGGGCCGTTGGGCGGTCCCGGGACGGCTGGGGCGGACGCCGCCGTTCCACGCAGCGTGACCGGCCGGCGCCGGACCGCTCACGCCACCGTCAGACCACCGGCCTCCCGGGGCGTCCCCGCGTCCGTGTGGGCGGTGTCCAGGGCCTGCCGTATGCCCGTCGCCACGGCCGGGTGGACCGGCAGCGCGAGATGGCCGATGCCCGTGACGAGCACGTTCTGCGCCATCAGGTCGGGATGGTCGATGCGGGCCGTCTCCAGCGGGACCATCAGATGGTCCAGGTCGCTCCAGAAACTCACGAAGTGCGTACGGCAGCCGGGAGCGGGCCGGGCCAGCTCCTCGAGGACGGCCGAACCGGGCCGCATCTGACGCACGACCGGATGTGCGTTGGCCAGCGGGACCACGCTGGTGCCGGAGTGCGGTGTGCCGAGCGTGACCAGCGTGCGGACCCGGAGGTCGCCGCCGAGACACTGCACGTAGTAGCGCGCGATCAGCCCGCCGAGGCTGTGCCCCACGATGTCGACCCGGCTGCTGCCGGTGCGCTCGCAGATGCCCTCGATGTGCCGGCCGAGCAACTCGGCGGCGGTGCGGATGTCGCAGGTCAGCGGGGAGTAGTTGAGCGACTCGACCTGGTGCCTGCCGTGCTGGGCGAGACTGCGGCGCAGCAGGACGAACACCGAGCGGTTGTCGATGAAGCCGTGCAGCAGGACGACGGGTGGGGTCACCTCGGCCGGTAGCTGGGCGGTGTCCCGCGCGGGGAGCGTGCCGGGTGAGCGGCGCTCCTGGGCGATGCCCGAGGGATACAGCAGGACATGGCCGGCCAGGATCGCGATCTCCAGGGCGGTCGCCTTCAGCAGGGTGAGGGAGAGGCCGGCGAGCCCGCTGGGGAGCAGGCGTCGGCAGAGCGGGGAAAAGGGGAGTGCCCTGGTGACCTTCATGGCCGACCTCCTTGTGGCACGCAGGAGACGGCTCCGGCCCCCGTGTGCCCTCGTGGGAAGTCGCGGCGGAGGCGGCCGGCGGGTGGTCAGCGGTAGGGGAGCGGGGTGAGCGAGGCGTGAGAGGTGCGCCGGCCCGGGCGGCCGTGCGGCGCCGATGACCTGAGGGGGCTTGCCGCCGGTGGGGCGACGAGCTCCCTCTGTCGTGCCTTACCTGCCCTGTGTGCCCTTCGTGCCACCGCCGACGTGTCGCATCACCAACGGCGCGCCGTCCGGTGGCGCGGTGGTGCGACGACCTCGTTGCGGCTCCTTGTGCGCGGGGTCCCGTCCGCGACGCGCGCACCGCTCATGGACGCGGCGCGTGTGCCGCGATGAGTGGAACCTGCGCGGCGAACGTGTCCCACGTGTGATTTCCCCCTCGGTCAGCACCGCGAAACTGCCGGTTGCGGGATGCTGGAGATAACGTGCGTTCACTTCCGGGCGGTGTGGCCCGGGCGTCCGTGCGGTCGTCGCACGTCCGGCGCGGAGCGTGCCGGAGCGGGTGACGGACAGTGCGATACGTGCACCATGTATGACATGTAGGCCGAGCACGGCATACCTCATACATGAGCGGTACGTGTCGGTACGGATGGATGTAGTCGCTTCATGGAGGCAGTGATGGGTGTGGCAGCCGGTCCGATCCGCGTGGTGGTCGCCAAGCCGGGGCTCGACGGCCACGATCGCGGGGCGAAGGTGATCGCGCGGGCGCTGCGCGACGCCGGTATGGAGGTCATCTACACCGGCCTCCACCAGACCCCGGAACAGATCGTCGACACGGCGATCCAGGAGGACGCCGACGCGATCGGCCTGTCCATCCTCTCCGGCGCCCACAACACGCTGTTCGCCGCGGTGATCGACCTGCTCAAGGAGCGCGAGGCGGAGGACATCCTCGTCTTCGGCGGCGGCATCATCCCGGAGGCCGACATCGCCCCGCTGAAGGAGAAGGGCGTCGCGGAGATCTTCACCCCGGGCGCCACGACGCAGTCGATCGTGGACTGGGTCCGCGAGAACGTACGGCAGCCTGCGGGGGCGTAGGCGTAGGCGTAGGCGTAGGCGTAGGCGCCGGCCCGGGGTGGGCTGGGCGCCGGCCGGGCGTGGCCGTCGCCAGGGGTGACAGTGCCCTGGGACGGACCGCGACGCTGGTCGTCCTGCCCAGGGCCGGTCCCTCGGCCCGGTTCGGGCCCGCGTGGTCCAGGCCCGGCCGCCTCCCCTCCATCTCCTCGCCGCCTCCCCGGGCCCGCGTCCCGTCGGCCCGGGCCGCCCGCGCCCAGGTGTCCTCAGCCCTGGGACGGCTCCCTGCCGTCCAGTTCGGCGATCATCGTGGCGCGTAGCCGCAGCGTCGTGACCAGGCGCTGGAAGGACTCCGCCCAGTAGCCCGTCGCTCCGGGGGACGCGTCCTCCGGTTCGTCCGGTATCGCCAGGAGGCCGTCGAGGCGGGCCGCCTCCGACGGGTCGAGGCAGCGCTCGGCCAGGCCCATCACCCCACTGAACGACCACGGGTAACTCCCCGCGTCCCGCGCGATGTTGAGCGCGTCGACCACCGCGCGTCCGAGTGGCCCGCTCCACGGCACCGCGCACACGCCCAGCAACTGGAACGCCTCCGACAGACCGTGCGTCGCGATGAAGCCGGCCACCCACTCCGACCGTTCGCCCGCGTCGAGCGTGGCCAGGAGCTTCGCGCGCTCCGCCAGGGACACCGCTCCCGGACCGCCCGCCTCGGGTGCCGCCGGTGAGCCGAGCAGCGCCCGCGCCCACGCGGCGTCCCGCTGCCGTACCGCCGCCCGGCACCAGGCCGCGTGCAGCTCGCCCTGCCAGTCGTCCGCCACCGGCAGGGCGACGATCTGCTCCGGTGTCCGCCCGCCGAGCCGCCCCGCCCAGGCGTCCAGCGGGGCCGCCTCCACCAACTGACCGAACCACCACGACCGTTCACCCCGGCCCGTCGGAGCCTTGGCCACCACGCCGTCGCGCTCCATGGCCGCGTCGCACTCGTGCGGTGCCTCCACGGTGAGGGTCGGCGTGTCCCCGGTGTGGTCCACGGCCACGCACGCCCCGGCCCGGACCGCCATCCTGGCCGCGAGTGCCGAGCCCGGCCGGGCCGACAGCAACTCGGCCGCCGTGGAACGGACGTTGCGGCTGCGGTCGCCGAGCGCCTGCTCCAGGAACGGCTCGTCCTGCGGGCCCAGCCCGGTGCGCAGCGAGTCCAGGAACATCAGCCGGTCCTCGGCCCGCTCCGTCGCCCACGTCGTGGTCAGCAGCTCGCGCGCGGCCGACGGCTCCCGCGCGCGGATCGCGGCGAGCAGGGCGACGCGCTCGGCGAACAGCCCCTCCTGCCACAACTGCTCCACCTGCGCCGGGTCTTCCAATGACGGCAGCGTGGTGCCCCCGCCGGGCGCCGTGCGCAGCGCGAACCGCCAGTCCGGGTTCAGCCGGGCCAGCCACACCGCGCGCGGGCCCGCGAAGGTCAGGGCCGCCGGCCGCAGATCCGTGCGTCCCCGGGCGGCGTCCAGCAAGGCGGGCAGCGCCTGCGCGGGTGGGGCGAAGCCCCGCTCGTTGGCCGCGGCCAGCCACTGCGGCAGCAGCTCCATGAGGTCCGGTGCCGAGCCCCGGCGGCCACCGCCCGCACCCGGTCGGTCCGCCAGCAGCAGCGCCAGCCGGCGGGCCGCCGCCGGAGGAAGCGCCGGACGCGGATCCTCGGGGGCGGGCTTCGGGCGCTCCGCAGCGCGCGCCGGACGCAGTCCGGCCCGTCTGCGGACGGTCTCCACCGCCGCCCGGTCCAGCAGTGCGACCGGAGCCTCCGGGCCGGGCGGGCAGCCCGGCGGGGTGCGCCGGTCCGTGCCGAGCAACGCCGCCGTGACGAGCTCCTCCCAGGCGTCCGGCGCCGGGGAGTCCACGGGAAGGGAAGGGCTGTTCATGTCGTTCGACCCTCTCTGCCGATGCCGATGCCGATGCCGTGGCCGATGCCGTGGCCGTCGCCATGGGCGTGGCCGTCGTACTGGAGGCCGACGGGGCGTGATGGGCGCGCGCCGTGGGACGGGCGCCGTCCGGCCGTCACCACAGGCGCACCGCCTCTCCGATCCCTTCCGCCCAGGCCGTGAGCGGTGTGAAACCTCGGTGGCCGCACTCGCCGAACACCGTGACCGGTGACCCGCCCGACAGCGCGACCAGCCGCCACAGCCCGGGCCGGGAACGGGCGGCCGCGGTGAGCGGCAGCGCCGAGTCCGCGTTGGCGTCCGCCAGTTGCCACCCGTCGCCGTCCGGGACGGGCACCACCCGGTCCAGGGTGACCGGCACCGAGTCCAGCCACGGGTCGTGGCGCAGCGCTTCGCCGTACCGGGCGGCCGCCTCCACCGTCGTCACCCCGGGCGGCCGGACCTCCGTGGGCGCCGGCGGCGCGAACTGCTCGCCCAGGGCCGCCCGCACCTGCCCGGCGCCCCCGTACGCCGCCACCTCCGCGTCGAGCGCGAGTCCCACCGGCAGCGACAGTTCCGGGGCGCGGCCCGCCGCACCGTAGGAGAGAAGGAGGGCCGTGCGGCCCGAGTCGGCGCCGTGCAGCCAGATCCGGCGCGTCGTCAGTTTCACGTCCGCCGTGTCGTACTGGGCGAGCACCAGCCACCGGTCCCGCACCGGCGGACCGTCCGCCGAGGACGGCAGGCCGATCCGGGAGCGGACCGTCTCCGCCAGCTCGTCGGACAGGCGCTCACGGCCCAGCCAGCCCTGGTCGAGAAGGTGCACCAGCGCGCACTCCTCCAGCAGCCGCACCGGCCAACCGGGACCCGACGCCGGTATCGCACCCAGCTCCCGCACCCGCGCGGCCAGCCCCGGCGCCTGGGCGTCGACCATCCGGGCGGCCGTCTCCTCCCACAGCCCGTACCCCGCCTGCTCCGCGCCCGCGAGCCCGCCGCGCAGCAGGTCGGCGAGCCGCTGCTCCAGCTCCGTCGCCCCCGCGGTGACCCGCAGCGCCCGGCGCTCGGCCCTGCGCCGGGCCGCCTCCGGATCGGCGGCGGCCGCGGACGAGCCCGCGGGGCCCGCCGCCCGCTTCTCCTGGGCGCGCTGCCGCCGGCCCGCCAGCCACTGCTCAGCCCAGTCCGGCGCCTGCCCGTCCGGCACGGCCCCGTCCCCGCCGGCCCAGAGCAGCAGCAGCCCGAGCGCGTGCTTGCACGGGAACTTGCGGCTGGGACAACTGCACTTGTACGCGGGGCCGGACGCGTCCGCGAGGTCGATCACCGTCTGATACGGCTTGCTGCCACTGCCCTTGCACAGTCCCCACACCGTCCCCTCGTCGGAACTCCCCGCCTCGGACCACGGCCCGGCCGCCCCGAGTTTGCTTCCCGCTTTGCGTGATGCGGCGTCAGGTGCCAGTGCCAGCACCTGGTCCGCGGTCCAGCGGACCCCCTGCTGAGTCATGTCTCCGACGGTAGATCCCGCCACTGACAATCGGTCTGGCGCAGCGGCCGGTGATCGCGTTCTCGCAGGTCAGGACGCGTTGTCAGTGGGGTGGTGCAGGGTGGGACCCAGATCCGAACCGGCTGAGCTGGAGGGGGACTTTGCCATGACTGTGTCCGTTGAGCCGACGTCCGTCGACACGGGGGCGACGGAGGAGGCCCAGGCGTTGCGACCGCACGCCGAGGACGCCTTCGCCCACGAACTGGCCGCGCTGGCCGCGCAGGACGACCGTCCGCGCCCGGCCCGCTGGAAGCTGTCGCCGTGGGCCGTGGCCACCTATCTGCTCGGCGGCACCCTCCCGGACGGCACGGTGATCACCCCGAAGTACGTGGGCCCGCGCCGCATCGTCGAGGTCGCCGTCACCACGCTCGCCACGGACCGCGCCCTGCTCCTGCTCGGCGTGCCCGGCACCGCGAAGACCTGGGTCTCCGAGCATCTGGCCGCCGCGGTCAGCGGCGACTCGACGCTGCTCGTACAGGGCACGGCCGGCACCCCGGAGGAGGCGATCCGCTACGGCTGGAACTACGCGCGGCTGCTCGCGCACGGCCCCAGCCGGGACGCGCTGGTGCCCAGCCCGGTGATGCGGGCCATGGCCGAGGGGATGACGGCGCGGGTCGAGGAGCTGACCCGCATCCCGGCGGACGTGCAGGACACCCTGATCACGATCCTGTCGGAGAAGACCCTGCCCATACCGGAGCTGGGGCAGGAGGTGCAGGCCGTCCGCGGGTTCAACCTGATCGCCACCGCCAACGACCGGGACCGCGGGGTCAACGACCTGTCGAGCGCGCTGCGCCGCCGTTTCAACACGGTCGTGCTGCCGCTGCCGGAGAGCGCCGACGCCGAGGTGGACATCGTGTCCCGCCGCGTCGACCAGATCGGACGCTCCCTCGATCTGCCGGCGTCGCCCGACGGCATCGACGAGATCCGCCGGGTGGTCACCGTGTTCCGTGAGCTGCGTGACGGGGTCACGGCCGACGGCCGGACGAAGCTGAAGTCGCCGAGCGGCACGCTCTCGACGGCCGAGGCGATCTCCGTCGTCACCAACGGCCTCGCCCTGGCCGCCCACTTCGGCGACGGCGTGCTGCGGCCGGGGGACGTCGCCGCGGGCATCCTCGGCGCCGTCGTCCGCGATCCGGCCGCCGACCGGGTCATCTGGCAGGAGTACCTGGAGGCGGTCGTCCGGGAGCGGGACGGCTGGACGGACTTCTACCGCGCCTGCCGGGAGGTGAGCGCGTGAGCGACGACCTCGGATGGGGTCGCCCCGGCGGAGGGCCGAAGCCGGGCGGGGGATCGAAGCCGGGCGGCGCGTCCGGCCGGCCGGGGCCCGGCGGCCGCCGGGCGACGCGAGGGACGACGCCGCGAGCCGCACAGCCCGGCTGAGCGGCGAGGGGGCGGGGCGCGGTGTGAACGGGGGACAGACGGTGCACGGAGCGAGGGGGTCGAAGTGACAGGCGTTGAGGAGACCACGAGCGACGGCGTGCGGGCGGGTTCCGGAGCCCGGCCCGCCGGGCCGCTGCTGCTCGGGGTGCGGCACCACGGGCCGGGTTCGGCGCGGGCGGTCCGCGCGGCCCTGGACGCGGCGCGGCCGCGCACCGTGCTGATCGAGGGGCCGCCCGAGGCCGACGCCCTGGTGCCGCTCGCCGGGGACGAGGCCATGCGGCCGCCGGTCGCCCTCCTCGCCCACGCCGTGGACGAGCCCGGCCGCTCGGCGTTCTGGCCGCTCGCCGAGTTCTCACCGGAGTGGGTGGCCCTCCGCTGGGCCCTGGAGCACCAGGTCCCGGCCCGCTTCATCGACCTGCCCGCCACGCACACCCTGGCGTGGCACAGGGACGGCGAAACGGAGCCCGAAGCGACTGCCCGGCAGGAAGGCCAGGAGGGCACGGAGGACACGGAGGCCGCCGCCGGGGACACCGCGGCCGACGTCCGCGTCGATCCCCTCGCCGTGCTCGCCGAGACCGCCGGCTACGACGATCCCGAGCGCTGGTGGGAGGACGTCGTCGAGCACCGGGGCACGGCCGGCGGGGACGTGTTCGCGCCCTTCCAGGGGCTGGAGGAGGCCATGGCCGCCCTGCGGGAGGTGTACGGAAGCGGCGGACACGACCGTGATCTGGTGCGCGAGGCGTACATGCGCCTCCAGGTGCGCGCCGCCCAGCGCGAGTTCGGGGACGACGTGGCCGTCGTGTGCGGGGCGTGGCATGTGCCCGCGCTGCGGCGGAAGAGCACGGTCACCGCCGACAAGGCGCTGCTGAAGGGGCTGCCCAAGGTCAAGGCCGAGATGACCTGGGTGCCGTGGACGCACCGCAGGCTGGCCCGCGCCAGCGGCTACGGCGCGGGCATCGACTCGCCGGGGTGGTACGGGCATCTGTTCGGCGCGCCCGACCGGCCCGTCGAGCGCTGGATGACGAAGGTGGCCGGACTGCTGCGCGAGGAGGACCGCATCGTCTCCTCGGCGCACGTCATCGAGGCGGTCCGCCTCGCGGAGACGCTGGCGGCGATGCGCGGCCGCCCGCTGCCGGGGCTGAGCGAGACCACCGACGCGATCCGCGCGGTGATGTGCGAGGGCTCCGACGTGCCGCTGGAGCTGATCCGGGACCGGCTGGTCGTCGGCGATGTGCTGGGGGAGGTGCCGGAGGCGGCCCCGGCCGTGCCGCTCCAGCGGGACCTGGACCGGATCCAGCGCCGGCTGCGGCTCAGGCCGGAGGCGCTCGAGCGGGAGCTGGAACTCGACCTGCGCAAGGAGAACGACGCCGAGCGCAGCAGGCTGTTGCACCGGCTGCGGCTGCTCGGTGTGGCGTGGGGCGAGCCGGCCGCGTCGCGGGGAAGCACCGGGACCTTCCGGGAGACATGGCGGCTGCGCTGGGAGCCGGAGCTGGCGGTGCGGGTCGCCGAGGCCGGCGTGTGGGGGACCACGGTGCTCGCCGCGGCCACCGCCAAGGCGGAGGCCGACGCGGTCGCCGCGCAAGGGCTCGCCGACGTCACGGCGCTCGCGGAGCGCTGCCTGCTGGCGGACCTGCCGGACGCGCTGCCGGTGGTGATGGGCGTCCTGGCCGACCGGGCGGCACTCGACGCGGACGTCGGGCATCTCGCGCAGGCCCTGCCGGCGCTGGTGCGCTCCCTGCGGTACGGCGACGTCCGCGGCACCGACACCGGCGCGCTCGCGGAGGTGGCGGCCGGACTCGCCGAGCGTGTCTTCGTCGGCCTCCCCCCGGCCTGCGTCGGCCTCGACACCGATGCGGCGGACGAGATGCGGCGCCATGTGGACGCGGTGCACGGGGCCCTGGGGCTGCTCGGGGACGCGGTGACCGGGATGCGGCCGCGCTGGCACGGGGTGCTGCGGGTGCTGTGCGGCCGGGACACCGTGCCCGGCGTCATCAGGGGCCGCGCGGTGCGGTTGCTCCTGGACGACGGGGAGCTGCGGCAGGAGGACGCCGCGCGGCTGATGGGGCTGGCGTTGTCGCCGGGGACTCCGCCGGGGGACGCGGCGGCGTGGATCGAGGGTTTCGTCGGCGGGGGGTCCGGCGGCGGGATGCTCCTGGTGCACGACGAGCGGCTGCTCGGCCTGGTCGACACCTGGCTGACGGGCGTGCCGGCGGAGGCGTTCACCGACGTGCTGCCGCTGCTGCGGCGCACCTTCTCGGCGTACGAGCCGGGCGTCCGGCGCACGCTCGGCGAGCTGGTCCGGCGCGGACCGGGGGAGCGGCAGGGCGTGGGCACCTCCGGGGGCGGCATACCCGGCTTCGCCGACGAGCTGGATCTCGAGCGGGCGGACGCGGTGGTGCCGGTCGTACGCCTGCTGCTGGGACTGGACGGGACGGAGGACGGGGCCGCCGGGCGCGGCCGCCCCGCCGCCGGTGACCTGGTGGGGGCGACGGGATGACGACCGAGGGACTGCTGGAGCGCGGGGAGCACGCCGGCCCCGGGACGACGAGTGCGGCGCGGCTGCCGCGCCGGACCCCGGCCCAGGGAAGGGCGGCGGCGCCCCGGACGGTGCTGGTGATGCCGCTGTGGGAGCGTCGGCACCACGAGGGGGCGCGGCGATGAGGCAGGTGCCGGCGCACGGGGTGCATGGGGGGCGTGGCGGTGACGCAGGGGGCGGCGCGCAGGGGCTGCGAGAGGGCGTGACGGTGACGCAGCGGGCGGCACGCAGGGGCCGCGAGGGGAGCACGCGGACGAACCGGTGGCGGGAACGATGTCGAAGGGGGACACGCTGATGACGACCGAACTGAGGGACCCGGCGAGCGAGCGGCTGCGCCGCTGGCGGCTGGTGCTGGGCGGGGACGACGCCGACGGCACCGGTTGCGCGCTCTCCGGCAAGGACGCCGCGATGGACGGAGCGCTCACCGCGCTCTACGGCAGAGGAGACAAGAAGCAGACGGGCAAGGACCGCTCCGCGGGGCTCGGCGCGTCGGCACCGTCCGTGGCCCGCTGGCTGGGCGACATCCGGACCTACTTCCCGTCCTCCGTCGTCCAGGTCATGCAGCGCGACGCCATCGACCGGCTCGGTCTGTCCACGCTCCTGCTGGAACCGGAGATGCTGGAGGCGGTCGAGGCCGACGTGCACCTCGTCGGCACGCTCCTCTCGCTCAACCGGGCCATGCCGGAGACCACGAAGGAGACGGCCCGGGCCGTCGTGCGCAAGGTCGTCGAGGACCTGGAGAAGCGGCTCGCCACCCGCACCCGCGCGACCCTCACCGGCGCCCTCGACCGCAGCGCCCGGATCAACCGGCCCCGCCACCACGACATCGACTGGAACCGGACGATCGCGGCCAACCTCAAGCACTATCTGCCCGAGTACCGCACGATCGTGCCGGAGCGGCTCATCGGCTACGGGCGGGCCTCGCAGTCGGTGAAGAAGGAGGTCGTCCTCTGCATCGACCAGTCCGGGTCGATGGCGGCGTCCGTGGTGTACGCGTCGGTGTTCGGGGCCGTGCTGGCGTCCATGCGGTCCATCGACACCCGGCTCGTCGTCTTCGACACGGCGGTGGTCGACCTGACCGACCAGCTGGACGATCCCGTCGACGTCCTCTTCGGCACCCAGCTCGGCGGCGGCACGGACATCAACCGGGCGCTCGCCTACTGCCAGTCGCAGATCACCCGGCCCGCCGAGACGGTGGTGGTGCTGATCAGCGACCTGTACGAGGGCGGCATACGCGACGAGATGCTCAAGCGGGTCGCGGCGATGAAGGCGTCGGGGGTGCAGTTCGTGGCGCTGCTGGCGCTGTCCGACGAAGGGGCGCCCGCCTACGACCGTGAACACGCGGCGGCGCTCGCGGCGTTGGGCGCGCCGGCCTTCGCCTGCACGCCCGACCTGTTCCCGGAGGTGATGGCGGCGGCCATCGAGAAGCGTGCGATCCCGGTGCCGGACACCCCCTGACGGGTCGTCATCGGCGAGATGGCGGGCCGTCACCGGCGGGACCGCGGGCCGCCGCTCGTGGACTCCGGGCAGCAAAACGGACATGCGCGCCCATCGGTCACCGAGGGCTTGCGCGACCTCGGGAGGGGCGTGCGAGGATCGGCGTTCCGCCAGCGGTGTGGCGTGTTCCGTAAGCGCATACACCCGGCGTCCCCTGTCCTTCGCCCACCCCCACGGGAGGACCGCCACCGTGTCCCGGCCCGCCGCCTCACCGGGTGCCGCACCGCGCGTGCTCCAGTTGGTGCTGCTCGTCGGGGGCCTGTTCGTGCTCGGCCTCCTCTGCGGGGAGCGGGCCGACGCGGCGGAGGGTGCGGGCGGCGACAAGGTGACGCTGCCGGTGGTGAGCCGGGAGGTGGCTCCGCCCGCGACTTCGGTGGCGTCGCCCGTGCGCGACCTCGTCAGGACCGTGACCGAGGACGTGACGCGGACGGTCGAGCAAACGGTCTCCGGTGTACTCACCGAGGTGCGGAAGGAGCTGCCCCCGCCGCCTGCCCTCCCGGTCACGTCACCGACGCCCGCACCGACACCGCCCGGGACACCGGACTGGCCCGGTGTGGAGGTGCCCGGCCTGCCGGACCCGCCCACGGCCGAACCGCCCAGCCTGCCCGCTCTCCCCGACAACCCCGGCAACCCCGGCAACCCCGACCGTCCCGATGTCCCGGACCGGCCGGCACCGCCCGCCCCCGAAGAGACCGCCCCGGAGCACAAGCCCGCCGCGGAGGAGCCGGGGGACCAGCGGGACCGCACGGGACGTACCGGCGAGGGATCGCCCGGTGTGTACGGCCCCTGGGGCGACCCGCACGGCGCCCAGTCACTCGCCGCCCGCGTCCGGACCGGCGCGGACGAGATGGCGTCCGGCGCCATGGACGCCGTCGCCGCGCAGCCGGACGCACGGTTCGGATACGGCCCCGTGCGGCAGGGACCGGCGGATCACCCGGCCGGGGTGCCGGGCAGCCGCTCGAGCGGCGACAACAACGGTCCCCGGTGCGCGGACGCCCACGCGGTGTCCGTGGAGTACGGCCGGGTTCCGGTGCGACTGGTGCCCGGCGCCGCCGTCCGGGCGGAGGCGGACGAGACACGGGACCGGTACGGGGACGTACCGGTGTCGCCCGCCTAGCCGACGCCGTACGGCCTGCCGGTCTGCCCGGGCCCACCCGGTCGCCGAGCGGCTCGCTGCCGCGGCGCGCCGCGTCACAGCTCGCGGCTCCCGGCCTGCGGCCCGTGGTACCGCGTCGACGGCACCGCAGCCCCGTGGCCCCGATCGCCGCCCGGCACGACCCCGCCCGCGCTCCCGCCCCGCGCTACCGGCGACGACGCCACCGTGAGGCGCCCGTGCCCCGGCGTCAGGCCCACACCGGCAGCACCCAGGCCGTGGGCCGGCGCCCCGGCCGGCACGAGCGCCCCGGTCGGCGCCGGCGCACGGCCCGCACAGCCTGCGCAGCACCCCCCGGCGCAACCCCCGGCGTCATCAAGAACGCCGGCCATCCGACTCGCGGGTGGACGGACCCGGACGGCCGAAAGCCGTCGGTCGTTCGGGTCCGGGCCCCGCGGACCGGCCGGGGGGTTGAGCCCATGTGGGGGGTGTAGCCCCCCCGCGGCG
>NZ_JBHWJK010000002.1:101372-103925 GCF_042731455.1 Streptomyces sp. NPDC059852 | reverse complement strand
GGGTGATCCCCATTGGGGTGGGGATCACCCCGGCCAGGGCCCACCGAAGCGGCCCTCTTCCGCCGCTTCCGGGCTGTTCAGGGGGCCGCATCGGGTCAACCCCAACCCGATGCGGTCCCTCCCCTTCGTCCACGCGTTCGGCACGCCGTGCCAGTGATATCCACCGATCGCGGCATCATGTGACAGGTATCACCGCTCACGTGTGAGATGCGATTTAGAGAGGTCCGCCCGGCGGCGATAACCTGCGAGACGGACATGCCGCGCGCTCGGACACCGTGTGCGCCTCCCTTGTGACAGAGCGGACGTCACGTTGCCCTTCGCGGCACGCCCACGCATCCAACGAACCGCGAGATCACTGATAGGGACGGAAGCGCGTGGACCTGTTCGAGTACCAGGCGAGGGACCTCTTCGCCAAGCACGATGTACCGGTGCTGGCCGGTGAAGTCATCGACACGCCTGAGGCGGCCCGCGCAGCCACCGAGCGTCTCGGTGGCAAGTCCGTCGTCAAGGCCCAGGTGAAGGTCGGTGGCCGCGGCAAGGCCGGCGGCGTGAAGCTGGCCGCGAGCGCGGACGAGGCCGTGGCCCGTGCGACCGACATCCTCGGCATGGACATCAAGGGCCACACGGTCCACAAGGTGATGATCGCCGAGACGGCCCCGGAGATCCTGGAGGAGTACTACGTCTCCTTCCTCCTCGACCGTGCCAACCGCACCTTCCTCTCCATCGCGTCCGTCGAGGGCGGCATGGAGATCGAGGAGGTGGCGGCCACCCGTCCGGAGGCCGTCGCCAAGATCGCGATCGACGCGATCGACGGCGTGGACGAGGCCAAGGCCCGCGAGATCGTCGAGGCCGCCAAGTTCCCGGCGGAGGTCGCGGACAAGGTCGCCAACGTCCTGATCAAGCTGTGGGACACCTTCATCAAGTCGGACGCCCTCCTCGTCGAGGTCAACCCGCTCGCGAAGGTCGCCTCCGGCGAGGTCATCGCCCTGGACGGCAAGGTGTCGCTCGACGACAACGCCGAGTTCCGTCACCCCGAGTACGAGGAGCTCCACGACAAGGCCGCGGCGAACCCGCTCGAGGCCGCCGCCAAGGAGAAGAACCTCAACTACGTCAAGCTCGACGGCGAGGTCGGCATCATCGGCAACGGCGCGGGTCTCGTCATGAGCACCCTGGACGTCGTCGCGTACGCCGGTGAGAAGCACGGCAACGTCAAGCCGGCCAACTTCCTGGACATCGGCGGTGGCGCCTCCGCCCAGGTCATGGCCAACGGCCTCGAGATCATCCTTGGCGACCCGGACGTCAAGTCCGTCTTCGTCAACGTCTTCGGTGGCATCACCGCCTGTGACGAGGTCGCCAACGGCATCGTCCAGGCCCTGAAGCTGCTCGAGGACCGCGGCGAGAACGTCAGCAAGCCGCTCGTCGTCCGCCTCGACGGCAACAACGCCGAGCTCGGCCGGCAGATCCTCACCGACGCCAACCACCCGCTGGTTCAGCGCGTCGACACCATGGACGGCGCGGCCGACAAGGCCGCCGAGCTGGCCCACGCCGCCAAGTAAGCACTCAGGACGAGGACACAACACACCATGGCTATCTGGCTCAACAAGGACAGCAAGGTCATCGTCCAGGGCATGACCGGCGCCACGGGCATGAAGCACACCAAGCTCATGCTCGGTGACGGCACCAACGTCGTGGGCGGCGTGAACCCGCGCAAGGCGGGTCAGACCGTGGACTTCGACGGCACCGAGGTACCCGTCTTCGGGACCGTCAAGGAGGCCATCGAGAAGACCGGCGCCAACGTCACCGTCATCTTCGTGCCGGAGAAGTTCACCAAGGACGCGGTCGTCGAGGCCATCGACGCCGAGATCCCGCTGGCCGTCGTGATCACCGAGGGCATCGCGGTGCACGACTCGGCCGCCTTCTGGGCGTACGCCGGCAAGAAGGGCAACAAGACCCGGATCATCGGCCCGAACTGCCCCGGCATCATCACCCCGGGCGGCTCGAACGTCGGCATCATCCCCGGCGACATCACGAAGCCGGGCCGCATCGGCCTGGTCTCGAAGTCCGGCACGCTGACGTACCAGATGATGTACGAGCTGCGTGACATCGGCTTCTCGACGGCCGTCGGCATCGGTGGCGACCCGATCATCGGCACCACGCACATCGACGCGCTCGCCGCGTTCGAGGCCGACCCCGACACCGACCTGATCGTCATGATCGGTGAGATCGGCGGCGACGCCGAGGAGCGTGCCGCGGAGTACATCTCGAAGAACGTGACCAAGCCGGTCGTCGGCTACGTCGCGGGCTTCACCGCGCCCGAGGGCAAGACCATGGGCCACGCCGGCGCCATCGTCTCCGGTTCGTCCGGCACCGCCCAGGCGAAGAAGGAGGCCCTGGAGGCCGCGGGCGTCAAGGTCGGCAAGACCCCGACCGAGACGGCGAAGCTCGCCCGCGAGATCCTGGGCGGCTGAGTCGGCCCCGGCATCGCGCCGAGACGTCGGTGGGCCCGTCCCCGGGTGGGGGGGGGGCCCCCCACCGTACAGCACACCACCAAAA